>DAOWOP010000074.1 GCA_030642005.1 Planctomycetales bacterium
GCCAATTCGGGCATACTGGCATGGGGACCGACCCACCAATCCAGCACCACGATTAATGGCGCGCTGATCAGCGGCATGATCTGCTATTACGGAGTGTTAGGAGGCCAACACGTCCTGAATTACGACGAGGACCTCGCGACACTCTACGACTTCTCCGCCGAACCCGGCAGCGTTACGCCGGAGGTAACTATTCTGACATGGAACGATTGAAAACAAAGGAGTTTGCGATGAACCTGACGCAGGAAAAAAAAGTAGGCTGCACGGTCAGAATCGACGGCTACACTCGATTTTGCCTGTCGGCGATAATGGTGCTTCTGGCGGTTCTGATTATCGGGTTGTGGGCCGAAGGTCCGATTTCCGGCGTACCCGACGCTGCCGGAGCAGGCGCCAGGGAGGCTTCGTCTGGCCGCCATACAATCCTGCTCGACGCCAGGGCGCAGCGTGTAGCCATGCTGAAGGCCGCTCAGGAAACCAACAAGAAACTGGACAAGATCGTCGACCTGCTGAAAAGCGGCAATATCCGCGTCAGCCTCGTCGAACCAGGCAAAGGAAAGAAGGTGGCCAACAATGTCCGAAAACTTCCGAAAAAATAGATACAGCCCTGCCTGTCGTGAGCAAAGTCGAACGGCCTGTCGTGAGCGGAGTCGAACGGGTTTTACGCTTGTTGAGATGATCGTGGTGCTGGTCATATTGGCCGTTGCCGCAACGATAATAGTTCCGTATGCCGCAGGTACGACCAGTTTTCAGGCTTCTGCCGCCGCCAGGTTGATAATGTCCGACCTGGAGTACGCTCAGAATCAGGCCATTACGACGCAGACGCCTGTGTTGGTAACGTTTAGCGTTCCGGGCAATTCTTATACTGTCTCTAACGCAAGCGGGACCCTGATTCATCCGATTAGCAAACAAGCGTACGTAGTTGATTTTGATACGAGCGACGGTTTTAAGAATGTTTCGGTGTCATCGGCGGATTTCGGCGGCTCGTCGGTTGTTACGTTTGACGCCCTTGGCTCACCGGACAATGCCGGGACAGTTGCCGTTGTGGCCGGTTCGCACACTTACACCGTAACCGTCGCGGCGGTCAGCGGGCGTGTCGAGGTCGCCGGAAACTAGCAGGGACCTCTTGGCCGACCGACCTGCTCGTCAGGTCGGCCCTTGCCGTAGCGCGGCCGGCAGATAGGTGTCGCTGGAAATTAGATAGTAAAAGGAGCACGCAAACGCGGCAGGAATGCCCACCCGGCAATTGCCGGGGCGTTTGCGTAAAACACAGCGATGTTTGAGTTGCTTTCAAAAACCAAGTACGGGCAGATCGGTCTGGACATAGGGGCCGAAAGCGTCAAGATGCTGCAACTGGCTGTGGTGCGAGATAAACTGTTCGTCGCAGCCGCTGCTTTGCGCCATCTGCCCGAAAGCGCCGTCAGGCCCGACGCCGACGGGCAGACACGCCGGAAAATTCTCATCGAAACCATCCGCGAGATGCTCGCAAACAGAGTATTCCATGGGCGGAACGTCGTCAGTTGTATGCGGGCCGACGAAATAGGCGTCAAAAACGTTCGCCTGCCCCGGATGCCGGATGACGAACTGGCTTCAGCGGTTGTGTGGGAATGTCAGGAGCGGTTTGGTTTTGAGGTCGATGCCGACCGGATTCACTACATCAAGGCTGGCGAAGTCCGGCAGGGCGACGATGTACGAAACGAAGTCATACTTATTGCCGTTCCCGGCGATGTCCTTACCCGGCACCTCGATATGCTTTCGGAGGTGCGTTTGATTCCTGCCCACGTGGACGCCGAGCCGACCGCTCTGTTCCGCGCATACGAGCGATTCCTCAGGCGTGCCGACGACGACGCATCCGTTAGCGTGATCGTTGATATAGGCCTGGCCTGCACGAAAGTGATCGTAGCCAGGGGCAGGTCGATTCTGCTGATTAAGGCCATTGACATTGCCGGTCGGAAGTTCAACGAGAGTGTCGCCGAAGAACTGAATATGAGTTTTGCCGAGGCGGCGACTCTTCGCAGGCGCACCTTCGAGAACGGGCGCCCCGGTTTGGCAAAAGCAAACACCACCGAGCCGATGCCCACAATGGAAGGGAAGGTCCAGTGGTCCGTCTTCGACGCCATTCGTGAGCAGGTGGAGACCTTGGCGCGTGAGATAAGCCTGTGCCTGCGTTATTGCTCGGTTACGTTCCGCGGGTTGAGGCCGACGAAGATCACACTGACCGGAGGCGAGGCTTACGATCCGCGCCTGGCCGAATCGCTGAAGGAGTACCTCGACTGTGAATGTGTGATAGGTCAGCCCCTTTCGGGTATCGACCTTGGCGGGGTTGAAATAGACGGCGACCGGCGAGGGGAGTTGACGGAGTGGTCGGTGGCGACGGGTCTGGCCCTCCGCAGTTTGTTCGGGAAGATCGCCAAAAACGTCCCCGGCGTTAGGGGCCTGACGTCCATGACGACCGACCGCCGACGTAAAACTGATTCCGATAACGGCGAGAAACTCGTCGGTTCCGGTGTCTCTAAACAGGAAAACGGATGATGTCAGCGACGAACCCAACAGGATCGAGCCACGGTGCTGCGGACAAAGGCGGTATTGCGTCTCCGGGGCGTCAAGTAGAGTTTCTGCCGAAGCATGTCCGGCAGCAGCGTTTTCGGCGTCGTCGGCTTATTCGCCAGGGCTATCTTCTGGCGGTGTGCGTGGCTGTTATGGGGTTATTGACCTACGTTCGAGGCGAACGGGTCGCCCAGGCGCGGGGCAACCTGGCAACGCTTGAAAAAAACAGAAGTAACCTCCGGCGACAGGCCGCAATGATAAAATCGCTGGAAAGCCAGATGTCCGACCTGCTGGTCAAGAAACAAATTGACGAGGAACTCGGCGGCCGGACCAACTGTACCGTCGTGCTGGCGGAGTTGTGTCGAATAACGCCGCCGAACATAGTCATGGTCTCGCTGGATTTACAGACAGTTGAACTGGCTGCGGGGGTGTCCGGGTACCCAGGGCGATCGTCGTCCCTCGCCGGCAGGAGTTATCGCGGCTCGCGCCCGGTCGTTGTCGGCAGGACCGACGCCAAAGGCGCCTCCAGCGCCGTTCGGCGCGCTCGCATGGTTATTACCGGGCTGGCGATGCACGACGTGGACGTAGCCAACTTTATCGGGCAACTTTCCGCCAGCAGATTCTTCAAAGACGTGAACATGGGCTATACCAAAACGGTTGTCTTTCGCGGGCGTTCAGCGCGGGAGTTTCAGGCCAGTTGCTACCTGACCCGTTGAGGGGTCCCCAAATCGCAATAAATCGCGATTTGGGGTTCCCGATCGTCGCAGAGAGGCTTTGGGAGTAATTACCGACGTGTTCTTTTCACGCGACAACCTGATCGTTCTTGGAATCCTGACGGTGATTTCAATCACCTATTTCGCGGTGGTTTATCGCACCCAATCCGTCGCCGCCGAGGGTGTTTCGGCGCGGACAGCGGAAGCCAGACGCCTCCTCGAAGCCGACGCCGTACAGGCCTCCCGCGTCCCGCCGATGCTCCGCCAAATCGAACAAATGAAGCATCGCTACAACGACAAGGAGTGGGGCCGGCGACTGCCCGAACGACAGGAACTGGCCGGATTCCTCCGTGAAATCGCATCGGGACTCTCACTGGAAAAACTTTCCAACCAGTTCATCCAGTCGGGAAATCCGTCCCAAAGCCCGCTGTATAACTGCCTCCCTATAACACTGAATTTCGAGGGCGATTTCCTGGCCTTGGCGAGATTCCTGAAACGGATCGACGGTTTGGCCCGACTGACACGAATCGAACACCTGGTGATCAACGTAGGCGAAGACCCGGAAAAACTCGAAATCGAAATGGGCATGAATATCTATTTTACGGAACAGTCCCGACGTATGTCGGGAAAGACCGACCAAACGAGGTCCGAGCAATGAACGGCGATACGGGAAATTTTTCTGATACTACTCTGCGAAGCACGAGCTTCATAAGCCGGCTCAAGGTAGAACTTCGGCAGGATAAGAAGAAAACGACCATGCTGGTAATTCTGCTGATAGCGGCCGGTATCGTCGGCGGCAAGTTTGTCGTTAGTCACAGCCTGCCGGATAACGCCTCTGCCGCCGGTTCAGACAGCGCCGCAGAGAGGTTGCTTCCCGATGCCGGTAATCAGGGCGCCGTCGCCCGGCCCGGCAGGCCCATAGGGCCCCAAGGCGGGGTCGGAAAAAGCAGCAATCAAACCCAACAGGTCGATTTGGCCTCGATGGACCGGGCCATAAACCGCGACCTTTTCTGGCCAAACACCAAATATTTCCCGTCCACCGACCGGGCCGATATGCACCGCGCCACGAGTCAGCCGGACCAGGCCAAACAACAAGCCGAAGCCGAACAACGAGAGCGGCGCAAGCGACTGAAGCATGTCGAATCAATCCGTGCCCAGGCAGAAGCATTGTGTCTGACGAGCACCATGCTTGGCCGGTCGCCGACAGCATTAATAAACGAACAGGTTCTGCGGACCGGAGACGCGATAAACGGATTTCGTCTCAAGTCCATCGCCTCTGATCGCTGTATCGTCGCCAGGGAAGGCGTGGATGTGGAGTTGCAAATAAGAAAATGATTCCAGGCCCCCTGGGGGCCGGCTCGGCGCCGACAGAGGCGCAGTTAAACCGGTAATGACAGGTAATGCTACAGAAGCGGACTTCGTTCCGGCGGGCGGAACAAGTCAACCTGACTAAGGAGCATAGTGATGAAAAAGATTGCAGAAGTACCTTCCGCATTGGCTTTGGCGTGCGTCGCGACAGGCGGATTCCTGTACCGACGGACGGGGCGGGTTATCGCGCCGGCAGTTTTGGCGATACTGCTGGCCGTCGGCTTGGCCATTGCCCAGCAAACCATCCCCACCACAACCGGACCCGCCGATAACAAAGTAAAGTTCGACACCGAAGGGGGTGTCGATGAACTTCACGTTCGCGGCGTGGACCTTCGCCAGGTCCTCCAGATGCTCAGCACCCAGAACAAGGTCAACATTGTTACCACCAAAGAGGTTAGCGGCACGGTAACGGTCGATCTGTACGACGTTACGTTCACCGAGGCCCTTGAGTCGGTGCTGCAATCGGCCGGGCTTGTATATGTCCGCAAGGGCAACTTCGTGTACGTGTACACACCGAAGCAGTTGGCTGAGATCCTCGCCGCCAAACGACAAACCGCGGTGAAGGTCTTCCGCCTCAACTACATCACAGCCGAGGACGCCAAGACCTTCATCACGCCGGTGCTTAGCGAAGACGGTGTGATCTCGACGTCGCCTGCTGCGGCGATAGGCGTGCCGTCGGCCGCTGACGCCGCCGGCGGGAACGCACTGGCGAACGAAGATGTCCTGGTGGTGAAGGATTACTCTGAAAATCTTGTAAAAATCACCGCCATCCTCAGCCGGCTTGATGTCCGCCCACAACAAGTCCTCATCGAAGCGACCATCCTGCGAGCGTCGCTGACTGAAAACAACGCCCTTGGGATCGACTTCAACTCCCTGGCCGGTATCGACTTCCGCACGATGGGCTACACCAGCACCGACCTGACGGACCTGGCGCCCGGTGCGGTGCCCGCCAATCAACTGGACCGGCCTCGGGCCAACTTCCGAACCGATTTCACCGCAGGCGTCGATCCGGGCGGAATCAGCATAGGGTTTATCTATAACCAGTTCCGCGTCCTGCTGAGAGCCCTTGAAAGCATCACGGACATCGTCGTCCTGGCTAATCCGAAACTGCTGGTAATGAACAAGCAGCGAGGCGAAGTCATGGTCGGCAACAGGGACGGATACCTGACCACGATCGTTACCGAGACCACCGCTACGCAGACAGTCGAATTCCTCGAAACGGGTACTCAACTGGTCGTCAGGCCTTACATTGCCAGCGACGGGTACGTCCGCCTTGAAATCCACCCCGAGGACTCCACCGGCGGGCTGACGGCGAATCAGTTGCCTTTCGAGCAGACCACCGAGTGCACCTCGAACGTCCTTGTCAAGGACGGGCACACGATCGTTATCGGCGGACTGTTCCGCGAACGCACCACCAGCGGGCGTTCGCAGGTGCCCGGACTGGGCAACATCCCCTTTGCCGGCGGGCTGTTCCGCTTCCGCAGCGATGACACAGTACGCGAAGAAGTGATCATCCTCATCACGCCCCATATCATCAAGCACCCCGCCGACGAGGTTGTCTCCGAACAGTACAAAGACGAGATAGACCGCATCCGCCTCGGGCTGCGGCGGGAAATGATGTGGTTCGGACGAAGCCGGCTGGCACAGACCCAGATGCGATGGGCCAGACATCACATCGCCAGAGGCGATCGCTCCAGGGCGCTGTGGGACCTGAACATGACACTGTCGCTGGAACCGAGAATGTCCGAGGCAATCAGGTTGAGGGAGCGCCTGACAAAAGAAGCCATCTGGGCGCATGAACCGCGATATTCCGACGCCCAATACATCATTCGGCGAATGATCATGTCCGAGATAGGCCAACCGGTCGAAAAGATCACGATCCCGCTCAAGCCTCGAGACGGAATGCGTCTTGAGAAGGAAATTCGCGATGCCCTGGGCATAGGTCGGCATCTGGAACTGCCTCTGAAACAATCAGCCGGTGCTCCTGCTCCACCTGTATCCGGGCCGGAGGAAGAATAAAGTATTTTTTTGGCTGAAGCTGTCAATTTGGGAAAGATACGGAGATTGGGCAAACCCAGAAAGGATTGACTATGAAACATTACACGATATTACTGGCTGTGGTTGTGGCGCTTAGCGGCTGCGACGTGATGCAGAAGGAAAAGGTCAAGTCATACAAGCAGTGGCATCAGGCCCGTGCCCGCATTATCTGTGGCGTGGGTGAAGAGCACTTCAAGGCCGGAAGCCTCGATAAGGCCCAGTCGTGCGTTGTGGAATCCCTGAACCTGAACAGTGATTTCCTTCCTGCCAGGATACTTCTGGCGAAGATACTGTTGGGCAAGGGTTGCCACGAAGAAGCAGCCGAGCAACTGGAACATGCCGAAACGCTCTTGACGAGTTCGAAGACCGGCGAGGTCGTCGCAGCGCCAATGGGAGCCGAGGTTGCTTATCTTCACGGTGAGGCGATGGAAAGGGCGGGCAGGTACGATGAGGCATTGCAGCACTACCAGAAGGCCCGCGCGCTGGACCCGTTCAACGATGCGTACGTAATGGCGTCGGCCGAAGTACTGGTCTCCATGGGCAAACCCAAAGGTGCGCTGGAACTGCTGCAAGTTCGCCTCCAGCGGATTGGAGCGGGCGGCGAGCCGTCGATGATCATCCTTGCCGGCGAAGTTGCAATGCTGGCGGGCAACTACGCCGAAGCGGCTGATTTCTTCCAGCGGTACCTCGATATGAAGCAAGACCCCGACCTCGAAAAGTCCAACAGGTCGATTCGGGAATCGCTGGCCAAGGCGCAGTTCTTCGCCGGCAATTACAGACTGGCCCTGGAGTCGCTCAAGCGGATTACCGGCAACTCGGACTCCCGGTCTTGTTGGGTTCACATCATGACCGGCGACAGTTACATGGCGTTGAATCGCCCGCGAAAGGCGAAGGCGGCATATGAGGCAGCCGTGGAAATCGAACCCGGCGATTGGCCGGTATGGCTGTCTCTGGCCAAGGCCGCTGTCGCCGACGGCGATGGGCGTCGCGGGATCGCCGCGGGCCTGCGGGCGCTGGAACTGGCCGACGGTTACTCGGCCGGCGACGGCAGTGATAAGGGGCGTTTGGAAATAGCCGTAGTAACGGCCTATGCGATGTTGATGAAAGACCGCCCCGCCGATGCGATGAAAGTTCTGGCGGCCTCGGCCCCAAAGAACCCCAACGACCCGATGCTGTGGTGCATGTTGGGCAGGTGTTACTCGGCCCAGGGTCGAAGCGACCGTGCCTCCGCATGTTACATGGCGGCACTGCGGGCAGACCCGGCGAACCGCCTGGCCAAAAACCTGCTGACCGGTATCGCCGGAAGACCGGAAGACCGGTAATCCGGTATTCCGTGGACTGAGATCATGACAACGGCCAAGCGAGTAGGACTGGCAAGCGTGGTGCTGATTTCTCTCGGCGCCAGCGCCGCATACTACGCCACCACCATGGCTGTACGCGGATACGAGGTGCATACCCGGACGCTGGGGTACCTTGTGCTGGGCCTGATCGCTGCGCTGACCTGCCTGATCCTGGTGGTCTTCTGGCGAAACGTTCATCGCACCGTCAGCAGCATCGCAACTCAGTTGGAGCAAATGGCCGATAAATGCCAGATCGGACTGCTGATGGTCGATGGCAGCAACGAACTGACCCAGATAACCGCGCCTCTAAACCGTTTCCTGACCGTTACCAGGGATGAATTCGGACGAATTCAGTCTGAAAACCGCGAACTGCAAATTCAGTCTCGCATCGCCGGCGCGGAAAAGAAACACACCGAGGCGATCGTCTTTTCCATCTCCGATGCGGTCATTGTTACCAATCGCTTCGACGAAATGATCCTCGCCAACGAGGCGGCTGAAAAACTGATGGGCTTCAGTCTGAAACACAGCCTGAGGAAGAACATCGACCACGTGATTCACGACGGCACGCTGGTGAGGCTGATACGCGAGACCCGCAGCGGCGGACACATGGGGGCGTCAACGGCGAAACATGGCGACCGGAAATCCCGTTTCACGCGCAAGGTGGTCGAGCACACCATCGACCAGAAGGGTCAGCCTAAGACCTTCAACGCGACCCTTTCCTGCGTAATGACCCCTGAAGGCAAGGTCTCCGGCGTAGTGGCTGTCCTGCACGACGTAACGCGCGAGAAGGAAATCTCGCAGATGAAGACGGATTTCGTCTCCAGCGTTTCGCACGAACTTCGTACACCGCTGTCGTCAATCAAAGCATACGTTGAGATGCTCCTGGACGGCGAGGCGACCGACGAAAAAACCCAACGCGAGTTCCACGAGATCATCGCAGGCGAAGCCGACCGGCTCAATCGGCTCATCGAGAACATACTCAATATCTCGCGGATCGAGTCCGGTGTCGTCCGCGTCGTTCGCGAGCCTATGAGCCTGACGGAAGTAGCCAAGCAGACGTTGGACGTGATGTCGCCGCAGGCCAAGGCCAAGAACATCACGCTGATTGACCGCCTGGCGCCTGTCTATCATCAGGTGGAGGCCGACAGGGACATGATCTACCAGGCCATGCTCAATCTGACAGGCAACGCCATCAAGTACACAGGTTCCGGCGGGACGGTGACTGTCTCGACGAACATAGACGAGCGTCGAGGCGTAGCCGTCTGCGAAGTTACCGATACGGGCGTCGGAATCAGCAGCGAAGAACTGCCCCATATCTTCGACAAGTTCTACCGCGTACAGGGGCACACAAAAATGGCCAAGGGAACGGGGCTTGGACTGACACTGACCAAACACATTATTGAGTCTGTGCATAGCGGGAAGTTGTCGGTTACCAGCGAGACCGGCGCCGGCAGCACGTTCAGTTTCGAGTTGCCGATTTTGCAGTAGTCGCGTTATTGGAAAGTGATTTAACCACAGAGGACACAGAGAACGCAGAGAACAGATTTTTTGGAAACTGCTTTTTTTAGTTTTTCAACTCCGTGACCTCTGTGATCTCTGTGGTTAAAAAAGCGGGAGCAGGAAATGTCGCCTCCGAAAATACTGGTCGCCGACGACGAAGCGCACATCCTTCACGTGGTTACCATGAAACTGGCCCACGCCGGGTATGAGGTCATCACCGCAATGGACGGTGAGGAGGCCCTCGAACTGGCCCTGGTCGAAAAACCCGACATGGTCATCACCGATTTTCAGATGCCCTACATCACCGGCCTGGAGTTGTGCATGCGACTGCGGGAAAACGAACAGACCAGAGACATACCGATGCTGATGCTTACAGCTCGCGGGTTCAACATCCCCGAAGATGAAATGGCGGCTGCGGGAATACATGACGTGCTGAGCAAACCATTCAGTCCGCGTGAAGTGCTGCGAAGGGTGCAGCATCTTCTGGACCCTGACGGAGCGGATGCTACTCTGCGAAGCGGCGCTTCGCTGCGAAGCACGAGTAAACCGACGGAGACTGCGTAATGCCTGCTCACTCACCCCGGCCTCGCCCCCAGGGGGCAACAGATGCGGCAAAAGCCCCAGCGCTGATGCAGGCCCCTGGGGCCCCAAGGCGGGCTCTTCCGGCGGAGTTTTTCCTCGGGCGCCTGGCTGAACATTTGCATGAACTGGGGTTGAGCGTATCGTTCTGGGATTCAGACGGTTCGATACTGACGGCGCCGAATTTCCGGGGACAGTTCTGCTGTCTGATGTGCGGGCAGAAGGCCTTCTGCCTGGATGCGCTGAGCCAATTGGCCCGGAAGGTGGCCCGGCAGGGTCGGCGGGAGTCTGCGATGTCTCCGAGCGGGTGCTGCATCTTTGCCGTACCCCTGTATCGGCGTCGCCGGTTGATTGGAGCAGCCGTGGGAGGGTTCCCGACGCTTGGGACTGTTGAAAGCGAAGAGTTCCTCCATGCCTGCAACCGGACGCACCTCGACACCGAGGCCATGGCTTCACTGTGCCGCCAGGAGGCGACATACACAGAGCACCAGGCCGAGACTATGAGCAGCATCCTGGAGTGGATAATCCAGAGCGAGCAGGCAAATGAAGTGGCCAGGGAGGAACTGGCGACCCTTTCAGCCAATCTGGCTAACACCTATGAGGAACTGTCGCTGCTTTACAGCATCAGCAGTTCGATGAAGGTTACGCACGGGACGACGGGTTTCTTCGAGAAACTCTGCGATGAGATACTGGAGGTGATGCACGTTCAGTCCGCGGCGGTCGTGCTGCATCCCCGCCTGCCATCCACTGATAATAAGGTTGGCGGGCAGGCCCGCGAGAACAACGACACCGACGACCCTTCGACTTTGCTCAGGGTCGCCCTGAGCCTGTCGAAAGGCGACAAGGTCGTCTCTGCCGGCGAACTGCTTCTGCCGGCGGATCAACTTACCGAAATCTCTCGGCGGTACATTGCTCCGCGAGCCGTAAAACAGCAAAAGCATGATTCAACCGCCAGGGTCGAGGGCAAGAACACGTTTTCCACAATAGTCGATAACAGGTTCTCCGAAAATGCCGGGGATCTCCGGGCTACGGCAGGGGCCGCCCTGACGAGCGGTTCGGGAATTGAGCGGATTCACACCCTTGCGGCAGCGCCGTTGATGATCGCCGGGAAGTACCAGGGTGTTGTAGTCGCCTTCAACAAGATCGACGGCGAATTCGACAGCGCCGACCTGAAACTCATCTCATCCATCAGCGGCCAGGCCGCAGTGTTCCTTGAGAACCACTATCTTTATGAAGATGTCCAAGACCTGCTGATGGGCGTGCTGCATGCCCTGACGGCCAGTATCGACGCCAAGGACCCCTACACCTGCGGTCATTCGCAACGCGTCGCGCTTATTTCCAGGAAACTGGCGCAGTTGAGCGGGTTCGACGAGCACCGCATAGGCCGGATATATCTGGCCGGACTGCTGCACGACATAGGCAAGATCGGCGTGCCTGAAGCCGTTCTGCAAAAGGCGGGCAAACTCACCGATGCGGAATACGACGACATCAAACTTCATCCCGGGATCGGCGCCACGATATTGGGCGGCATTCGGCAGATGGAAGACCTCATTCCCGTCATACTCCACCATCACGAGCGTCTAGACGGCGGCGGATACCCGACAGGTCTGTTGGCCGGCGGAATCCCCATCGAGGCGCTGATCGTGGGACTCGCCGACAGTTTCGACGCGATGACCTCAAGCCGAATATACCGCGGCACCATGCCCCTGGCCGCTGTCATCACCGAAATTCGCCGATGCAGCGGGACACAGTTTGATCCGCGACTGGCGGAGTTGCTGTTGTCGCTGGACCTGAGGGATTTTCTGACACAAATCCGCACAACC
>DAOWOP010000246.1 GCA_030642005.1 Planctomycetales bacterium
AAGGTCGTGCGTATTAACGTCTCGGCCAAGGCCATCCGAAACGGACTCATCACCAAACCATCCAAACGCAACTATCAACCACCCGTCGAAGAAGAAGCGACTGGATAAAACCCGTCGCTTTGATAGAACCGACGGATAGCAATCCGTCGGCTTTTCTTAAATGCAGATAGATTTCCACTATTATAAAGCCGACGGATTGCTATCCGTCGGTTTGTTTCGTGCTTCCCTTCAACCAATACAATCCTTCTCTGAAAGACCATGTCCACGCACCGGTCTTACCGTGATCAAGGATGTAGTTGAACACGTTGAGTTGATGCTCGCGGCTGCGGATCGGCAGGGGACGACATCGTTTCGCCCAGACCGTCCCTCGCAACCCGTGGTCGCTGAGCAGGTGGGAAGCATTCTTCTTGGCCCGGCCGACCCGCCGGCGCACCTGATCGTCCCGGAACCGCGCGAGTATGTGATAATGCACGGCATCGACTGAAACGGTGATAATTTCTATATCCAGTTCAACGAGTTTTTCGATAATTCCCTGCCCGGCAATTCGCCGTTGGTTATGGTTCAAATGCACTGGGCGATACTTCATCCGGCGCAGCGATTGTTCATAGGCGGGTTCGCATTCTTCTATCGGCGGCGGATGCTTGTAATCGCCCTCGACGTGCTCGTGGTGTTTCCATTCGCGCCACCCGCGCCGGTCGCCTCGCACCCAGGTCCCGTAGGTGTTGCCGGTAACGTGATACCAACTGTTCCACGCAGACATTGAACGAATCTCCCGTTTCACAGAACCGACGGATAACAATCCGTCGGCTTTTCTTAAGTGCGGATAGATTTCCATTATTATAAAGCCGACGGATAGCAATCCGTCGGAGTTTTTTATACACACATTCACCTCACCAGGCATATCGGATTTGACCACGCCAACGGTTACGAATTGACATGCAAGTCCCGGCGGGCGATTATGAAGCCCCGGAGAAACCGATGAACAGGACGCTTATCAAAGACGCCTTGACGGATACGCCTGTCGGCACGGGAATAACCGTAGCCGGCTGGGTCCGAACGGTGCGGAACCACAAGGGCAAAAACCGTTTCAGTTTCATCACGCTCAACGACGGTTCGTGCCTGGCCACAATACAGGCTGTCGCCGATCCGAAATTGTCCAACTACGAAAGCGAGGTCGTGCATCTTACGGCTGGGTGTTCCGTGGTCATAACGGGCAAAGTCGTCGAAAGCCAGGGCAAGGGCCAGCGCGTCGAGATCCAGGCCGACGAGGTCCGCGTGCTCGGCGCCGCCGACGCGGAGGTCTATCCCATCCAGCAGAAGCGGCATACGTTCGAGTTCCTGCGGACACAGGCTCACCTGCGTATGCGGACGAACACCTTCGGAGCCGTCGCCCGCGTCCGAAACGTGATATGCGCCGCCATTCACGAGTTCTTCCAGTCGCGAGGGTTCCTTTACGTCCACACGCCGATAATCACCGCCAGCGATTGCGAAGGCGCAGGCGAGATGTTCCGCGTTACCACGCTGGAGACCGGGCAGGCCGATTTCGAGGCCGATTTCTTCGGCCGGCAGACGAACCTGACCGTCAGCGGGCAACTTGAGGCAGAGACCTACGCCTGCTCGCTGGGCAACGTCTATACATTCGGGCCGACCTTCCGAGCCGAAAACTCCAACACGCCGCGGCACTTGTCCGAGTTCTGGATGGTCGAACCGGAGATGGCATTCTGCGACCTCGCCGGCGACGCGGACTTGGCAGAGGCATTCCTCAAGCACATCTTCCGGGCAGTGCTCGAACGCTGCGGCGAGGATATGGAGTTCTTCAATAAATGGATCGATAAAAGCGTCATCGAAACTCTCTCGCACGTTGCCGACAGCGAATTTGTCCGGCTGACGTACACCGAAGCCATCGAAATTCTCGCCAAGGCCGACCGGAAGTGGGAGTTCCCGCCGGAATGGGGTCGCGATACGCAGACCGAGCACGAGCGATACCTGACCGAGGAGAAGTTCAAAAAGCCGGTGATCATTACGGACTATCCCGCGTCGATAAAGCCGTTCTACATGCGGCTGGGCGACGACGGAAAGACGGCTGCGGCCATGGACGTCCTGATGCCGAAGATCGGCGAGATTGTCGGCGGCAGTCAGCGCGAGGAGCGACTGGACGTTCTGACCGAACGTATGAGGGCACAGGGGATGAACCCGGACGATTACTGGTGGTACGTGGACCTTCGGCGCTACGGCACGGTCCCGCACGCCGGCTTCGGCCTGGGGCTGGAGCGGACCGTCCAGTTCACAACCGGAATGGCCAACATCCGCGACGTAATCCCGTTCCCACGCACGCCAAGAAGTGCCGAGTTTTGAAAAACAGGGTGGCGTGGTCGCGGTGTTTGCGACCACGTTTGCGCCAAGTCGGCTTTAGCGTGGCCGCGAACACCGCGGCCACGGCGCCCGGCCTGATACGGGTGGCATAATCTACTGATTCTTTTCGGCCGGAGGCTGCTTCGCTCGCAGCGCTTCGATGAACCGCTCGATTCGTGAGGCCCCTTCGTGGAAGCGGGCGACGTGTTCGGTGTTACTGCCGACTTCAACGCCCGCCAGGTTGGTCAGTCTGGCCTGGAGGCGGAGCAGCCGGGACGCCAACTTGCGCCGCTGCTGCGTCTGGAGTTTGCCGACCGACGCCGGCATGTCCGCTTCGCTCATCCTGTCGAGGCGAGCGAGGTCTTTTTCAGCGTGTTTGATTCTCCGGCTGACGGCGGCGGGGCGGATTTCATCCGGTATTTCGTGGCGGTCGCTCCAGTTCGTTCCAGCGCAAAACGAGCATATCTCAACTCCCGTACCGTCGCAGTCGGGGCAGACATAATCGTTGACCGTGCCGCTGCCGTCGCACGTCCGGCAGGGCGCTATTCCGTTGCTGCACATGACGCAATGCCCGTGACTGAAGGCCGAGTAAATCATCTGCCGTGCTGAGCCGGCCTGTGTTGTAACGGCCCGGTCCACGTGCTCGAGGATCTCGTGGGGCGGCATTTTCCCCGCCGCCTTCCGCAGCGCCATGTAGGCTATGCGTATAGGTTCGACTTTTCGCCCGGCGATTGTCTCGGCCAGGTCCCTCATGGCCTCGTCGAACCCGACGGCATTACCGCTTTCACGGTTGTCGCGTGTGTGTGTTATCGGAGACATTTGACACCTGTGCGCATATAAAGCGCCCGCTTTCTTTGGCACTCTCGCCGAAGTGGCCGACTGTTTTACCGGCCTTTGGGGTAGGAGATATGAATGAGGACAATCCAGCCACAACGGCCGATTTTCCCATCAAGCCGATACTGACAACCATCAATTTTACCATAATCTCTATTCGATACCCAAAAATTATAAAAAACCTTCCTTAGTATGTGTGTGACTGATTTTTCCGGCGGGATTCGTGATTTTAAGCGGTCAGCAATCAGCCAAAACCAAATAAACAAAGGACCTGCAATGCCGACCGCCCTGGCACGG
>DAOWOP010000236.1 GCA_030642005.1 Planctomycetales bacterium
GACCGCATCAACGACTCCGACTGCAAAATCCTCGTTACCTCAAACGTTTCACTGCGTGCCGGCAAGCATATCCACCTCAAGGACATCTCCGACAACGCGCTGAAGGACACGCCGACCATCGAGAAGGTCATCGTCGTCAGCCGAAACGAGGAACCGTGCCACATGGAAGACGGCCGGGACGTCTGGTACCACGACCTCATGGCCGATGCGTCCACCGAATGCGAGGCAGAGCACATGAACGCCGAGGACCCGCTGTTCATCCTCTACACCTCCGGCTCGACCGGAAAGCCAAAGGGCGTCGTCCACACCACCGCCGGATACCTGCTGCATACGATGCTCAGCCACAGGGTCATCTTCGACATCCACGAAGACGATATGTACTGGTGCACGGCCGACATTGGCTGGGTTACAGGACACAGTTACATTGTCTATGGTCCGCTGGCCGGCGGGGCGACCAGCCTGATGTTCGAAGGCGTTCCGACTTATCCCGACGCAGGCCGGTTCTGGCAGGTCGTCGAGAAGTACAAAGTCAGCGTTTTCTACACCGCTCCGACCGCGATTCGGGCGCTTATCCGACATGGCGACGATTGGCCTGCGAAGTACGACCTCAGTTCGCTGCGGATTCTCGGCTCGGTCGGTGAGCCGATTAACCCCGAAGCATGGATGTGGTACCACGAGCACATCGGCAAAGGCAAATGCCCGATCGTCGATACGTGGTGGCAGACGGAGACCGGCGGGATACTGATTACCCCCCTGCCGGGCGCGCATACCCTCAAGCCAGGCAGTGCCGGCAGGCCTTTCTTCGGCGTCGAGCCGCTGATTCTCCGCGAAGACGCCACCGAGTGCGGCGTCAACGAAGGCGGAAAACTTTGCATCAAGAAGCCCTGGCCGGGAATGATGCGAACAATGTGGGGCGACCACGAGCGGTTCGTCGATACCTACTGGACGATGTACGAGGACCTGTACTTCACCGGCGACGGCTGCCGGATCGACCCCGACGGTGATTACTGGCTGATGGGGCGAATCGACGACGTGGTCAACGTTTCCGGGCACCGTATCGGAACCGCCGAGGTCGAATCCGCACTGGTCAGCCACGCGAAGGTCGCCGAAGCCGCTGTCGCCCCGATGCCACACGAAATCAAGGGCCAGGCGCTGTACGCCTACGTTACCCTAGTCGATGGCGTTGAAGAATCCGACGAGTTGAAAAAAGAACTGGTCAAGCACGTCCGCAGCGAAATCGGACCGATTGCCGCGCCGGATAAGATACAGTTCGCCTCCGCCCTGCCGAAGACGCGGTCAGGCAAGATCATGCGGCGAATCCTCCGCAAAATCGCCGAAGGCATAGCCGACAAGAGCACGCTCGGCGACACCTCGACACTTGCCGATCCGACGATCGTCGATTCGTTAATCGAAGGCAGGCAGTAAGAAGTTGATTGGTTGACTGGTTGGTTGAGTGGTAAATTGGAACTACGCCCACGGACTTATGCTTCCGTGGGCGGTTCCTTTAGTAGTATAGGAGTAATGTAAATGAGCGAAAACGGCAAGGTAATGCACCGCAATTTCGTCGTGGTCGGAGCGATCCTTATCCAGTTATGCCTCGGCGCGATCTACGCATGGAGCGTTTTCACGCCGCCGTTGAAGGCAAAAGACGCGACCGCCATTGTGGGCGTATATGCTTCACCCAGGAGGGATACCGCACCGCAACTTGGGTTGGACAAGGCGAAACTCGACGAAATGAGGGCGGATTTTAAAACACCGATGAAGCAATTGGAGGAAGTTGTCGCCAGGATAAAAGGTTCAACCGACAGGAAGGAAACCGACCTGCTCAAGGCGCAGAAAGTGGTGATAACCAAGACCGTCAACGGGATAATTCGCAGGCATGTCGCCTCCGAGAAGATCGATATGCTTTCCTATGGTTTCACCAACACACAGACGCAGGTTATTTTCGCTGCGGGTCTGGCGGCATTTGCGGTCGTGATGGTGTTGGCCGGGCGACTGATGCCGAAGATCGGGCCGAGGAAACTGGCAATCGCCGGCGGCGTCGTGCTCGGCGCCGGGTACATCCTTGCCGGACTGTTCGGCGGAAAGAGTTTTCCCGCCCTGATCGCATTTATAGGCTTAATCGGCGGCGCGGGTATCGGTCTGGCGTACGTCGTACCCATCGCCGTAGGGATGAAATGGTTCCCCGACAAGAAGGGGATGATCTCAGGCCTGGCGGTGGCGGGCTTCGGGTTCGGAGCGCTGCTCTGGATTAAACTGGCAGGCAGTTGGGGCAACCTGATCGCCGACATGGGGCTTGGAACGACATTTGTTATCTACGGCATCGCTTTCTTCCTGGCGTGCCTGATTGGGTCGGTGTGGATGGTGAACCCACCGAAGGACTGGAAGCCCAAAGGCTGGAACCCGCCGCAGGCGGACCCGTCGGGCAAGCACGTCGCCGGGGCTGTGGATTTCACAAGCCGCCAGATGCTCGCCAGGCCGCAGTTCTACATGATCCTGCTGTGCTTCGCTTTCGGAGCCAGTGCCGGGCTTATGAGCATCGGTCTGATGAAACTGTTTCCGATGAAAGCGATGATGTCGGGAGGAATGGGCTGGGCCAAAGCCAGCGCCGCAGCCGGTATGGCCATGGCCGTGTTCTTCTCTCTGGCCAACGGTATCGGGCGAATCGCATGGGGAACGCTATCAGACAAACTAGGCCGGAAGGCGTCGATTGTTATAATGATGGCCACTCAGGGCGTAATCGTGATTCTGTTCCAGTGGATGGCCGGTACGCCGGCGCTGCTGTACCTCGGTGCGACGCTTATCGGGTTCAACTTCGGCGGAAACTTCGCACTGTTCCCGAGCATCACCGCCGATACCTTCGGGACAAAGTATGTCGGACAGAACTACGGCTGGGTGTTCCTGGCCTACGGCATCGGCGGGATTTTCGGGCCTATAATGGGTGGACGGCTTGGCGACATGGGCGACTTCCCGCTGGCGTTCACCATCTGCGGTGCGCTGTGCCTGCTGGCTGCCGTTATAGCATTGATGATTACGCATCCGAAAAAAGCGGCAGCCTGATATCCTTTTACGTTTGAATTCGTATATCCATGCGGCGCAGAGTATATTCAACAGCGCCGAACGGTCAGCCGCGAGGCTTGCCGTTCGGCGCTGTTCTTTATGATAAACGAACTATGAGCAAACACGACGCCATCCTGCTGGTCGGTCCGACCGGATCGGGCAAGACGCCGCTGGGCGAACTGCTCGAATCCCAAGGCCTGCAAGGCCGGCGATGCGTCCACTTCGACTTCGGTGAAAACCTACGACTAATCGCCGCCGGCAATTCCTCCGTGAACTTGAACGATGACGAACTGAACGTCGTCGCCCACTCGCTCGAAACCGGCTCCCTGCTGGAAGAGGAGCATTTCCCCATCGCACGGAAAATCCTGCTGGGCTTCCTGAACGAACAGGACGTCAGCGCCGGCGACCTTGTTATCCTAAACGGCCTGCCGCGCCATGTCAGCCAGGCCGGAGATGTGGATGCTATACTGGACATCCGAGCCGTTATATACTTGTCATGTACGCCGGATGTAGTCGTTGAAAGAATCTTCGCAAACGCCGGCGGCGACCGAACTGATAGAACCGACGACGACATTGAAGCAATAAAGAAGAAACTCGACATCTTCGCAAAACGAACCACCCCGCTGCTGGAACACTACCGGCAGCGCGGAGCAAGGATAGAATCAGTTGGCATCACGACAACAACTACGGCAAAAGAGATTTGGGAGATGCTGAATAATAGGAAGAAAGGGACTTGGGACCAGGGATTAGTATGACAGCGCTACCTTCTCAATAGCCCCAGAC
>DAOWOP010000211.1 GCA_030642005.1 Planctomycetales bacterium
CTGGACCTTGTCCGGATTAATCTCCGGGAAGACGGTCTGCTCGGTCAGGCCCATGTTGTAATTACCTTTTCCGTCGAACCCGCCGGCCGGCAAACCGCGAAAGTCCTTCACTCTCGGTATAGCCGTACCGATAAGCCGGCCGAGGAACTCGTACATCCGCAGGCCTCGAAGCGTAACCTTCAGCCCGATCTTCATACCCCGGCGGAGTTTGAAGTTTGAGACGCTCTTGCGCGCCTGTGTTATAATCGGTTTCTGCCCTGTAATCAGCGCCAGTTCCGCCGCCGCCGGTTCCAGACAGGATTCGTCATCAGCGGCCTTGCCAAGCCCCATCGAAACGACGATCTTTTCCAACCTGGGAACCGCCAGGACGTTCGGCAAGCCGAACTCTTTCGCCAAGGCGGAAACCACTTCGCTTTTATATTGTTCCAGAAGACTCGCTACCATCGTTCAAGGTACTTTCCTATTAAATCTTCTTTCTACCGACAGTCCCCAGCGCCTGTCCTGACTTTTTGGCGAACCGTTCCTTGACGCCCGCCGAGTTGATCCGGAAGCCCACCCGCGTCGGACCGGACGTCTTCGGGTCGGTCGGCAGGACGTTGGAGATGGCTATCGGCATCTCCTTCTGGATTCTTCCGCCCTGGGGATGCTGTCGCGAGGGGCGGAGGTGGCGATAGACGCGATTGACGCCCGCGACGAGGACCTTTCCTCTGGCGGGATAGACGACCAGCACCTCGCCGGCCTTGCCTTTGTCGTCCCCGGCGATTACCGTTACCGTATCACCTTTTCGCACGTGTCTTGCCATTAATCAAACTACCTCGGTTGCCAGTGAGACTATTTTCATGAAGTTTCTTTCCCGCAGTTCCCTCGCCACAGCGCCGAAGATTCTCGTACCCCTGGGGTTGCCCTGCTCGTCGATGATGACGGCGGCGTTTCGGTCGAAGCGGACGTAAGAGCCGTCGGGCCTGCGGATGGGAAACGCCGTTCGCACAATCACGCATCGCACAATGTCGCTTTTTTTGACCACTCCACCGGCAGCGGCTTTCTTTACGGTGCAGACAATCACGTCGCCGACGCCGGCCGTCCGGCGGGTGTACTGCCCGCGGGCCGTCGAGCCGCCCAGCACCTTGATACACAGGGCGCGCTTTGCACCGGTGTTGTCGGCTATGTCGAGTTTTGTTTCCTGCTGAATCACTTCTCTGTCGTTGCCTCCGGGACGCCGGCGGCGCCGAGGACGTTTTTCCTGATTACCCGAACGAGCCGCCACGACTTGCTCTTGCTTATAGGCCTGGATAAAACCAGTTCGACCATATCGCCCACGTGGGCCTCTTCGCGAGCATCGTGTACGAGCATCCTCTTCCGCCGGCGAACGTACTTACCGTACAAAGGATGCTTCGTAAGCCTGTTGGTTACGACTCGCACCGTCTTATGCCCGGAAATCGAATCGACCACTCCGGTCAGCGTAACCTTTTGCGGCGTTGATTGTGGGGCTTTTTCTACTGCCATTTGCTTATTCCCGTGTTATTCCTCGTTGCTCGTGTCGGCCCCAGCCAGTTGGCGTTCGCGCCGGATGGTCAAAACCCGTGCGATGTCGCGCTTTGCCTTGGCGAGCATCGTAGGGGCTTCCAGTTTTTCTGTAACCGCCTGTGCCCGCAGGTCGAACAGGTGCCGGTGCAGGCGGTCCAGTTCCGTCTGGATTTCCTCGTCCGAAAAATGTCTTATTTCTTCGACTTTCATGTAATCGTAACCGCTAAATCCGCTGTTCTTATCCGTGCGTCCTCTTGGCCAGCCGGCACCGCACCGGCATCTTGCAGGCGATTCGCCGAAGGGCGGCCTTGGCGGTATCGGCCTCCGTGCCGGAAATCTCGAACAGCATAGTTCCGGGCTTGATCGGAGCGACCCACATTTCAGGCTCACCCTTGCCCTTGCCCATTCGCGTCTCCAGCGGCTTGGACGAGACGGGCTTATCGGGAAAGATTCGGATATAGACCCGCCCTTCACGATGCAGGAAGTGCGTTGCCGCCACACGACCGGCCTCGATCTGCCGAGCGGTAATCCACCCGGCCTCCAGGCTTTGCAGACCGAAGTCGCCGTAGGAGACCTTGTTGCCGCGAGTGGCGTTGCCGCGAACGCGACCTCGCTGCATCTTCCGGTGCTTGACTCTCTTCGGCATCAAGGCCATTTATTTGCCTTCCTCTACGTTTTCAGCAGGGGCATCCTGCTTGGGTGCTTCTGCTTCCTGTGTTTTCCGGTCCGTTGTTGCAGGCGCTGCTGTTGCCTGCGGCCTCGGACCCCCTCTGGGCCGACCACCGCCGGACTGAGGGCGACGGGACGGGCGTCCGCGCTGCGACGGAGCGGGGCGGGAAATTTTCTCTGAATGATCATCCGCGCCGAATTTCCCGCGATAAATCCACACCTTCACGCCCAGCGCGCCGTAGGTGGCGAAACACTCGGCGAAGCCGTAATCCACGTCCGCATCCAGCGTGTGCAGCGGGATCGACCCTGATAACTGTTTGACGGTCCGGCTCATTTCCGCCCCGCCGAGCCGGCCGCCAACCTGGATTTTTACACCCTTTGCGCCGGCCTGCATGATCGTCTCGCATCGCTGCTTAATCGCGCGCCGGAAACTGGCTCGGCGCTTGAGTTGCTCGGCTACAGCGCCGGCTGCCAGTTGTGCGTCCAGGTCGGGCCTGGAAATCTCAAGGACGTTGACGTTGACTCGCCGGTCGGACAGGTCCTCCAGCGCTTCTTTGAGTTTTTCCACTTCAGCGCCGCGAGGTCCTATGACCAGGCCCGGCCTGGCCGTTTTGAGAGTTACCTTGACCTCTTCGCGGGTGCGCTCAATTTCTATTCTGCTTATTCCGGCGTAGGGAGGCTGGCGGTTCAGGCGGTTCTCGATGAACTCCCTGATCTTCCAGTCCTCGACGAGAAACTCGCCGAAGTTGCTTTTCGGCGCGAACCATCGGCTGGCCCACCCTCGGGTGATGCCGGTCCGAAAACCTATTGGTGAAACTTTCTGACCCATAATCTTAATCCTGGCTTATCGCGCCGGTTTTCCTCGATTCGACCACGACGGTTATATGACTGTTGCGTTTGGCGATCGGAAAGGCCCGTCCGCGGTCCTTCGGGCGCCAGCGCTTCATAGTGGGCGCTTCATTCACAAACGCCTGCTCGACATAAAGCGACTCGGTATCGGCCTCGGCTTCGTCGGCGTTGGCGACCGCGCTGGTCAGAATCTTCCGAACGAAGGTCGCCCCGCGGTGCGGCGTGAACTTCAGCACGTTCAGCGCTTCTTCCACGTCGCGCCCGCGAATCAAATTCACTATAGGCCGGACCTTACCGGGACTGATCCGTGCAAATCTATGTATCGCTTTCCAGGCCATATCTGTAATATCTTTCGGTACCGACGTCTTACCTGCCTCGCCTTGCCGCTGTGTGTCCACGGAACATCCGCGTCGGGCTGAACTCTCCCAACTTGTGTCCCACCATATCCTCTGTAACAAAGACGGAATGAAAAATCTTTCCGTTGTGCACGGTGAACGTATGCCCGACGAATTCCGGCACGATAGTGCACGCCCGCGCCCAGGTCTTAATCGGCTCGCGGGAGCCGGTCTGCTTCTGCTGCTGGACCCTGCGGAAGAGTTTCTCGTCCACGTATGGTCCTTTTTTGAGACTTCTTGCCATTATTTATTCACTCCCGACGAATCGGAATTTCTCTCTAAAGTTTCACCAGGCCGTAGCGTCTGCTCCGGCGTCGGCGAAGAATAAGTTTGTTTGACGCCTTTCGTTTCCTTCGAGTTCTTCCGCCTTTGGCGAGTTTTCCGGTCGGGCTGCACGGATGGCGTCCGCCACCGCTTCTGCCTTCGCCGCCTCCCATCGGGTGGCTGACGGGGTTCTGCGCCACGCCGCGGACGTGCGGTCTGCGGCCCATGTGTCGCTTTCTGCCGGCCTTGCCCAAACGCACGTTCTGGTGGTCGAGGTTGCCCAACTGACCCACGGTCGCCCGGCAGCGGGCATCGACCATTCTCATCTCGCCGCTGGGCAGGACCAGATGCGCCCACTTGCCTTCCTTGGCCATCAGTTTGGCCGACCCGCCGGCGGACCGCACCAGTTTGCCCCCTGCGCCGGGAGTCATTTCGACATTGTGAACAGTCAGCCCGGTGGGAATCTTCGCCAGGGGCAGGCAATTACCGAGCCTTGGCTCGGCAGCGTCGCCGGAGTAAATTTTTTGTCCGGCCTTCAGGCCAACCGGGGCGAGGACGTATCGTTTTTCGCCGTCGGCGTACTTTATCAAGGCGATATTGCAGGTTCGGTTCGGGTCGTATTCTATCGTCGCGACCGTTCCTTCCACGCCGTCCTTGTTGCGTTTGAAATCAATGACGCGGTACATCCGCTTTGCTCCGCCGCCGCGGAACCGGCTGGTGGTAACGCCCTGATTATTGCGCCCGCCGGTCTTGTGAAGCGGACGCAGAAGCGACTTGGTCGGCGCATCGCCGGTCAACTCCTCGCGGATGTTGACACTGGCGTTTCGCCTGCCAGCCGACGTCGGTTTGTACACCTTAATTGCCATTGCTCACTCGTTACTGCAAACTTTTCTGTTCACTGTCAAATATAACCTGTTATGTAACCAGTAATTCGTAATTGGTAACTATCCACCCGCTACGAATTACGAATTACCAATTACGAATTACGAATTACC
>DAOWOP010000064.1 GCA_030642005.1 Planctomycetales bacterium
GCAACGGTTCGATTTTCTCCCATAGTTCATCCGAAACTCGGTACTGATTTTTTCGCTTCTGTTTCTTCATCCCTGATCTCCTTCCAAGGCTTCCGTGCTCTTGGATTTATCGGCAAATCAGGGGTTATTAGGATAGGCTCTAAGTACAGAGAGGTCCGCACTCTGAAGGTTCCCCGTTTCATTTACTGACGCAAGATAGTACCATATTATGCGTTCTATGTTAAGATACTTCGCGTCTCATTCCGTTCCGACTGCTGGGAGGCAGTAATGAAACCATTTCAGAGAGAATCGCCGATTTTCAGAAACATCAGACGAACAACCTGGTTGGTGGTGGTTATGTCGGCAATAGCGGCGGGATGCACGCCCAAGCAATACGCTCAGCAGGCCGACCGCGACGCCTACGCCGCGGTTGTATCCGGTCAACGTTCCGCGTTCGGCCAAGCCAAATCGTTCAGCATTGACTATCATCCCTTTGTCGAAGAGAAGGCCAAACCCTCGAAGGCAATCAAGGTCGGAAAGAAGGTCATCTCCGTCGGATCAGGCCCGGCGCAAGTACTGGCGCCGTCGGAATGTCTGGAAATTGCTTTTCGTAATAGTCGGAATCTACAGACCCGCAAGGAGGAGTTGTTCTCCGCCGCCCTGGCCCTGGCCAATTCCCGTCGCGGGTGGACCTGGCCTCTGCTGGGCGGAGAGGCGACCGGAAGCGCCGAGCGCAGCCGGATCGAAAAGTCAGGCCAGTGGGACAACTCCGCCGCTGCCGCAATTGGACCGTCGCTGACACAGAAATTCCGCAACGGCGCGGTGCTGACACTCGCGACGACAATCTCCCTGATATCGGACCTGCTTGGCAGCGACAGCACCACAGTCGGGTCGATGATGGAAGCCAACTTCACCCAGCCGCTGCTCCAGGGGGCATGGCGACAGTTGGCCTACGAGGATCAGTATCGCCTGGAGCGGGATTTCGTCTTCGACGTTTACGCCTACGAGCGGTTCATCCAGACCTTCGCAGTCGGTATCGTCAACAAATACTACGACGTTCTCATGAAGCAAGACCGACTGGAAAACGAGCGTCAGAGCATCGAGCGGCTCAAGCAGACCGTGGCGGTAACGAAGTTCCTGGTTGAAGGCGGGCAGTCACGGATCCAACTGGACCAGGCAGAGCAGAACCTGCTCGACTCCCAGGTCCGGTACGAGTTGAGCCGGCAGAACTACCGCGACGCGCTGGACGGTTACAAGTTGGAATTGGGGCTTCCCGTCGCCGCAATAGTGGAACTGGACTACCCCGGCGTGCTGAAGGCGCTTAACAAGGCAGGCCCCAAACCCATTGCCTTCAAGGAATCCGACGCCATTGCCGTAGCTCTGGCGACCCGCCCGGACGTTCTGACCGAGCGGGCCGGGGTCCGGGACGCCGAACGTAACATTGAGATCGCCGCCGACGCATTTCTTCCCCAGTTGGACGTCGTACTTGGGTATAATGCCGGCGGCGGACCGCACAAGCACGATTTCTGGAAGGTGCAGTTTCACCGGCACAAGCGGTTCGCCAGGGTGGATTTCGCCTGGTCGCTGGACCAGACAGACAACCGGGACGCCTATAGAAATTCTATCATGGCGTTTGACAGAGTCCGGCGTGACTATGACGAATTTCTTGACAGTGTCCGGCTTGAGGTCCGCCAGTCGTTTCGTTCGTTGGTTCGGTCGCGCCGGAATTACGAGTTACAACTTCGCAGCGTCCGGATCGGCACACGTCGTCGGAAACTGGCGGCCATGCAGCAGAAAGGCGGTGAGGCATCGGCCCGTGACGTTCTGGAGGCGGAGGATGCGCTGCGATCGGCCAGGAACGGACTGACCCGCGCGCTGATTGACTACACTACAACCCGCTCGAAGTTCCTGGCGGACCTGGGTATGCTCCGGGTGGACGAGAAAGGCACGTTGCATGAGCGAACAGAACCAGTCAAATTCGAACGAATCGAGCATCGCTATCCGTACGCCGTCGTCGGCCGGTAACAGTGCGAATTGGTTTGGCAGACGCCGGAACCGGATAGCTGCTGGTGTCGTCGCTGCCGCCTGCGCAGCGGTCGGGCTGTGGTTGGCTCTTCGCCCGTCCAGCCCGACTACTAATACCGGTTCGACCGCCCAGGTTGTCCGTGGGCTATTGGTCGTCTCTGTAACCGAGCGCGGTGAAGTAGAAACCGAAAAACGCTTCATCATCTCCAACGAACTTCGCTGGCCTGTCATTATCAACATGGTCGTCCCAGAAGGAACGCGGGTCAAACCCGGCGACGTGATCATCAAGTTCGAATGCGCCGAACTCATTGAAGCCATTGAAGATCTCCGCATTCTCCTGACCAAGTCCAGGCAGGACTACGAACAGGCCAGCAAGAACGTGGAACTGACCAGAAAGGAACGGGCCAACCAGGTTCACAAGGCCGGCCAGACCGTTACCGACGCAGCCAAGGCTGTGAGCAGATACATAGAGGGCGAATGGCCTATCAAGCACGGTCAGGCCCTCAACAACATCAATATCGCCGAGCGGGACCTCGCCCTGGCACAGGACAAACTTGACTTCAAACTCAAGGCCAATCGGGAACTGGCCGAGCACGCTCCCTACAGCGACAACGAGATCAAGGCCGACAAACTTAACGTCGATCGCCTGAAGTTCGCCCTGAAAAAGGCCCGGTCCGAACTGGTCATGCTGGATAAGTACGACCACCCAGCCGAGAAACGCAAATTGGAGATGGCGCTGAAGCAGGCGGAACTGGAACTGGAGCGGGCCAACCTGGAGGCGAAACTGCGCGTGCAACTGGCCGAGTACGAATCGCTGTCGAAAAAGGAAATCCTCAAGAGGCGTAACGAGAGACTCAAGAGCCTTCTGGAGGATAAGGACAAACTTATCGTCAAGGCCAAGAAGGCCGGTCTGGTCGTCTATGACACTGCCGGCAACCGCTGGAACCCTTCCAGCGTGGAAGTCGCCGTCGGAGAGAAAATCAACCCGCGGCAGCAGTTGATGAAAATCCCCAACATGGAGACCCTTCAGATTAAGACCAGGATCTACGAGGCAATTATCGAGAAAGTCTCTCTGGGCCTGAAGGCGCACGTTCGCCTGGATGCTCATCCGGGCAAGACTATTTCCGGTTACGTCCACAAGGTCGCGGTCCTGCCCAGCCGCCAGCACTCTTGGTTGAATCCCGGCGTGAAGGTCTTCGACGTGATCATCAAACTCGACGATGAAGTTCTCCGCCTCAAGCCCGGGATGACCGCACAGGTGGAACTGGTCCTGGCCAGACTGGAGAACGTCATGAGCGTGCCCATCGCGGCAGTCTTCACCGAACAGAACAAGACCTACTGCTGGCGAGTTGAGGACGGCAAGAGCAAACGCATTCAGGTCGAAGTCGGCGGGATGAACGACGCGAGGGTGCAGATTGTCTCAGGCCTGAACGAGGGCGACACCGTGCTGTTGACCTCGCCCGGCGACGGTCAGGAAGCCAAAGAGAAAACCCCCGCCAAAGAATCCGGCAAAGAGCCTTCCGAAGAACCCGCCCGCACCCGCCGACCCGCCGGCAGGGCAAAGGGAAAACGACAGTGAAAGAACTGGTCAACCTGGAAGACCTCTGGAAGATATATCCTGTCGGCCCTGGCGTCCAGGCGCTGAAGGGCGTCAATCTGCGCATCACCGAGGGTGAATACCTGGCGATTATGGGCCCCAGCGGATCGGGAAAGAGCACCATGCTGAACCTCCTGGGCTGCCTGGACCGTCCCACGCGAGGCCGATACCGCCTGGGCGACCAGGACGTCTCGACACTCTCGGACAACGAACTCAGCGAGGTCCGCAACCGCCGGATCGGATTCGTCTTTCAGTCCTTCAACCTCATCCAGCAGTTGACGGTGGTTGAGAACATCGAGGTCCCGCTGTTCTACCGGGGCCTGCCGAGGCGTCTGCGCCATCCCCGCAGCCGGGAAATGGCCGACATGGTCGGTCTCGGCGATCGCCTGTATCACAAGCCGGCCGAACTGTCCGGCGGGCAGCAGCAGCGAGTCGCACTCGCACGGGCGCTGGTCAACGAACCGCTGATCCTCCTGGCGGATGAACCTACCGGAAACCTCGACACGCACACCAGCAACGAAATCATGGTACTGCTCGATGAACTCCATAGTCGGGGGCGTACCATAATTATGGTAACGCACGAATCGCACGTAGCCGTTCACGCCGAACGCGCCATCCACATGCGCGACGGACAGATCGAATCGGATACTGACGCCGACGCCGAAAACCTGGGCCGACACACATGAGAGCCGTCCACAAAGTCAAGGACATCCTGCTGCTGGGGCTTCACAGCCTGAGCGTGCATAAGGTGCGTTCGACCTTGACGGCCCTGGGCATCTTCATCGGCGTCTGCGGCGTTATCGCAATGCTGGCCATTAACGAAGGCGCCAGCGCCGAAGCCCAGCGGACCCTCCGCGCGCTGGGCAGCACGAACATCATCATCATGTCCCGAAAGCCGCCCCAGGACGACTCCAAGGCCACCGGCAGAACCCGTGGCGCGCTGAACTACGGCCTGACAAAACGCGACGAGACCCGCATCACAGGCGGCAGCGTCCCGTACGTGCGGAGGCATGCAACCATACACCAGACGAAGAAGATGGCCTACCTGGCAGGTAAGAACCTGTCAGTCTCGGTCATCGCCACCGAGCCGCTAATCGCCGAGATTGTCCGGATCGACGTGCTGGCCGGCAGATTCATCACCAGCGTCGACATGCTCCGCCGCAAGCCGCACTGCGTCATAATGGCCCCGCTGGCACGCAGCCTGTTCGGCTACGAAAACCCGTTGGGAAAGACGGTGCGGATAGGCGGCGAGCCGCTCGTGGTGGTAGGCATGCTTTCCCGCTTACCCCAGGCGCTTGTCGGCGAAGGCGCTGAAGCGACCGATTCGGTCATCATCCCACGCACCACCGGAATGGACCGCTTCGGCGAGTTAATCGTCGAGGCAAGAACCGGCAGCAGAACGTTCGAGCGAGTCGAGATCAGCAGGATCATCCTCCAGATGGAAGAGGAAAAGGACGTCCTCGCCGCAGCGCCCATTATCCGCTCCCTGCTCGAAAGGAATCACGACCAGGAAGACTACGACGTAAAGGTTCCGCTGGAACTAATCGAGCAGAAGAAAAAGCAGATGTTCCTCTGGAACGTCATGCTGGTAACGATCGCGTCGGTGTCGCTGCTGGTCGGCGGGATCGGAATCATGAACATCATGCTGGCGACGGTGGTCGAGCGGACGCGTGAGATCGGCGTCAGGCGGGCAATGGGCGCCAAGCAGTGGGACATCATCGCCCAGTTCCTGGTCGAGTCGGTAACGCTGACGACCGTCGGTGGCGTCATCGGCATCGCCGCGGGCGTCTGCCTGCCCTGGATGATCCAGCGGTATCTGCAATTCCCGACGGAAACCTCCGGATGGACAATCCTGCTGCCGTTTCTGATGGCTGTTACGGTGGGCTTGATCAGCGGTATTTACCCCGCCGTCCGCGCCGCCAGACTGGACCCGATCGCCGCCCTGCGCCACGAATAGACCAGAGCAAACGAACGACGGACAAACACGCCACCCCTATGTTTTTCTTTTTCTCAATTGGAAATTGAAAATTGGAATTTGCCAATTGGTCAGGTGCCCATTTCCGAGGAGGCCAGGTACTTTTTCTGCTCTGCGGTGAGGCGGTCGATCTTGACGCCCATCGTTTTGAGTTTCAGTTTGGCTACCCACGAATCTATTTTGGCGGGGACGGGGTGGACTCCTATTGAGAGTTTCCCTGCCTGTTTAATAGCGTATTCGCTCGCCAGCGCCTGGGTAGCGAATGACATGTCCATCACGCTGGCGGGATGCCCTTCGGCACAGGCGAGATTGACCAGTCGGCCTTCACCCAGGATGTAAATCCGCTTGTTACCGGGCAGGACGTACTCGTCCACCAGGTTCCTTACGCCCCGGTTAATTTTTTTAGCGGCCTTTTTCAGTCCGTCGAGATTCAGTTCAACATTGAAATGCCCGCTGTTGCAGACGATTGCGCCGTCTTTCATTTTCCTGAAGTGCGGCACGTCGATGACGTTGATGTCGCCTGTAACGGTAATGAACAGGTCGCCGATAGCGGCTGCGGCGGCGATGGGCATGACGTCGAAACCGTCCATTATCGCCTCCAGCGCACGGATGGGATCGACCTCGCAGACGATGACGTTTGAACCGGCTCCGCGTGCACGGGTCGAAATACCGCGTCCGCACCAGCCATAACCGACCACCACGACTTTTTTACCGGCGAGCAGGAAATCCGTCGCGCGGATAACGCCGTCGAGACTGCTCTGACCTGTGCCGTAGCGGTTGTCGAAGAGATGCTTGGTATCGGCGTCGTTAACGGCGATGACGGGGAACTTGAGTATCCCGTTTTTCTCCATGGCCTTGAGTCGGATAACGCCGGTGGTCGTCTCTTCCATTGACGCGACGATGTCGCCGGCGTATCGGCTCATATCGGTATGCAGTGCGTTGACCAGGTCGGCTCCGTCGTCCATCGTAACGGTGGGGTGGTGCTTGCAGGCGGATGCGATGTGGTCGTAGTACTTTTTTCGATTTTCCGCACGGACGGCATAGACCTTTATGCCGAAGTCCTTAACCAGCGAAGCCGCTACGTCGTCCTGCGTACTGAGCGGGTTGGACGCGCACAGCAGCAGGTCGGCCCCGCCGGCCTGGAGTGTTCGGGCCAGGTTGGCGGTTTCCGCCGTTACGTGCAGGCAAGCGCTCATCCGCCGGCCTCGAAGGGGCTTTTCCTTCGCGAACCGCTTGCGGATTAACGCCAGCACCGGCATGTCGCCGTCGGCCCACAGTATCCGCCGCTTGCCCTCGCCGGCAAGTTTCATGTCCTTCACGTCGTAATTCGTTGTATTAGCCATGGTTTCCTCTTGAAAAGGTTTTTGAAAAAATCAGTCGGGCGGGCATTGTGGCAATTTCAGCACAGGATTGCAAATCCAATCTCAACGATCAAATAGAGCGTGTGTAACTGATTTTTCCGGCGAGATTCGCAATTTTGAGCAATCAGCGGTCAGCAATCAGCAGTCAGCAATCAGCAGTCAGCAATCAGCAAAAGAAAAAACTGAACACTGACCGCCCTCGCTTTCCGTGCCAGGGCGGTCGGCATTGCAGGTCCTTTGTTTATTTGGTTTTGGCTGAATGCTGATTGCTGAATGCTGAAAGCCGATGGCTTCAGTCAACCGGAACGCTCCGGAATTCGCCGTTGCACAGGGGCCAGGAAAATCAACCACACACAAATAGAGCAGTCAACATCAGTCGAATCTTTCATGGCCGGCTATTACATCGCGATAGTAGTAGAAACTATCTTTGGGTACGCGGCGCTGATTGACGTAGTCGCAATAGACGATCCCGAACCGCTTCGTGTAGCCGTACGACCATTCAAAGTTGTCGATGAAAGACCACAGCAAGTAGCCCCTCAGATCCACACCGTCGGTGATCGCCTCGGCGCAGGATCGCATGTATTTTCTGAGGAAATCGATCCTTTCGGCGTCGTGGCACCGTCCGTCCGGGTTGAGCATATCGGCCGTCGCACAGCCGTTCTCCGTGATGTAGATTGCCGGGTGATCGTATTGCTCATCAATCCATTTCAGCAGCCGATAGAGTCCCGGCGGCGTGATGGGCCAGCCCATGTCGGTCAGCCGATGATGCGTCGGGAGGAACTTGTACTTTTCCGGGTGCGATTCATCATACGCAGCCGCCTCTTCCCAGTACATGTTCAAACCCAGGAAATCCATTTTTCGGGCAATGATTTCCATGTCGCCGTCTTCAACCGGCAGGGGGCAATCGGGATATGCGTCCAGATGCCGCTGCGGATACCCCTTACCAAATATCGGACCAAGGAACATCCGCTCCCATTTATCTTTGGCTCGATCTGCGGCCAGTACGTCTTCTTCTCGGCGTGTGGCTGGACGAACCGCCGACGGATTGGGCGCAATTCCTATCTTGCCGTTCTGGCCCGTGTCGCGATATGCCTGAAGCGCAAGCCCGTGGGCAAGATTCAGGTGGTGGACGGCCCGATAGGCCTGCGGTGAGTCCTTAATCCCCGGTGCGTGGATGCCTGCCTCGTATCCGACATATGCCGCACACGCCGGCTCGTTCAACGTTATCCAGAACTTCACCTTATCGCCGAGTTCTTCAAAGCACTCGGCTGCGTAGTCGGCGAAGTATTGGGCGGTTTGGCGCGCGGGCCAACCACCTTCGTCCTGAAGCGCCTGCGGCAGGTCCCAGTGATAAAGCGTTACCATCGGTTGTATCCCAGCCGCCAGCAGTTTGTCGATAAGGCGATGATAGTAGTCAAAACCGGCGGGGTTACGCTGCCCTTTACCTTGGGGGAAAATCCTCGGCCAGGCGATGGAAAAACGGTATGCCCCAAGCCCCAGGTCGCTCATCAGGGCTACATCTTCTTCGTAACGATGATACTGGTCGCAGGAAACGTCCCCGGTGTGCCCGTGAAGGGTCTTTCCGGGCGTGCGGGAAAATGTGTCCCATATACTCACGCCCCGTCCGGCTTCGTTTGTCGCGCCCTCAACCTGGTACGAAGCCGTAGCCACACCCCAAAGAAAATCATCAGGAAACTGCAATCCGGACATTAACCTGTTCCTTCAAACTGTGCTGTTGTTTTTAACCCATTTTCTAACCGAAGCAAACCTATGAGCGGGAATCATACGAGCACTACTATTGTATTCCAAGTTCAATTAAATCCTAAACAGAAAAGGCCGCAGATTCGCTTGCCGGCAGGTGAGTCTGCGGCATAATCCGTGTCGGCGAAAAATAAATAATTTTCGATAAATCCGTTTTCACCTTATAAGCGTCTAATTAGTCGAACGAAGATTCGAAGCAGGAGTACGGTTGACCGGCAGCGGTGCTAAAGGCGCGTCGCGGGCGGAAGGTGGCGGCACAGATTTTCAACCTGTGTCGGTCCACGAGGGGATTGTACGCGCCGCTCTGGACGAGTCAGCCGCGTCGGTCCGGCGGTATATCTTCGGAATGTGCGGCGATTGGCACGAAGCCGAGGACATTGCACAGGAAGCCTTGTTGAAGGCATGGGACAAGCGGGCGAGTTTCGACGGCAGGGCCAATGCGAAAACGTGGATATTTACGATTGCCCGCAACCAGTGGCTTGACCGGCTTCGCAGGAAGCGTCGCAGGCCAAGGGAAGAGCCGATGAATGAACAATATCAGGCAGCGATTTCCGCCCCGCCGCTGACAGTACATCGGGGCGAACTGGCAGCCGCTGTGGCCGGCGCGCTGGACCGCCTGCCCGATGAGCAGCGTGAGGCCCTGTCCATGCGGGAAAGCGAAGGACTGACGTTCACCCGGATTGCCGAGGTGCTCGGTATCCCAATCGCCACCGCCAAGAGCCGCGTGCGATACGCACTGCTGAAACTGGCCGAGGAACTGAAACCCTTTGGGCCGGAGATTAAAAAATGAACTGCGAACAAGCCAGCGAAAAACTGATTGACCTGGTGTACGAGGAACTACCGGGCGACGAGGCTCGCGCCGTCGGCGAGCATATTCTCCAATGCCCGCGCTGTCGCGAGGAGTTCGAGAAACTCCAACTGGCGCGGTCGGCGCTCGTAATGTATCGCGCCGGTGAACCGAAAGGTTCAAAACCCGTGGTTCGCCCATACCGTCGCTTCCTTATCGGCGTCGCGGGCGTCGCCGCTGCGATACTTATCGCGGTTGGAGTCTGGATGTTCCAGGAAGGAACCACCGACACCGCTATCGCCGGTCCTGTCGAGATCAAGCGTCTGAACGTTTCGTTGACGATCCTGTCCGAGCCGGAAAACTGGCCGGGATACTATCCCCGGTTCCAGCAGGGGCCGGGGCAGATGGAATTCCAGATGGATGCCCAAGCAAATAACTTCTCGGACGTACAGACATTCCGCAGAGTTATGGGTGGCGGCTGGCGGGGGCTGGCGCTTGTGCGAGACCAGCGGATCGTCCGCAACATTAAAAGGGGCGTTACGAGCGTCCGCTTCACCGACGTACCTGCCGGCATACTGCCCGATACCGTCCGCCTCCGAAGCCTCGACGACCCCGACGGATTGACAATCCTCGAACAAAACTACCAATACGACCTCGCATCAGCGTCGGCGGTGATGAAACGATACATAGATAAAACCGTTACCATCACTTTTAAGAACGGCGAAACCCTGCCTGCCGGACAGGTAGGCGTAAGCGGTACTCTGTTGAGTTTCGATAGAAATACACTTGTTATTCAACCGGAGGGCGAAGGTCCGAGGAACATTTCGCGCAAGATGGTCAAGGCGATAACGTTTGAAAAACTGCCCGCAGGTCTGTTGAGCAAACCGACGCTGATGTGGCAACTCAAGAACGCCGCAGCCGCCAATCAGCAGTTCGAGGTGGCGTATCTGACCGGCGGGCTTACCTGGCGGGCGGATTATATTCTGAAATTACGTCCCGCAGTCCATGTGAAGAAGAGAGCTGGTCACTTAAGCGACCAGCCCTTGAAGGACAAGGTCTCGATTATCGACACCGCTGATATTGTCGGTTACGCCACAGTAACCAACAATTCCGGCGTAACTTACGAAAACGCACAACTCAAACTCCTGGCGGGGGATGTGAACCTGATCAAGCCGGAGGTTAACAAGTGGTCGTTTTTTGATGGTAGTCAGTTGAGCGGTGGGGAAAGCGGCGGGCCGCAGTTCAAGGAGAAGTCGTTCTTTGAATATCATCTTTACACGCTGGGCAGGCCGACGACGATCCGGTCGGCAGAGACCAAGCAGATCGAACTTATCTCCGGCAGCGGCATCAGGATGAAGCGAGGCTACGTGTACGATCCGACCGTCAACGCGACGGCTGTTCGCGTCGTCAGCGAATTCAAGAACTCCAAAGACAACGGTCTGGGCAAGCCGCTGCCGAAGGGCGTTATCCGCCTGTACGCACCCGACCCGACCGGCGTAAGCACTTACGTTGCAAAGACTTCGATAGACCACACGCCCAAGGATGAGAAAATCCGCCTGCCGTGGGGCTTTGCGTTCGACATCGTTTGCTCAGTCAAGCAAACCGATTACAAGCGCCGCGGCTATGATCGGTACCACAAATGGCAGTACGACCTGCGAAACCATAAGGATTATGACGTAACGATTACCATAATCATGCGCCGCCCGAAAACGACCCATTGGGCCAAGTGCACCAAGGACGGCAAGGACTACCCCTGGCACATCCGCGAGGTCGGCGTCTGGGAGGTCGAGGTGCCCGTCAAGGCCAACTCGGCCGAGAAGATAATCTTCGAATACAGGCAAAACCCCCAGACCGGCGGCGGATTGAAATCACCTTATGACAGGGACTAGGGACTTGGGATTAGGGACTTGGGTGAAAAAAACAGAAAAGCCCCGTAAGGGCGAAAGATGGTAGCCCAGGGCGGAAGCCCTGGGAAAAAGGACGCGATTTTTTCAGAGAAGCCCCAGCGGGGCGACAGAAAGAAAGGAGTAAGAAAAATGAACGCGAAGAATTGGATTGTGATGGGATTGATTTGTGTGATGGCGCTGCCGGTGGCGGCGGCCGAGAAAGAGAGCGTGGCTTTGACCGTCTATAACGGCGGGTACGGCGTGGTGCGCGAGATTCGCAACCTCGACATCGGCGAAGATGGGAACGTTAAATTCAAAGACGTCGCCCGCCGGATCGACGCGACGACCGTGCACTTCAAGAGCCTGACCGACGAGGCGGCCAAACTACTGGAGCAGAACTATCAGTACGACCTTGTCTCCGCCGACAAACTCCTGAAAAAGTACATCGACCGGAAGATCGAGGTCATCTGCGAGGAGCAGACCTACTCCGGGACGCTGCTGTCGTTCGACGGCGGGCAACTGGTGCTGCGCAGCAAGGACGGCGGGATTATCATGGTCCAGCGGCCTGACAACGTGCGGGACATCCGCTTCGGCGCGCTTCCCGGCGGGCTGCTGACGCGCCCGACGCTCCTGTGGAAGGTGTTCACGCAAAAGCCCGGCAAGCACACGTGCGAGGTAACCTACCAGACTACCGGCCTGGGATGGCACGCTGAGTACGTCCTTGTCCTCGGCGGCGACGACGCCATGGCCAACCTGTCCGGCTGGGTCAGCGTGAATAACGCGTCCGGAAAGACGTACAAAGATGCGAAGTTGAAATTCATCGCCGGCGACGTCCGACGTGTCCGGCCGACGACGCCAGAGTATGGTGGGCCCGAAGCTAAGCGCATGAGCAGAGGCATGGCCGCGCCGATGCGCGAAAAGGCGTTCTTCGAGTACCACATGTACACGCTGCCGAGGCCTTCGACGGTGGCGGACAATGAGACCAAGCAGTTGGAGATGTTCACGCCCGCCCGAGGCCTGAAGGTCGAAAAGAAATACCTCTACAACCCGATGGGTCAGCGCCGCTGGCACTGGTCCGGGCGATACACCGGCCGATCCTACGGCCTGACGTCTTACAAAAAGGTCCAGGTCTTCATCGAGTTCCAAAACTCGCTGAAGAACAAACTGGGTATCCCGCTTCCGGCAGGGAAGATTCGCGTCTATAAGCAGGACCCCGAAGACAAGGCCCTTGAGTTCATCGGCGAGGAGAGAATCGACCATACGCCGAAGGATGAGAAACTCTCACTCCAGATCGGCAACGCCTTCGACGTGGTAGGCGAGCGGAAGCAGAAAGATTACAAGACCCGCCCGCACTGGATGCTGGAAGAGATCGAGATAAAGGTCCGCAATCACAAGAAGACCGACATTACCGTGCGGATCAAGGAGCCGATGTACCGCTGCAAGAACTGGGAAATCACCGCCAGGACGCACGAGTTCACCAAACTCGACTCGCGCAACATCGCCTTCGACGTGCCGGTCAAGGCCGACGGCGAGACGGTGGTAACATACACAGTCGAATACACCTGGTGATTTTCAATTTCCGATTTTCAATTGAAAAACAGAAGCATCGCGCGGCGGGGCTTTGTCCCGCCGCGCATTGTTTATTGCCGGACGGCGTTGATGAAGGCCTGAACTTTCTGTAAATCCTTGACGCCGGGGGCCGATTCTACGCCGCTGGAGACATCCACCATCCATGGCTGGACGATTCGAACGGCTTCGGCCACATTTCCAGCATCAAGCCCGCCGGAAAGCACCAGTGGCGGAAGATCGGCGAGTTTGCCCGCCCCCCGCGCCTCTGCC
>DAOWOP010000142.1 GCA_030642005.1 Planctomycetales bacterium
CGGCGATCAGTTCGGCGGTCAGCTGTCCGCCCCCGCCGTGGGCAAGGAGTATCTTTCCTGATCGGCTCATCGGTTCACTCCATACTTAAAGTAGGCTGCACACGAGCCTTCCGAGGAGACCATGCAAGGCCCGACCGGCTCGCGCGGTGTGCATTGCTTCCCGAACAGCGGGCAGTCCGTCGGCAGGCATCGACCTGTGATTACGTCGCCGCACCGGCAGCCTGGCGGCTCGGCGGCATCGAACTCCGGCAGGTCGAACCGCTTCGCCGCGTCGAAGTCGGCGAAGCGGTTATTCAATTCCAACCCGCTGGCCGGTATCACGCCCAAGGCCCGCCACGGCACATCAACGACGTCGAAAGTTTCCTCGATGACTCGTTTGGCCTGCTGGTTTCCGTCGGCGCTGACGGGGCTGTACACACTGCACGCAGCCGGTGCGGCCTCGGCGAGTTGACGGAGGATTTCGCAGATGCCGGCAAGTATCTGCTCATCGTCGAAGCCCGCCACCACGCAAGGGCGGCCGAACCGTTCGGCTATCGGCTCGTACTCCCGGAAGCCTGTGATGACGCTGACGTGCCCGGGACAAAGGAAACCGTCGATGCGAATATCCGGCTGTGAAAGCAAGACCCGCATCGCGGGAGTTACCAGTTTGTGGGCGGTAAGGGTCGAGAAATTCGTAACGCCTTCGCCGCGTGCCTGGCGGACCGCCAGAGCGGTCGCCGGTGCGGTCGTTTCGAACCCGATGGCGAGGAATACGATTTGCTTATCGGGTTGTCGGCGGGCGAGTTCGACGGCTTGGTGTGCGGCATAGACAACCTTGACATTTGCGCCGTCGCAGCGCGCCTGCTCCAGTGAGGCCGACGAACCCGGCACGCGGAGCATGTCGCCGTAAGTGGCGATGATAACGTCGCTTATGCCGGATAAATGAACGGCGGCGTCCACGTAAGACTGCTCGGTAACGCAGACCGGGCAGCCCGGCCCGCTGATAAGTCGAAGCCCGTCGGGAAGCAGGCTCCGCAGCCCGCCGCGACTGATAGCGACAGTGTGCGTCCCGCAAATCTCCATCAACTGAACGCCGGATTTGCCGGCGGACGATAATCGCTTCCAGCAGGAATCAATATTCTTACGTATTTCGGCGAGGTGTCTCATTCTGCGGTAGGGTGGGACGAAGCCCCACCTTTCTCCGAGTTGCCGGGACTACGCTCCGCTTCGTCCCAGCCTACGTTTTCCATTTCGCGGAAGATTGCGAATGTCTCGCGGGCGTCTTTTTCGTCCAGGACGGTGATGGCGTACCCGGCGTGAACGAGGACCCAGTCGCCGACCTTCGCCTGCGGCGTCAGCGAGGTCATCGCCGTCGCCCGCGCCCCGGCCAGGTCGATCACAGCCTTGTCGCCTTCGAGCGATTCAATCTTCGCCGGTATCGCCAGACACATTATCTTTGCTCCTCTGTTTTGTATCCCGCTGCTGCGATGACCGCCTGGCCCAGCGCGACGCCGCCGTCGTTGCACGGAATTTCCCGATGCGTCAACACCTCGAAGCCATCGGCCTTCAGCAGATTCACCAGCCGAGCCGTCAGGTACCGATTGGCGAAACATCCGCCTGAAAGCGCAGCGGTTTTCAGGCCTGTGATTTCACGAACTCGCCGGGCCGACGCCGACAGAAAGGCTGCGACCGTGTTGTGGAACTTCGCCGAGACTACGCCGACCGCGACGCCGCCGGTGATGTCGCCCACAATGCCTTCAATCATCGGCCTATAGTCTATCTCAAACGGGTCGGCTTCCGTCAGTGTAAACGGATACTCATCTTCGACGCCTTTGTCGGCAGCGCCTTCGGCGAGCATTGGCGCTTCGCCTTCGTATCGGTTCCGCTCAGCCAGGCCACACATACCTGCGACGGCGTCGAACAGGCGACCCAGCGAACTGCTCGGCGGACAGTTCACGCCGGCGGATAACTGCTCGACGAGGGTGTCCATTGGTCGCCTCGAACAGCGCCGAACGGCAAGCCGCGCGGCTTGCCGTTCGGCGCTGTTGATCTTTTCGCACCGCGTGAAACCGTTAGATATGTCGCACATTATTCGCTCCACGATGGGTATCTTTGCGAAATCCTTTCCGAATGTTTCCATCAGCAGCGATGTTGCCGGGCGAGCGGTCTCGACAGCGGCGGCGTTCCCGCCGGGCAGATTGAAATATCGCAGATGTCCCAGGCGGACGAAATCCGCCGGCGAAGCGCGCATAATTTCGCAGCCCCAGATGGCTCCGTCGGTCCCGTAGCCGGTCCCGTCGCAGGCGATTCCGATAACCTCGTCGCTTCGCCCATGCTCGGCCAGGCAGGAGATGACGTGGGCGTGATGATGCTGGATGCGGAGAAGCGGCACAGCCGGTCTGCCTGAAAGTTTCCCGGCGGCGCGGCGAAGGGCGTACTCGGTGGACAGGTACTGCGGGTGCATGTCGGCGGCGATTATATCAGGCTGCAAGTCGAACAGCGCCTCGGCGTCGCTGATGACCCGCATGAAATGGCGATAGACGCGCCCGTCCTTCAGGTCGCCTATGTGCTCGCTGACGACGGCCCGGCTCGCCAGGGCGTCGCCGTGGCAAGCCCGGCCGTTGCGGTAAATGCAGACGGTGTTCTTCAGTTCAGCGCCGACGGCCAGGACGGTCGGGGCGTCTTCGGCGCTGCCTGTAAGCCCGATGGGTCTGGGCGCATACCCGCGCGCTCGGCGCAGCACTGCCGGCGGGCCGGCGACGCCGACCTGCACCACGCTGTCGTCGATACTCCGGGCGATGCGGCGGTTGTGAAGAAGGATCGCATCGGCGATCCGTCCCAGGTGGGCGACGGCGTCTTCATCGTCCCTGACCAGCGGCTCGTCGGAGACGTTGCCGGAGGTCATCACCAGCGCCGGCAGGTCGAGGGAAAACAGCAGGTGGTGCAGCGGCGTGTAAGGCAGCATGACGCCGAGGGTTGTCAGCCCCGGCGCGACGGACTCGGCGACCGGAGCATCGGCCCGGCGTTGCAACAGGCAGATGGGTCGGACAGACCCGGCCAGCAGGTTCTCGGCTTCGGCGTCGAGTTCGCAGAGTCGGCGCGCCTGGGCCAGGTCGCGGACCATCAGTGCGAACGGTTTGGCGTCCCGCCCCTTACGCAATCGCAGGCGGCGGACGGCGTGGTCGATGTCGGCCCGGCAGGCGAGGTGAAAACCGCCCAGACCCTTGATAGCAACGATCCGACCGCGGCGGATAAGGTCGGCGGCGGCGATGATCGGGTCGTCGCAGGCAATCTCGCGCCCGCGCGGGTCGGTCAGGCGGCACATCGGCCCGCAGTTCGGGCAGGCAATCGGCTGGGCGTGAAATCGCCGGTCGGCGGGATCGGAATACTGCGAGCCGCACAGGTCGCACATCGCAAAATCCGTCATCGTCGTATTGGGCCGATCGTAGGGTATCCGCTCGATGATGCTGTACCTAGGCCCGCAGTTGGTGCAGTTGATGAACGGGTAGCGGTATCGCGGATTGGCCTGGTCGCGCATCTCGGCCAGGCACTCGTCGCAGGCGGCGGTATCCGGCGTAACCTGGGCGTCGGACAGTTCCCCGCCGGCGCTGGCGCGGATTTCGAAGGTCTTCTCATCGTCCTTCGGCGGTAGTTCAGTCCGGCGGCACCGGTTCACCTCGGCAAGGGGCGGAAGTTCCCCCGGCAGTCGGCGGATGAACCGGTTGAGCTGCCCGGCCGGTCCCTGCACCTCGATTGTAGCCCCGGCTGAATCATTGACTACGAACCCGCTCAACCCGCCCGCGACGGCAAGGCGATAGACATATGGGCGGAAGCCAACGCCCTGAACCTGTCCGGTCAGGTGGATCCGCTCGCGTTTCAAATCGTCTTTCTTCATAAGCGTAATCATTTCATTGTAGTTTAATTGAGGCTCCAATCGCCAGAGTCGCTGTTGACATATCGTTCGCTGTTCACTACCAATGGGCCATGAAAATCCGTCGTGTAATTCGCAGGGTGCTGGTGGTCGTGTTGATTGTGGCGGTTCTGGCAGTGGCGTTGTTCTACGGCCTGGCCGACCGGACACCGGCGGACTACCGAGAGGCGCTGCACAGAGTAACCCGGCTGACCGAACTGGCCGGGCGAACTGATCGGACCGACCTCGAACTGCCCAGGCCTTATATGAAACTGTATGGGGATTTCAGCGAGCACGGCGGGGCGGGCAAGCCATTCGCGTTCCGTATCACAGCCGACGAAGTCAACATCTGCCTGGCGGCGATGGACGAGATCGCTTCCTGGTCGTCCGCCGAACCAGTGCACGTAAAAGCGGAACTGGCCAAGGCCGGTTTCAGCGGCCCGGCCGTCGCCATGGACGACGGCGTGCTGACGCTGATGGTCGAGTCCACGGAGCATAAAAAGGTCGTCAGCGTGGACCTGGCGTTCGTCTTTAACGAGCAGGGTAACGTGCGAATGGAAATCCTCGCCATGCGTGTGGGTGTGCTGCCGGTACCGAAGGCCATGCTGGTCGGCAACCTCAAGCAACTGCGGAGGAAACTCCAGGACCTGCTGGGGCGATCCGGCGACGCCGAGGTGGGGCGATTCGGTTCGCTCCCGGCTAAGCATGTCGCGAAGTTCCTCCGGGCGGTGGTGAGTATGCTGGACGGTGCGGCCATCCGACCTGAAGTGCTGTGGAAGGCCGGCGCAAAGCATCGCGTGCTGATTAAGAAAATCGAAATCACCGACGGCGAGCTCACGCTTCACTTCGCGCCGGTCTCCAGCCGATAACATTTTAACCTCCGCAATTTTTTATTTGACTAAACCCCCGGTTCGGCGTACAATATATCATAGTTCAGTGGGTTCTGTCCGGGAGCAATGCTCATGCCACCGGGCAGGAGGCTCATCGACCCTTTGCCTGATGTTTTAGCGAGGCAAATGAGAGGGTATTTTTAAGGCTGCTGGAGTGCGAAGGTTCGGCGAAAAGCCGGATTCCCCGCACCGGCAGTCTTTTTTTTGCGCGCATCACGCTTACGGGACCAGCGTAACCCATAGCATCACGGCATTGAAGATGGCGTGCATGATAATCGGCCCGAGCAGTCGTCCTGTGCGCTCGTAGTTGTACCCCAGCGCGATGCCAAGCAGGAACAGCGCGGGCATGTCCTTGCAGATGGGATAATGGGCTGCGGCGAAGATGGCCGACGTCGCCAGCACCGCCGCCCAAGGCCCGCCGAGGTGCTTCCGCAGAAACGACTGGAGAAGCCCGCGAAAGAACAATTCCTCGGCGATCGGCGCAAGGACAACCGTAACGGCGAAGACAGCGACCACCCACGCCGCCGACGCCTCGCGAATGAACGTAATGGCGGGATGCTCCTTCAACTTGATAAGCAGGATGCCACACTTGACGAGGTAGCAGGTTATCTTCATCGCCGCGATGCACAGGGGCAGAATCGCCAGGAACCCCACGACGCCCCGCCCGATGTCGATGATCCATCGCCGGCCGCTTAATCCCAACCCGCGCTCCAGCCTGCCTCGAAACGTCATCGACGCCACAGCCAGCACCCCTGCTGTCAGAACCACCAGACCGACGCCTATGGCCGGAAGGTTCACTGTCATCGGGGCGGGCTTGCCCGCGACTAACTCGACACCCTGCAATGCCGCTGAGATTAACTGCGTAACCTGACAGACGATCATGTATATCAGATAGACGGTAAATACATGCAGGACGTGCAGTTCGTTGGGCCGGGCCGGCGTGTCCGACAGGCGGAACTTCCCAGGCCTGAGCAGGCGGACGAACACCCAGACCGCGAGCGTGCAGATTCCCACCGCCAGAAGCGCCTGCATCTGGTCGCTCATCTCGCCGCCCGCCGGCTGGGTTGTTCCGGCCAGCACCAGACCGACTAAACCGTTTGACATCATTTCCATACCCGTTAATGTAACCTTTCGTGGCTGGGAATATATTAGACCGAATCGTCGAAACCAAGCGGAAAGAAATCGCCCGCCTCAAACGCGCCCGCCCAGCCGAGCAGGTCCGCGCCGATATTGCCGACGCGCCGGCTGTGAGAAACTTCTTCACCGCCTGCACCGGCAAGCCCGACAAACTCCTCAACGTCATCGCCGAGGTCAAGAAGGCCTCGCCGTCGGCAGGGGTGATTTGTCCCGATTTCGACCCTGCCGCAATTGCGACAAGATACGCCGACGCCGGCGCTGACGCAATCAGCGTCCTGACGGATGAGGCATATTTCGGCGGGTCGCTGGACGACCTCCGCGCCGTCCGCCGCGCCGTCGGCCTGCCCGTCCTGCGAAAGGATTTCATCATCGACCCGTACCAGGTTCTGCAAAGCCGCGCCGCCGGAGCCGATGCGATACTCCTGATCGCCGAATGTCTCACGTCCGGCGAACTGACCGACCTGATGATCCTGGCCGCCTCGCTGAAACTCACCTGCCTGGTGGAAGTCCACGGGGCAGACAACCTCATGCGTATCCGGTCGATGATCGGCTTCCCGCACACAGCCTACAGCCTGCTCGGAATAAACAATCGCGACCTGGCGACGTTCGAGACGGACATTGCCACGACTGTCCGCCTGGCCGAACTCGCGATCGACCTGCGAACGCTCGTGAGCGAATCGGGCATAAAGACGCGAGCCGACACGGAGCGGTTGGCCGACGCCGGCGTCAATACCGTCCTGATAGGACAGACGCTCATGCAGGCGGAAAACATCGCCGCGAAGATGGACGAACTGTTCGCGCCGATCCAACCATCGTGAACGCCGCACCGGCCCGAAGGACCACGTTGCGGAACAATACGGAACGAAACGGAACGATTCGGAACAATTCGGAAAGATTCGGAAAGATTCGGAAAGAATGGGAAAGATTGGGAAAGTTTAGGAAAGTTTGGGAAAGTTTTAAAAACACGCAACTCTTTGGTCGCCAAGCACTTACGTATTTTACCCCCGAAAATCACCTCGTTTTTAAATTTTCCGCCTTGCCTATCTTGCCTAAATTGTGCGGCTTGCCGTTCGGCGATGTTCGAACGCACAGTAAATCGGTCAATTGGTTGACTGGTTGA
>DAOWOP010000256.1 GCA_030642005.1 Planctomycetales bacterium
AAAGAAGCCAAGGAACTGGTCGAAAGCGCGCCGAAAGCGGTCAAGGAAGGCGTGCCCAAGGAAGAGGCAGAAGAGGCCGTCAAACAACTTACCGAAGCCGGCGCTACCGCGACAATCGAATAATAAACCATCCACGGTCAAATTAGATCAATGGAAGGATGCCATGCTTTTCCCCAGGGGATAAGCATATCTTCGGTTACTTTACATGCCCACCCCCGAAGACGGGTGAGGGCATGGCACCCAGTATGAATCTTTTCGAGGTGAGACCATGCTGCGAATGGACAAAACGCTGGATTTCTCCAAGATCGGCGATGCAATCGACCCGCCGGGACTGGCCCAGATTCAGACCGCCAGTTATGACCGCTTCCTCCAGGCCGGCGTAAATCCGCAAAAGCGCAAGAACGAAGGCCTCGAAGCCTTGCTGCGGGAGATATTCCCGATTATCAGTTACGACAGCAAGGCCTCGCTGGAATACGTCAGTTACGAACTTGGCGAGCCGAGATATACGCCCGAAGAGTGCCGGCAGTTGCGTTTGACCTACGGCCGGCCCTTCCGCATGCGCTGCCGCCTGAAACACAAGGAAATCAAGGGCGTCCTGGAAGAATCGATCTACATGGGCGATATGCCCATTATGATCGGCGGCGGCGAGTTCATCATCAACGGCGCCGAGCGCGTCATCGTCTCGCAACTGCACCGCTCGCCGGGCGTCGATTTCACCGTCGAGTTCGCCGAGTCCGACCGACCGCTGCACGGGGCGAGGATCATTCCCGAACGAGGCAGTTGGATCGAGATGGGCGTTACGAAAAAGGAAGTCCTCGCCATCCGCATCGATCAGTCCAGCAAGTTCCCGATTACGACCTTCCTTCGCGCGATGAACGAGGCCTACGGGACGACCGAGGCGATTCTACGGCTGTTCTACAAGACCGAAAAAATTTCACCCGCCGACGCCAGGGAGCATATGTACGCCGTCGAGCCGATAATCAACCCTAAAGACGGCGAGATACTCGTCGAAGCCGGACATCAGTTCGGCGACGTCGCCACGACGATACAGGCAGCCTGTTCCAAAAAGATCGAGGTTATCAATAAGCCTTCCGACGACCTGCTGCTCAATACGCTTATCGAGGATTCGGCCGATTCGCACGAGAAGGCGCTTTTGATGATTTACGCCCGTCTTCGTCCGGGCAACCCGCCGCAAGTCGAACGCGCCAGGACGCTGTTCAAGGAGAAATTTTACGACGAGAACCGATACCGTCTTGGCAAGGTCGGTCGCTTCCGCCTGAGTCGGAAGTTCCAACAGGCCGGTAAGGCCGTCAAAGATGTTCCCGACGAGAGCGTGATGACGCTCGAGCCGGCCGATATGGTCAATATCATCCGGTACATTCTCCGCCTCCGTACCGGAGAAGGCGTCATTGACGACATCGACCACCTCGGCAACCGCAGGCTGCGAACAATCGACGAACTGGCAGGCGATGAAATCCGAAAAGGCTTCCTCAAACTCCGCCGGACCGTTCAGGAGCGAGTGAGCATCAAGGAGCCTCAGGAACTGACCAAAGTCGCCGAACTGGTCAACTCCAAGAGCGTTTCAGCCAGCATCGACTACTTCTTCGGTCGCAGCGAATTGTCGCAGGTGGTAGATCAGACCAACCCGCTGAGCCAGTTGACTCACGAGCGCCGGCTCAGCGCGTTGGGTCCGGGCGGGCTGAACCGAAAACGGGCGGGCTTCGAGGTCCGCGACGTGCACATCAGCCACTACGGACGAATCTGCCCCATCGAGACGCCTGAAGGCAACAACATCGGCCTGATTTCATCGTTAAGCCTGTTCGCGGCGGTGGATGAGTTCGGCTTCCTTATCACCCCCTACCAGCGGGTCCGCAACGGGCGTCTGACAGACGATATCCAGTGGATTCGCGCCGACGAAGAATCCGAAGCAATCCTTGCCCCGCCTGACGTACTCAAAGGCGCCGACGCCGGCGGCAGGCCGACGGCCGCACCCGGACGGTCCGGGAGAAAGATACCGGATCACCCCGTCCTGGTCCGCGCCAAAAGCGATGTTACACTGGTTCCCGGCGAAGACGTCGAGTATCTGGACGTCTCCCCGAAGCAGACAGTGGGAATATCGGCCGCGCTTATCCCGTTCCTGGAGCATGACGACGCCAACCGCGCCCTGATGGGCTCGAACATGCAGCGCCAGGCAGTGCCGCTGATAAGGACCGAAGCGCCTATTATTGCGACGGGTCTGGAGAAGTTTGTAGCGGCCGATTCCGGTATGGTAATCCGCGCCCAAAAGGCCGGTACCGTTACATATGCAGACGCCATGCGGATCGTCATCGACAACGTCGATGAATACGAACTTCGCAAATTCGCTCGCCTCAACGAGCGGACGTGCATGAACCAGAAGCCGATCGTCAAAATCGGCCAGCGGGTCCGCAAAAACGAGATCATCGCCGACGGCCCGGCGTGCAGCAACGGCGAACTGGCGCTGGGCAGGAACATCCTCACGGCGTTTGTGCCATTCGACGGGTACAACTTCGAGGACGCCATCCTCATCTCCGAAAAACTCGTCAAGAACGACACCTTCACCTCCATCCACATCGAAGACTACGACGTGGAGGTCCGCGAGACGAAACTGGGCAAGGAAGAGTTCACCCGCGACATTCCCAACGTCTCGGAGAAGGCCCTGCGGAACCTGGATGCAGCCGGGATCGTCCGCCTGGGCACGCGCGTCAAACCGGGCGACATCCTGGTCGGGAAGGTCGCGCCTAAGTCCAAGAGCGAACTGACGCCCGAAGAAAAACTGCTTCACGCGATTTTCGGCCGGGCCGGAGAAGATGTCAAAAACGACTCGCTGGAACTACCCGCCGGCGAGGAAGGCATGGTTCTCGCCGCCAAGCTTTTCGGCCGGCGAGTACAGATGTCAGACGAGCGGAAAAAGGCGCTGAATAAGGAAATGAAGCAGTACGGCACCGACATGAACGAAAAGACCATAGCCGTCTTCCGCAAGATGTGCGAGGAAATCAACGAAGTCCTCGGGTCACAGATGGTCGATCCGTCCACGCGCCAGAAGGTCGGCGTCAGCGACATCAAGGCCGTCATTCTCGAACAGATCGAAGGCTTCAACACCCGGTGGATTAAGGGCAAGGGAGCCGACAGGGAGCGCGGCGAGGCAATCTACAAACGGTACTGGCCTACAATCGAGAAGATCAAGAACGAAAAACAGCGGAAACTCAC
>DAOWOP010000177.1 GCA_030642005.1 Planctomycetales bacterium
CCGGGTTCGACGAGACCCCAGGGTGTGACGATCTCGCCGCCGCCGGTTCTCCGCTGTCTTCGCCCTCCGGGCGAAGACAGCGGAGAACCACTGAACGCATATACCACTGGATGTTGTCAGGGACAAGATACAAGGGTGTGCATCATTCTAATCGGAGGCAGGAGCGGAAGCGGCATTGTCCTGTTTGCCCAGTTCTTCACCAACCTGCTCCCACTCGTTCCACAGTGCTTCGAGCCGGGATTCCCTGGCTGGATACTCCTTGCAAAGTTGCCCGACGCGGTCCGTGTCGCAGGTCTCGCCGGCGGTGGATATCTCGTCGTTAAGCCCGGCAAGTTCCGCCTCGACGGTTTCAATTTCCGCTTCGATTTCCTCGACGCGGCGTTTGAGGCGTTGCACCAGGTTCGCCTGTTTTCGGTTCCGGCGGTACTCGTCCTTGCGATCCTGCTTCGTTTTCCCGGCGGACTGCCGAGAGGTTTTCCCGTCGCCACGGTTGCGACGATCGTTCCGCCACGCCGAAAACGCTTCCCATCCGCCGAGGATACACCGCACCCGCCCGTCGTCAATCGCCCAGATATGCGTAGCCACAGCCTGGACGAGGTAACGGTCGTGGCTGACAAAGACGACCGTCCCGTCGAAATGCTGCAATACGTCCTGCATGATTTCGGTCGAGGGTATGTCCAGATGATTGGTCGGTTCGTCGAGCATCAGGACGTTTGGGTTCTGCACCATCAATCGCGCCAGGACAACGCGGCTTCGCTGGCCGCCGCTGAGTTCGTCGATTCGCTTGAGCGACTCGTCCCCGCCCAGCAGCACCCTGCCCAGTGCGGAGCGGGCTTGCTGCGGCAAACAGTCTTCCCTGGCAGACATAACGGCATGGAGCGCCGTGCCGGTCGGATCAAGCCGCTCGTGCGTCTGAGGCAGATAGCCGACCTTGACGTTGGAGCCGCCGCGAACGGACCCGCCAAGCGGCGTCAACTCGCCCATCAGCGTCCGCAGCAGTGCGGTCTTGCCGACGCCGTTGGCGCCAAGGATGGCTATACGCTGGCCTCGTTCGACGTCCATGGCCTCGATCTTCAGGAGCGGTGCGTCGTATCCGACGGCAAGGTCGGCTGCCCGGAATACCATATCGCCCGTCCTCCGCCCGGCTGGAAGCGACACGCTGATGTTCCGATGCTCCTGTGGCTTAGCCATGGCGTCATCCCGCATGAACCGCTCAAGCCGCGTGCGCCGGCCACGAGCCTCTTTGCCGCGCTGACCGGAGATGTTGCGGGCGATGTAGTCTTCGGTTTTGGCTATGTATTCCTGCTGGGCCTCCCACCGGCGCATGCGTTCGGTGTGCCGCTCGTCGCGCTGCGGCAGATACCTGCTGTATGGGCCGCGATACGTCTCCAGGCTGCCGAAGGCGATTTCCCACGTCCGGGCCGTTACGCTGTCGAGGAAATACCGGTCGTGCGAAACAACTATCAAAGCCCCGCGGAACGACTGGAGCCAGGATTCCAGCCATTCGACCGAATCCAGGTCGAGGTGATTGGTCGGTTCGTCGAGCATCAGCAGGTCCGGGTTTCGCAGCAGCAAACCTGCCAGGTAAGCCCGCGTTCGTTCGCCGCCGCTGAGTTTGGACAGGGTGCGAGCCCACATATCCGGCCCGAAGGCCAGGCCGGTCAGCACCTGTTCAATCCGCCGGTTGTAGTCGTACCCGCCGAGGGCCTCGAACCGGGACTGCATCCGGTCGTACTGTTTCAGCAGATTCGTCTGGCCGGTGTCGTCGCGCTCCATCCGGGCAGTCAGGTCATTCAACTGTCGCTCCATGCGACGCAGATCGGAAAAGACATCGAGCATCGCGTCATGAATCGTCCTGTCTTCCGGCCCAGGCGGGTCCTGGGGCAGATAACCGATTCGCAGTTCGCGCCTGCGGTGTACCTGTCCGACGGTCGGCGTAATCTGCCCGGCGATAACACGCAGCAGCGTGGTCTTGCCCTCGCCGTTCGGGCCTACAAGACCGATGCGATCAGATTCGCCAAGGTGAAAGGCGACGTTCATGAGAACCTCGTGGGTCCCGAAGGCGTGGGTAACGTTTTCGGCGATAATCAGCGACATAGTTGGCTCTACGGTAACACTGAAGGGAAACATTCGGTTCGACAAGTCAGTAAGGTGCTCATACTGACCGTTCTTGAAAACAGAACAAAATTACAGGATTTGATATTATTATATGCCGAACGCATAAATGCCTAATGACCAATGACCAATGTCTAATGAATGTCTAATGCCCAATGTCTAAAAAAGCACGGCGATGATTTTAGAGACCATAACAAAATTCACCGCAGAGAACGCAGAGAAGTAAAAAATAACAATAATACTTTTCTCTGCGGCCTCCCTGGCTCGGTCGCCGTGGCGAACGGCTGCGTACTCTGCGGTGAAGTTCTTTTTGTTATATGCTCTTATCTTAGGCATTAGAAATTGGTCATTGATTGGTCATTGGACATTGGTCATTGGACATTTTATAACCTCCTTATAGATAAGACTTTCTGGAATTCCTCGGATTCTCTGATCCCGAATAAAATCGGTCAGTTTGAGTAAGGTATCAGAAATTCCAACTCGCCAGACTCGGCGGATAGAGGGCTAATATGCGTACAATTCGCCAGCCCGGCTTGCGCTTGGCCCATTCCAATCGCCAGACCGTATCGACGTACTCGCTGCTTTCGAGGATGACTCGAACCTTTACCTCCGTCGTCGCCTTCTCGCCGGTGATGGTTGTTACAGGCCTGACGGTTTGGAGGCGCTCGACAGGCCGACGACGCAGCGCCATTCTGCCCGCCAGGATTATTTCATCCTTGTTGATAATCTTTCTGCCGGAGGTCGGAGCAAAACAGGACTCGTCAAGGTGCTCGACGGCGCCGTTCAGGTCGCCGGCTTCGACACTATCGGCGATGTCGGCCATTGCTGAATTAATCTGCTCGAGGTCCGTCTTCACAAGATAGGACGTCAGCCCCACCGCCACGCCTAACGCCGGCGCGACAAGCAGCGCCAGGGTCCACCGGCGCGTCCGCCGGCTGTGCCAAATCGCAGCCACCGCCGCTTCGGCCAATACCAATATGACATAAACCGCCAACGGGGTCTCAAAAAGCAACCGTTTCAGAGTTTCCATGAGAGGAATCTACCTTAACGCCGATGCGCCAGTCCATTGGAAAAGCACAGGCCTCACAACGATGGAGGCGTCGGAACCCACGGACGGCTTTGGGCTGGCTGGGGAGGCACTAAAGTTTCATCCCCGCCTGCTACGATAACATTGAAGAGATATTCACATGCCAAAGACCGGGTCTAAAAAAGCGATGAAGATCGGCGAGGCCGCCAAGGCCGCCGACGTATCAACCCAAACGATCGAATACTACATCATGTTGGGGCTGGTTACGCCTATCACAACTCCCGGCTCACGCCGCCGGTCATTCGACGAAAAAGCGGTCAAACGGATACGACTCATCCGCGAACTCAACGACAGCGGCTACACACTCCGCGAAATCCGCACAACCTGGCTGCGAAAACGATGAGCGAAAGGCTTACAGGTTTTGTCCCGCCGCATCAGGACGCAATTACGCCTTCTCTTCCGGCGGAACCAGAGGCTCCATCATCACGATCAGCACCGGAATATCTTTATGAGCAATATCCCAGATGATATATTTCAAGCCCAGCCATTCGAATGGCTGGGCTTCTTGCCACACCTTGTGTGCCACCTTTTCCCTCGCACCCGTTCGTCAGGCTGCATAAATGACCTCCCTGTGCTTGAGAATATGCTTCCGCCGGAAAGGATTTCGCAGCCCCTCTTTTTCCACAAAATCCACCTCGCGTCCGAAGATTTCCTTCAATTCATCCTGCATGTTAATCAGGTCGAACAGGCTCCAGGGCGCGTCTTCGGCGAAACTGACCAGGACGTCCACGTCGCTGTCGAGGCTGAAGTCATCCCGCAGGACCGAACCGAACAGGGAAAACTCCGTAATCTTCCACTTCCGGCAGAAGCGGGCGATTTTTCCTTTGTCGATTTCAGTGGCGACCGTCATTACTCTCTCGCTTTCAACAATAATTATCGCCGAAATGTATCACCTTCACCAGTGTAATTCCGCCCATATACCATTCCGGAGGATAAAACATTCGTGTTCGCGCAGTTCGCGGCTTATATTGGGTTCACGGAGATTTTTTATGCGTGCGGCGTTGATAGGTTTACCACAAAGCGGTAAGAGCACTTTATTCGCAGCCTTGGCCGAGGCCGGCGGGTCGAACGTCCACCTGGACCGGCCCGACCAGGAGCACCTTGCCGTCGTCAAAGTTCCCGACGAACGACTGGACTGGCTCGAAGAGCATTACAAGCCGAAGAAAAAAACGCACGCCGAGATCGAGTTTCTCGACGTTCCGGGAATGGACTTATCGACCGAAGCCGGTCGGCGGCACGCGCGGACGCACTGGCCTGCGATCCGACAAAGCGACATGATCGTTATTGTCCTGCGCGATTTCCGGAACGATTCGGTCCCGCCGTACCGAGGCAGAGTGAACCCAGCCGACGATCTGGAAGAACTTCGCTCGGAGATGCTCTTTTCCGACCTGGAACAGGTGGCTGGGAGGATAGAGAAACTCCAGGCCGCCGTTCGCAAACCAACGCCCGAACAGGACAAAAATATCCGCGAACTCGAATTGATGCAGCGGATGCAGGAAGTTTTGGAGGAAGAAAAACCTCTGACCGAGGCGGTCGTGGGCGATGCCGATGAAAAAACGGCCCGCACGTTCGCGTTCCAGACGCTCAAGCCTGTGGTTGTAGTGCTGAATTGCGACGAGGGCGCTGTTGGGGACGGGGGAGTCGAGGAATTCGCCGGCTGCCCGACCGTTCGTCTTTCAGCCAAAATCGAGGAGGAGATCGCCGCCCTTGCGCCGGCGGACCGCGGCGAATTCATGGAGGCGATGGGGATTTCAGCCCTTGCCCGCGACCGTCTGATCCGCTCGTGTTACAAGGCGATGAACCTGATAGCCTTCCTGACCGCCGGCGAAAGGGAGTGCCGGACATGGTCGATCCCCGCCGGTACGGATGCATTGACGGCGGCAGGTCAAATCCACAGCGACATCGCCCGCGGTTTTATCCGGGCACAGGTTATCGCCTTCGACGACCTGAAGGCTGCCGGCAGCGAGAAAGCCGCCCGCGCCGCCGGTAAGTTCCGACTCGAAGGAAAGAACTACATTATCCGCGACGGCGACGAGATATTGTTCAGGTTCAACGTGTAGAACGAATATGATTCGAAAGGTGCAAGGATTTCAAGAGGCAGATTTCTTTGCGCAGCAGAGTTCGGCAGCAGCGCCGAGCGCATAAATGACCAATGTCTAATATGACAGCGCTACCTTCTCAATAGCCCCAGATGGGGCGGTCGTTTTTAGCCCAGGGCGCAGCCGAAGGCAAGCCCTGGGGGAAAGTATGATGTATTGAAGCTCCGTAGGAGCGGTCGTAGGCACACGATCGCCTCTACGA
>DAOWOP010000009.1 GCA_030642005.1 Planctomycetales bacterium
ACGACGGTGCTTTACGGGGACCCGGCCTGGGATGCGCGCCTGGCCAGGCGGACGCTGCCGTGGAGCCAGAAATTCACCGTCAAGGACGGCGTATATACCTTCACGGTAACGACCAACCGGGACGGCAAATGGTGCGGCGGGCGCAAACATCCCGTTACGGCACTGCTGCCGGAAAGGGTGCAAAACATTGAAATTATCGAAGGGGCCGAACTTAAGCCGGTCGTTACCGACAATTTCATCCTCATACCGCTCAAGGGCGAATTCAAGAAGGGCCAGGAGGTCAAGGTCGTCTTTCGCGCCAAACCGCTGGCTCGCCCCGATGCCGGCATTCTGGCGGAACTGAAAGAGGTTCAACAGGCAGCGGCGCTTCTTGATGAGTCGGACCGCTCCGGCGTAATAATCGCTCTTCCCAAGGCCGGGGAAAACCGCAGGCAACTTATCGCGACAATTCGCTCCGCCCCGAAAGAGCATCGCAAGGCCGCTGCGTTCCTCATCGCTAATATGCCGGAGCGCGACTTGAAATCGCTGGATAAAAAATTCATGCTTGAGAACATCGAATACGCATTCCGCGCCCGTAAAAACGCGCCGTGGTCGAAGGATATTCCCGAATCGTTATTCTACAACCACATTCTGCCCTATGCCGCGGCCAACGAGCGGCGGGACAACTGGCGAAAGGATTTTTACGACCGTTTTTCGGCAATGGCATGGAAGTGCAAGTCGCCCGGCGAGGCCGCAAAGTTGTTGAACAAGGAGGTCTTCAGGATACTGGATGTGAAGTATCACGCCACCAAGCGCCCCAAGCCGGATCAAGGCCCGTATGAATCTATTAAGGCAAAATACGCTTCCTGCACGGGGCTGACGGTGTTGTTGGTCGATGCCTGCCGGGCTGTCGGGATACCGGGCAGGCTCGCGGGCATCCCGCTATGGAAGGACCGCAAGGGCAACAAACACCAGGCCGGTAATCACAGTTGGACCGAAATATGGGATGGGCAGTGGTATCACCTCGGATCGGCCGAACCTAATGAGTTGAATCACGCCTGGTTCACTAAGAAATGTTACACTGCCGCCGACCACAGGGTGTGGTTTCATCGCATTTACGCCGCGTCGTTCAGGAAGACGGGGAAATCCTTTCCGCTGGTGTGGGACATGTCCATCCAGTGGATTCCGGCGACGGATGTAACACTGTTTTATACAAATCCCTGCAAGGTTCGGGTGAATCTGCAAGGCGAGGGCGAAAAGGAAGTAACGGCTTACCTTAATGGCGAGGTCGTCGCCGTTGGCAGGGGCGCCGGGTCGGCGGAACTGTCCCTGGCCGGCGGGTTGACGTACGACATCGTAATCCGCAGCGCCGACGGCAAGGTAATCGGGCGGGGGAAACTGCCTGTGGCGTTTCGCAAACCGGCCCCCACGACAAAACCAACTCCCAAAAGCAAACCTGCCACAGAGACACAGGCGGCTGTTCGCCGTCCCGTGGGAAGAACACAGAGATAGGAGGTCTTTGATCACCCCCGCTGAAGCAATCGGCTTTCAGCAGTCAGCAATCAGCAGTCAGTAAAAAGCAGTCGGCAATCAGCCATCAGCAATCAGCCAAAACCAAATAAACAAAGGACCTGCAATGCTGAAAGCCCTGGCACGGTCAGGCTACGGCGGGCTCTCGTCTCGGCGTAGCGAGCCGTAGCCGGGTCGCCCCGACGAGTAGCCGGGCCGCCCCCCTTGGGACGGCGAACAGCCGCCTGACGAGCAAGCGTGCTGTGTCAGTCAGTGTTCAGTTTTTTTCTTTTGCTGATTGCTGACCGCTGATTGCTGATTGCTTAAAAATTTGCGAATCTCGCCGGAAAAATCAGTTACACACTCATGGTGTGCCGTAATGTTTTATTGTTGACGCGGATGGTGGTATTCTTTCATGGTAAGGTTTGGTCATGGCGGCGGTTTCGGGGATCGACGCGTTGCACGGCGCATCCCGGAAAACCGGGCCGACCATGAAAGGCGAAAAATATCTATGGCGTACTCCGACAAGACACCGGGCAGCCACATAGCAATCGTGAACGGCGAGGTCTATACATCGCGGATGGTGATTCAGCGTGGTGTGGTAGTGGTTAAAGATGGGAAGATTGAGGTCGTGGAGGTCGGTTCGGGAAGCGCCCGGCTTTTAAAGGGCGCTTTGGTGGTGGATGCCCGTGGGATGATTGTCGCTCCCGGGTTCATGGACCTGCACATCCACGGCTCCGGCGGCGGCGACACCACCGATTGCAGGGTGGAGTCCATTCGGAAGATGGCTTCGACCCTGGTCCGGTTCGGAACCACATCCTTCCTCCCGACAATCTATCCCGCCAGTGAGTCCGGGATGGTGCGTCGCGTAGCCACCGTTCGTCGGGCGATGGAGGCACCGGCCAAAGGCGCGGAGATACTGGGCGTGCACCTCGAAGGTCCCTTCCTGAACCCCCGAAGAAAAGGCGCCCTTCGGGCCAAATATCTCCGTTCCCCCTCGATCGAAGAACTTCGCAGCCTGATAGATGCTTCAAATAACAGTATTCGTCTCATATCGGTAGCCCCGGAGATTCCCGGCGCTGTCGAGTTCATCCGGGAGTGTCGTAACAGGGGAATCCGAGTGGCAGTGGGGCATTCCGACGCTTCCCACGAAGAGATGGCGGTTGGGATAAACGCCGGTATCAACCACGTTACCCACGTTTTCAATGCCCTCCGTCGAACGCATCACCGCGATCCCGGTGTGATGGGCACGGTGCTCACCAACCCGGAGATTACCGTGGAACTCATCGCCGATATGCACCACGTTCACCCTGTCGTGGTCAAACTCCTGCTCCTGGCCAAACCGGCGGACAAGATATGCCTGATTACCGATGCCCTGAGAATCGCCGGGCTGCGGGGAAAGCGTTTCATTGCCGACGGAAGAAAGGTAACCGTGGCCGACGGTGTGGCCAAATTGCCTGACGGTACTATCGCCGGAAGTGTCCTTACTCTCAACCAGGCTGTGCGGAATATGGTGGCCACCGGAATGGTGCCTTTGGAGAACGCCCTCAAGATGGCCAGCGTCATCCCAGCCAAGGTCCTGGGCGTGAACCACCGTAAAGGGAACATCCTCCCCGGAAGCGACGCCGACATTGTGATATTAGACCGTAACTTCCATGTGCAGATGACGATGGTCGGCGGAAAGATCGTTCACCGAAAACGCAAATCCGTTTAATTGGTGTCCCCGATTACAATCAATACGGGAATGTTTCCGACCATGGCGTTTTTGACAGTTGCGTCAGGAGGCGTCCGAGGTGTTCGGCGTCGTGTTCGATGAGTCCGCGGCCCTTTTCAGCCGAGGCCTTGCGCACATCCCCGCCGGCCGACGCCGGTACGTGAAGATGCCAGGGCTTGACGAAATATACGCCGTCGTCAGTCAGTGCCTCGACCGCCGGTTTTTCGCCCCACGGGAAGTTGTCGAACTTATCGGTTCGCACCAAATCTTCACGTAGATGCAGCATCCGCGAGACCTCCGACTCGCCGCCGTGGTCGCTTGGGTCTTCGACGAGCGAGGCGGGCGCGGGCGGGCCTGAGGTCATGCACACGAACGGGCCTTGGTCGGGGCGATGGGCATCGACGTTCGCCCGAAGCGTGGCGCGGAGCGTGTCGGTGTTGCCGCCGTGCCCGTCGAACAGGACGACCTTGCGGATGCCGTCTTCAGCCAGGGCGTTGATTATGTCAAGAATCACCTGCATCAGCGTGCGGACGCCGATGCGGCAGGCAAACGGGAACGCCTTGAAGTTGACGTTGTTTCCGATAGGCAGCGTCGGATACATCAGCGCCCGCGCGCCAACCTCATTGGCCAGGATTACACCGCGCCGAACGGTTGCATCGGTCTGCCAATAGTCTGTCCCGTATGGCAGCACAGGCCCGTGAGGTTCCACCGACCCGATGCCTATCGCCACGACCTCCGGGTCAAACGCCCGGACGTCCTCAATCGTCATTTCAGTCAGGATTCCGTTGGGCACTGTTCTTTCTCCTTAAAGCGAGTATTTACCACAGAGGACACAGAGAACACAGAGATTTAAAGTAATTGCGAGAAAAACATCGGGGTTTTCGAAGTAATATTCTGTCTATTCTGATTCTCTCCGCCTGAAATTTCAGAATTGACGTAAGATGTTTTTATAAAATCTTATGCTCTCTGTGAACTCTGTGTCCTCTGTGGTTAAAAAAAATACGGTCCGGTCTCGCCGGTTTGTTCACGGCCTCGCTTGCTGCGAGACGGTTTGGTTGGCGAGGGATTGTCGCATGGTTTTGACCAATCCGTCGGTATCCAGGCCGATCTCGGCGAGTTGCTGTTTTCTGCCGGCGTGGGCGATGAAGCGGTCGGGCACACCGATCAATTTGACGCCGGAGGTGTCCAGCGACCTGGCTGCGGCCAGTTCCATCACAGCCGAGCCGAAACCGCACGCCACAGAGTGTTCCTCCACGGTCAGCACCGGTTTGCCTGTGGCGATCAACTCGGCGATGAGTTCCTCATCCAGCGGCTTGGCGAATCGGGCCGAGATAACGGCTGTTTCTATGCCGTCCCGGCGAGCCAGTAGTTCAGTAGCCGAAAGGGCGTATTCGACCATTGCGCCATAGGCGAGGAATGTTCCGTCGGCCCCTTCGCGCAGACGGCAGGCCTTTCCCAATACAAAAGGCGCCTGTTGTGAGTGGAAGGCCGGTACGATGTCGCGCGGATAACGAATAACCGACGGCTTATCCAGCGACAGCGCCAAATCCATGGCTGATACCAGTTCCGCTTCGTCGCCCGGCGACATCAGGACCATCCCCGGTAGTGGGCGGAGGCAGGCGATGTCGAGCAGGCCGTGATGCGTAGGCCCGTCGGTGCCGACCAGCCCGGCGCGGTCGATGCAGAAAATCACCGGCAGGGACTGGAGGGCGACCTCTTCGAATATCTGGTCGAACGCCCGCTGGAGGAATGTGGAATAGATGGCGACGATCGGTTTAAGCCCGGCTTTGGCCAGACCGGCCGCCATTGCCACGGCGTGCGATTCGTTTATCCCGACGTCGATGTAGCGGTCGCCCATCGTGTCGCGGAAGGCCGCCAGACCCGTCCCGTCGGGCATGGCGGCGGTAATGGCGACGATTTTTTTATCGCTCTTGGCCCGGTTCAGGAGCGTCTGCGAGAACACGTCCGTCCACGTCGTGCGGGCGGTCGCGTGGAACTGGACGACCCCGCCGTTGACTGTGTGGGCGGCGGGCGAGTGGAACCGGCAGGGGTCCTCGACGGCGTAATCGCACCCTCGTCCCTTCTGTGTGTGGACGTGCAGCAGCACCGGCTGGGAGATCTGCCCGACGCGGCGGAGGATGTCGAGCAGTGCGGTCATGTCGTGCCCATCGACCGGGCCGAAATACCGGAATCCCAAGGCCTCGAAAAGTTGCTCGCCGTGCATAGTGGTCCGCAGGCCTTCCTTGATGTGGCGGAGGGTGTCGGTGATTTCCTCGCCGAGTGGAAGCCGGCTGAGGACATGCTCGGTGGTGTGCTTGATTTCGCTATAAGTCTGCGTCAGGCGGATGCGGTCCAGCAGGCGTGCCAGGGCGCCCTGCGTAACGTCAATGGCCATCGAGTTGTCGTTCAGGACGACGAGGAACTGGCGTTTCAGGAGTCCGGCGTTGTTGATTGCCTCCAGTGACACGCCGTTGGCGATAGAGGCGTCGCCGACGACTGCGACGATTTTTCGCTCTTCCCGGCGGTCGCCCCACGCCAGACCCGACGCCGTTGAGATCGCCACGCCGGCATGTCCTGATACGAACAGGTCGTAATCGCTTTCGGACGGAGACGGGTAGCCGCTGATGCCACCGGCCTGGCGGAGCGTGTCAAACCGCCCGCCGCGCCCGGTCAGAATCTTATGCGCATAACACTGATGCCCAACGTCCCACAGCAGGTGATCACGGGAAAAATCAAAGACCGTGTGCAACGCAATGGTCAGTTCGACCGCGCCGAGGTTACTGGAAAGGTGCCCGCCGGTGCGCGAGACGGTCCGAATAATCATTCGGCGAATATGCCCGGCCAATTCTGCGAGTTCATCGGGCGACTTGTCCTTCAGGTCGGCAGGGGATTTAATCTGCTCCAGCGGGTTCTCGTCTTTCGAAGCCGGTTTATCGTGTTGTGTCGGCTGATTTTTCATTTTTTTTACGGTTCACCGGTCCCGCCGGGCGAGCAGTTCTGCCAGTTCGCGCAGTTTTTCCGCCCGCCCGCCGAAGCCCTTCAGCGCCTCGCCCGCCTGGCCTGTCAGGTCGGCAACCAGCCGGCGGGTCTGTTCTATCCCCAATTCGCCGGCATAGGTTCGCTTGCCGGCGCGGGCGTCCTTGCCGGGCGTCTTGCCGATTGTCCCGGCCGATCCGACCGCATCGAGCAGGTCGTCGGATGCCTGGAAGGCCAGGCCGATTTTCTCCCCGAATGTCCCGAGCGCATCCAGTTGGGCTTCGTCCGCTCCGGCGCAGATACCGCCCGCCCGCGCCGCCGCCCGCAGCAGGGCGGCTGTCTTTCGCAGATGGATGTACCTTCTACCGGCGTCCCCGCCCGGCACCTCGCACAGTCCCATATCGGCGGCCTGCCCGGCGATCATACCGGCCGGGCCGGCGCCTCCGGCTAGTTCGGCGATAAGTTTAACCGCCAGGCCGGAATCAGCGTACCCGGAAGCGAGCAGATCGAACGCTCGCGTCAGCAGCGCATCGCCGGTCAGTATCGCCATTGCCTCGCCGAATTTCACGTGGCAGGTTGCCAGGCCGCGACGGAGCGTGTCATCGTCCATCGCCGGCAGGTCGTCGTGCACCAGGCTGTAGCAGTGCACCAGTTCGACCGCCAACGCCGCCGGAAGCGGATCGGCCCGCCAGGAGTTGCTCTCCGCGACGGTCTCGGCCGACAGGAACACCAGCGCAGGACGAAGACGCTTGCCACCGTTCAGACAGGCGTAACGCATCGCTTCACCCAGCGTCCCCGGCACTGCATCATCCGTCAGCGCCGGCGCCATCGCCGATTCAACCGCCTCGGCATAAGGCCGGAGAAGATCGGCCAGACCGCTTGCAACAGAGGAATTTGCCATATCCATCATTTTAGCCGCGAACTACGCGAACGCAAATTAGTAATCAGTAGCCGGTAGCCGGTAGTCAGTAACCGAAAAAGAGAAGAGGTGTCGAGTTTTTTAATTGACCGGCTACCGGCTACTGACTACTGGCTACTATTTTGCGCAGTTTGCGGCTAGAATGCACGTCGCGGAGAATTGCTTATGGCGACGAAGATACATGAAACAGCCGTAGTGGACGTCTCGGCCCAGTTGGGCGGCGGTGTGATCGTCGGGCCTCACGCCGTGGTCGAATCCGACGTGGTTATCGGCGAGGCCTGCGAACTCCTGGCCGGGGCGGTCGTCCGACGCTATACCACAATGGGGGCGGGTAACGTCGTTCATCCATTTGCCGTCCTCGGCGGCGAACCGCAGGATTACAAGTTCGACCCGGGCGAAAAAACTTATCTCCGCATCGGCTCGGGCAACATCTTTCGCGAGGGCGTTACCATCAACCGGGCCACCACGTCCGGCGGGGCGACCGTCATCGGCAGCGGCTGCTTTTTTATGACCGGCTCGCACGTCGGGCACGACAGCGTCGTCGGCGACCGGGTCGTGTTGACCAACAGCGCCGCCCTGGCCGGGCACTGCGAAATCGCCGATGGCGCAATCCTGTCGGCCTTTGCGGTGGTGCACCAGTTCTGCCGGGTCGGTGAACTGGTGATGATGCGAGGTTTTTCCGGCGCCGGTCAGCACGTCCCGCCGTTTGTGATGCTCGGTGGGGTCAATTACGTTGTGGGGTTAAACTCGGTAGGCCTGCGCCGCGCCGACTATATTACCGACGCCGACCACAAGCAGATTAAGGAGGCGTATCGGCTGTTGTACCGCAGTTCGCTGACGCCGACCGAGGCCTTGGCCGAGATGGACGCCTGCGACGACTGGGGCGCGCCTGCCGGGCGCTTCCGCGATTTCATCCGCCGGGCGCTGTCGGCCAAACCGCCGTATAACCGGGGCCTGCCTACCGCACGAACCGCTCAACGCGCAGGCAGTAGGCTGGGACGAAGCGGAGCGTAGTCCCGGCAATTGAAGAAGAAAAGGTGGGACTCCGCGGAGTTTACCCCTTGGGGGCTTCGTCCCAGCCTACTCACTTTTATTCTTCGTGTCCTTTGTGGTTCGAATTTTTTCCCTCTTCGGTAACGACCTGTCCGGCGGCTTTGATCTCGACCCGTTCGACGGATTCAGCCCGCCCGGTGGCCGGATCTACCGTCGCGACTATACCGCACAGCCGCACGTCGTCCTTGGCTACCTGGAACGGCGTCGGCATCGAGGTCGTCAGGGCGTAAAGGACGCGGTCCTTCATCCGGCCAAGAACGCTGTCGTAAGGTCCGGTCATGCCGACGTCGGAAATGTAGGCAGTGCCGCCGTCGAGCACGCGTGCGTCGGCGGTCGGGATGTGCGTGTGCGTGCCGAAGACCACGCTGGCCCGCCCGTTGCAATGCCAGCCCATGGCGACCTTTTCGCTGGAGGCCTCGGCGTGGAAATCAATTACACGAACCTTCACAGGCTCCGGCATCTCACTGAAAATTTCCTCAATCGCCGACCACGGCGAATCGGCCGGTTTCATAAACATCTGTCCCAGCAGGCAGGCGACGCCAACCTGGTGCTTGCCTGACTTTGTCGGCACGACAGTCCACTTCCGCCCGACGGCGCGGGCGGAAATGTTGGCAGGGCGAACAATCCGCTCGGAATGGCTCAACGACTCGGTTATCTCGCGCTTGCGGTACACGTGGTCGCCCAGCGTTACCACGTCCACGCCGCAGTGGAGCAGTTTATTGAACATCGCCGGCGTCAGCCCGCTGCCGCCGGTGGCGTTCTCTGCGTTGCAGACGACAAGATCGATCCGGCGCTGCTTGATAAGTTCCGGCAACAGTTCCGCCACCGCCACACGCCCGCACTTGCCGACTACATCACCAATACAAAGAATTGCTATTGACATTTTTTTACTTTCAATAGAACCGTGGAGAACAAGTGATTATACGCATTTACCGGCTCCGGCCAAGGAGGAAACGAATAATGTCTAATGACCAATTACCAATGACCAATCAATGACCAATGACTGATGCCCAATGTCTAAAAAATCACGGCGATGATTTTAGGCATTAGTATTACTACGCAACTTTATATTTACGGAGACCCACAACATCTTTCAATGAAATTGATTACGAAATAATCGTCAAATCCGAAATCCGAATATCGAAATCCGAAACAAATTCGAAATTTGAAATCCGAATGTTCCAAACACTCTGATTATCGAGTGTGGCAGTTTTTGTTTTGAACATTGAAGTTTTAGGGTTTCGATATTGTTTCGTATTTCGGATTTTGTGCTTCGGATTTCAGCATCGAACGCCATTTTATGAAAGCAAGTTTCGTTGTAGTATTAGGCATTATGGTCGGACGGTTCTTGTAGTAGTGCAACCGGGGTGGTATTTTGCCGATTAAGGAATCCTGATGATAGCCCTTCACATAACACACGAAGCCGTTGAGAAGATGGGCGGGATCGGCGCGGTCATCGCCGGGCTGGTAACGTCGGCTGACTACCGGCAGGCCTTCGGACGGACCGTTCTGATTGGGCCGGTATTTATGACCGACCGGACGGGGGCCGAGAGGTTCGGGCCGGACGGCGAGGTCCTCTACAGCAGCATCGACGGCATAGATACCGCCGACTGGGCCGACAAGTTCAGGCCCGTCGAGCAGGCGTACGAGGTGGGGATTGTCTATGGGACCCGCCGAATCAACGACGGTGATTCAACCGTCCCTGCCGAGGTCGAGGTCCTCCTGGTGGATGTATTCCGTTGCAACCCCGACCGGCTGAACCGTTTCAAGTCCGAGTTGTTCAGAAGGTTCTCTGTGCCGTCGGACGAGTTCGAGCACATCTGGGAGTTCGAGCAGTACGTTCGCCTGGCCGAGCCTGCCTGGGAGGCGATGCGCGTCATAGGCTGCGACGGCGGTCCGAACGAGCAGGCGGTCCTTTTTTCGCACGAGTACATGGGCCTGCCGACGGCCTTGAAGGCGGTGATGGATTCGCGGGCCCAGGTGCGGACCGTTTTTTACGCCCACGAGGTCGCTTCGGTCCGGCGGATCGTCGAGATGCACCCTGCCCACGACCTGATGTTCTACAACCTTCTGGCCTCGGCTGAAAAGACCGGAAAAGGGCTTGAGGATTTCTTCCCGGAAATTCGCGACAATTTCAAGCATCCGATGATAAAGTCAGCCCGCTACTGCGACGCGATCTTCGCAGTCGGCGATTTCGTCGGGCGGGAGATGTGGTTCCTCCAGCCGGACTGCGAAAAAATGGTGGTGGAAATGGTATATAACGGCGTTCCCGCCATTTCGCCGACACTTTCCAGACGGCAGGAACACCGCAGCCGGATGAAACAGTACGCCAAAAACCTCGTCGGCTTCGAGCCGGATTATATCTTCACTCACGTCGCCCGCCCGGTGTTGAGCAAGGGCATCTGGCGCGACCTGCGTATTCTTCACGAACTGGCTGAACAACTGGCCCGCGAGGGCCGATCCGCCGTCTATTTCATGCTCGGCACGCTGGCGGGGCGCCGCCGGGAAAAGGACATTCTGTCAATGGAGAGCGACTACGGCTGGCCGGTGCATCACCGGAAGGGCTATCCGGATATATGCAACGGCGAAGAGGTCGTGGCCGAGTTGTTCGAGGATTTTAATCAGCATCACGAAGCCGTTAAGGTCGTCCTGGTCAATCAGTTCGGCTGGCAGCGCGACCGCTGCGGACGGCGGATGCCGGAGGAAATGACCTTCACCGATGTCCACATGGGTACGGATGTCGAATTCGGGCTGAGCGTTTATGAGCCTTTCGGCATAAGCCAACTGGAGCCGCTGGGGGCTGGCGCGATATGCGTGGTCTCGAACGTCTGCGGGTGTGTCGGGCTGCTGCTGCGGTGCACCGGCGGCGACATGCCGGCGAATATCCTGGTTGGCGATTTCATTCGTGTCCCTGCCGCTTCAACGTCCGCCGACGCTTTGCGAATAGGCCTTGCCGAGCGCGACGCCGTCGAAACAACCGAGTCAAAACGCCTCGCCCGCCGACTCACTGAACGACTGCCGAAGAGCGAAGCCGACATATCCGACCTGCTTGCCGCCGGCTCAACACTGGGCCAAAAAATCACATGGGAGCGAACCGTCGCCGATTTCTTCCTCCCGGCGGTCGCACGGATGTGCGAGTAAAGAAGGGCATAGGGCGTAGGGAAATAGGGTAACAAACCTGGTGTTTTTTCCCTACGCCCTATACCCTACGCCCTACACCCTATCCTTGGGCATAACTTGCTGACGCCGCAGCCGTTGCAGTCGGGCTTGCGGGCGGTGCAGACGGCCCGGCCATGGAAGATCAATAAATGTGAAAAGACAACCCAGTTTTTCCGAGGAACTAATTCCATCAGGTCTTTTTCGATTTTTACCGGGTCTTTGTGCTTTGATAACCCCAACCGCTGCGAAAGCCGCCGGACGTGCGTATCGACGGCAATGCCTTCATTCTTCCCGAAAGCGTCGCCGAGGACGACATTGGCCGTCTTTCGCGCCACGCCGGGCAGCGACAGCAGGTCTTCCATGTTGTCGGGGACTTTGCCGCCGAAGTCGTCGATGAGTCTTTTTGCCGTTGCGATGATGTTCCTGGCCTTGTTGCGATAGAATCCGGTGGTGCGGATTTCCTGCTCGAATACTTTTTGTCGGGCCTTGGCGAAGTCGCCGGTCGATTTGTATTTTCTGAACAGGTCTTTCGTAACGATATTAACGCGCACGTCGGTGCATTGAGCCGACAGTATCGTCGCGACGAGCAGTTGCAGGGGATTTCGATGGCGCAGCGCGGTCTTTGCGTCGGGATAGAGTTTCTTCAGCGAGGCCGTAATCCTGGCTGCGCGTTTCTTCCTGTCGGTTTTGGATTCCCTGGGCATGGTTTTCGCCTATTTATCGGCCTTGTCGGAGGTTGGTTGTGTTGCTGTTTGGGTGGTAGGCGGGATGAGCGGGCGGATTACCAGTTTTTTCTGACTATCAAATTCTGCGATGCGTTTTCCGTCGGGGGATATCATCGAGTCCCCTACAGGGTTATAAGGGGGCCGACTTTGAGCAGTCTGCCACGGTCTTATCTGTAGTAAAACGTGGTCCGTCATCGTACCGCAAACGGCAAACCGCCGTCGATCGATCCGCCATGTAATGTCTAGATTGGGATCGGATTGGAAAGTTTCATTGAACTTTCGACTTAGATTCAGTATTTCGAGGTTCGCGGGGTTCAATAATATTGCCTGGTAACGTGAATTCTTGTTATATGGCACCCCGGCCCAACTGACGCAAAGTGCTTCCGAATTGTCCGGGTTCCAAACCGCCCGGATAAGCCCGTGATTCTTCTGCCCGAAAGAAATAACCGTCTTCGCAGACGAATCCAGCAATCTAAGTTGCCCTTTGATTTCGAAGATGGCGTAATGGCCATTGGGCGACCAACTTTCCAGAGGCCACCAATCTTGTATCAGACCGCCCGGTTCTTCGAAGTCCTTATCCGCATGAATGGCCAGACGCTTGTTGCGGGGCTGATGGATGTTCTGATGCCAAAGGGTTCTTTCGTAAATCCATCCTCCGGGAATATTCCAGCCGAACCTGGTGGTGTCGATGGTCCCATAAGCGATTTCCTCGTTGTTCAGCCAGCAAAGGGAAGTAATCACGACTTCTCCGGAGGTTATGCGTCGAGATTTACGGCTGGCTTGGTCAATGATGGTGATTGTGCTTCTGGTGACGGCCGCCAGATGGCGAGAATCCGGCGAGAATACCAGGTCGACAAGCCCGAAATCCGGGCCGGTGAAGAATTCACCGGTTCTGGCGAAAACTTTTATGCTTTCCTGGTGGTTGGGAGACTCAACGGAGCACCAGCGAACGTATTGGGTTTCGGCACTTGCCATAGTGCAACTCATAAAATCGCCCCAGAGTAGATCAGACCAGCCGTAGGCTACCGTTTGCCCATCCGGAGAAAAAACGGGAGGGTGGCGCACGTGGCTCATGTCCTTAATGCCGCACCCGCCGAGCGTGGCGGCGAGGCAAAGCAGAAGGACAAGAAAAACGCCGGTTTTCTTCCTTTGCAGCATGTCAACCTCCCGCTTTGTGTTCGCGTTGTTCGCGGCTTCCTATCCGGACAAGAAGAAGTCGATTTTTTCGGCTGCGTTTCGGCCTGATGCGATTACGGTGACGACGCTCATTTCTCCTGTTCTAGGAGTTTTTGCAAAAGGCTTACCAGCGGCGGAAGGTTGTTTTGTGTCGTATCCCATACAATGTTCACATCGACCCCAAAATAAATATGTACCACGACATTTCGGAAATCCCGCATCAATCTCCACGGAATTTCAGAATGTGCGTCCGTTACTTCAACAGGGACATTATTAGCGGCCTCGCCGATGATGATCATGTTGCGAACAACAGCATCTATGGTTTTTCGGTCGCCACAGAATGTTTCGTAATCCATGCCGGCTGTGTACTCCCGGATAACCTCTATGGATTCAAGGATATCCCTTATCCGCATTTTCCAGTCTCTAGGCGGCATAGATCGCCTCCTTTAGTATCTGCCCCCTCATTTCTTTCCGAAGCGCATTGGGTGTTGCAAGATCAACCTTGCAGCCGAGAATTTCCTCAAGAAAGTGCATCAGGCGGATAAACTCGAAAAGCCCCACAGTCTTGCCTTCTTGGAATTCCACCAGCACATCAATGTCGCTGGCTTCCGTGGCTTCGTTCCTTGCGACCGAGCCGAAGATGGCAAGGGACTTGACCGAGAAGTCTTTAAGACGTTCCTGATTCACCGCCAGGATTTTCAGGGCCTCATCGCGCTTCATATCACACTCCGCGTAACATCTACCTTACCCCTCACGGGGCGCCGAGGCAATGTTCGCCAAATATTCGTCGATTTTTTCGGCTGCCTTCCGGCCTGAGGCGATTGACGTGGCGACGTAGGATGCGCCGGTTACGAGGTCGCCGGCGGCGAAGACGCCGGGAATGTTCGTGGCGCAGGCCTTGGTGGTAATGCAGCCGGTTTCGTCGGTCGCAAGGCTCAACTGCTCGGCAATGGGTTCCGGCACGACCGGGTCGAACCCCATCGCCAGCAGGACGACGTCCACATTCAGCGTAAATTCGCCGCCGGCGACGGCCTCCATTACCGGCCCATTGGTCGAAGGTTTCCATGCGACCTGGACGGCTTCCAGCGAGGTGAGGTTGCCGTTCCCGCCGAAGGCCTTCGTCAAAACGCACCATCGGCGGTGAACGTTGGGCTGATCGAGCACATCGTTCTGCGGCGGGCTTTCCGCCTTCACCGAGGCCGGCAGGATTTCCAGTTGATGAACCTCCTTTGCGCCCTGGGCGATAGCGACCTCTACACAGTCTTCGCCGGTCAACCCGCCGCCAATGACGGCGACAACCTTGTCTTTGACGCTTGCGGTTTCACCGAGGTTGCCGCTACGCAGGAACTCAATGCCGAACTGAACGCCTCGCATTTCCCGCCCCGGGACCTTCAGGTCCTTCGGCTGGGCAGCTCCGACGGCCAGCAGAACCGCGTCGAATTGCTCCTGCAATTCGTCGGCCTGGATGTCTTTTCCGACCTCTACGCCGGTTTGGAACTTTACACCCTCTGCGGTGAGTTGCTCGACGCGGCGGTCGATGAGTTCAGCCTCCAGTCGCCATTGCGGGATTCCGTATCGCATCAGCCCGCCGGCCTGGGCTTCGGCCTCAAAGACGGTAACATCGTGTCCGGCGCGCGCGAGTTGCTGAGCGGCGGCCAGGCCGGCCGGGCCCGCCCCGACAATCGCGACTGTTTTGCCTGTCTTTTCCGCAGCGGTCGCCGGCGTAACCCAGCCTTCGGACAAAGCGCGATCTGCAATTTCCCGCTCGATATCCCTGATGCCGACGGCGAAGCCGCCAAATTTCTTCTTGCACTCCTTTTCGCAGAAGGCGGGGCATATCCGCGAGGTAATCTCTGGGAAATTGTTCGTCTCGAACAGTTTCTCGGCTGCTTCTCGCCAACGCTCTTTGCGGGCAAGTTCGATCCATTGCGGGACCGGGCTTTCCAGCGGACAGCCCGCCCCCATGAGGCCTGCTTCGGCGCAGCGTGGGTTCATGCAGTCCATGCACCGGGCCGATGAAAGTTTGGCCGATTGCTGTTGATATTCCTCGTCCGTCGTATATGCGAACTCGGCGACGTCGGCTTCATATTGCCGCAGAAATTCGTGTTCGTTCTTATGCCAGCCCGGCAGGAGTTTTCGCAACCACCGGCTGCGCTTGAGGATATGGAGCATCCAGTCATAGACCGTCGTGCTCACGTCCCACCGCCAGGGTCCGATCTTCATCTTCCAGTGCCAGAGGTGGCGGTAGGATATTTTGTCTCCGTTGGCGGGGTTGACGTCGTATTTTTCGCGGTCGCGTGCGTATTTTTCATGGCTTGTCGATAGTTCCGCCAGGAATACGCCGTCTTTAATGAGCATCGCATCGGCGAGGTTATGGATGACTGCGCGTGTTACGGCGAAGGCGAAATCGGCGGTGTCTTTTTTATAAGTTTCGCTCACAGCCTGTGCGTAGCGCCTGGCGTACTCCGGCCCGCCCCAGCGTAGCAGATCGTACAGCCGGACGACGATCGCCTGCCTGTCGGCTTCGTCCAGTTCCGCGGCGGTCTCCATAACGCGGGCCGACATCTCCCGCAGGGCTTCGGACAATCTCTGACCTTGCCGGTATCGGCGGATGGTGCAGCGGCATTTTTCCTCCAGTTCCTTTTGCCAGGTAGATCGCTTCGGCGCTCCGCGGAACAGGTCCGGTTGGACGAGAAGTTTCCGCCCCATGTTGAATGCGTAGAGGTTCTTGCGGAAATCGGCGCGGATGGTGTCCTTGATAGCCCATGCCATCGAGTGCATCGAGACGGGGATCAGGCCCTTCTGGAACGCAAAGCCCAGCATCATGATGTTGGCGTATATCTTGCTGCCGAGGTACTTCTGGCATATTCGCGAGATGTTCCGCGCGAGGAACTCATCGCCGCGGGTATTTGCGTGGACGATTTGTTCGAGTTCGTCCGGGTCGTAGTCGTCCCCGCCCATCAGGCCGGGGATAGTCGCGGTCTTGTCGGTGTTGACAACGGCGACGGTTCGGTCCGGCGAGGCGACTCGCGCTCTGCCTGTCGGGTCGATCGTCCTGGCCGCCTCCAGGGCGTCCAGACCGATCATGAGGTCGGCCTTGCCGTAAGGGATAATGGCGGTTGTCGGCTTGCCGGAGATATTGTATGCGACCTGGCTGACGACTCCGCCGTTGCGAATGGCCAGGCCCTTCTTGTCCAGGAAGAGGACGTCGTATCCTTCCTTATGCCCGGCGCGGACGAGGATGGTGGTGGCTACGCCGCATCCCATTCCGCCTACGCCGGCCAGGCAGCACCGCCAAAGCCCGCCAAGAGAGCGTTTTTGCGGTTCGGGTATATCGTCCAGCCCCAGTTCCGGCACGCGCGACCTGGGTGTCGCTTTGCGTTTGATTGTAACCCGCTCGAAGGCTGAACACGCCCCGACCCGCTCACAGGCGCCGTCATCAACGCACCATGTCAGGTCCGTGTCCATCTTTGGGCCGTAGTCCGTTTCGACGTGCTTCAGGCCCGGACAACCTGTTATCTCCGCGCACGCCAGGCAGAACCGGCAGATCTCCTGGTTGATGTTCATGTGCTGCCAGGTCGGCAGGAAGCCGTCCCGGCGGACGATCGCCCGTTCCGTCCGGCGTTTGCGCCTCATCCGCGTGATACCGCATTCCTTATCGGCGATGATTATCTTCACGCCGTCGGCCAGGAACGTTTCAGCCAGTAGTTGCCTGTATTCCTCGCGTTGTTCCGGGTCCACACGGACGATCGGCACTTCGCCGGTCAGGTCCATTGACCGAACGATCCTCTCGATGTCCTGTACGGGCGTGGTCGCGCCGACAACGTCGTACTCCACGCCGGGTGTCGGCTGATGGCCGGTCATGGCGGTGGTGCGGTTGTCCAGGATTATGAAGGTGATGTCCTGGCCAAGTTTAATCGCCTGCGAGATGGCGATCTGCCCGGAGTGGAAGAAGGTCGAATCGCCCATGAAGACGACCTGCTTGTTTGTGATGAACGGGTCGGCGCCGCTGCCGGTGCCTGCGCCCAGGCCCATACCGGAGTAGTCGTGCATCAGGGGCGTATTCGGCGGGAACAGCAACATGGTGTAGCATCCGGTGTCGCCGTGGAACATCAGGTCCACCGGCCCGCAGCCGTGGGTCTTTGCCATATAGACCGGGTCCATGAAACGCTTCTTGATCTGGAGGCACAGGCCTGACGTATCGCGGTGCGGGCAGCCCGGGCAAAACGTAGGAATGCGGGGCGGCAGGGGCCCGACGTCCCGCCGGCCCGTCGCTTCAATCGTCTCGGTCTCTCGCTGTATGGCCGAAGGAACGGCAACCTTTGCCCCGGCGCTTTCAAGGCGTTTCAGCAGTTTCGCAAGGCGCTCGATAATAATCGAAGGGTGCAACCCTCGTATTGAGGGGATGCCGTCATCTCCGCCGGGGAAATTCTTGCCCCAGACCTCCGTTTGTCCGGTAGGCCTGCCCGCCTGCCGGGCCTGGAGGATGACCTCGCCGACCTGCTCCTCAAGGAAACCCCGGCGCTCCTCGACAATAACGATCCGCTCGCATTGGCCGGCAAATTGTTCGACGAGTTCGGCGTCGATGGGGTAACTCATACCGAATTTCAGGATCGGAAACTCACCGAGCAGTTCCATCTCGCTGAGGGCCTGGAGCAGATATGCGTGGGCCAGTCCGCTGGAGACGAAACCAAGGGTCTTGCGTGTCTTGGCCGGATAGTCGATGCGGTTCAGCCCGCCCCGGCGCGCCTCGCGTACGGCGACGGCCTGGCGGTCGGCCATGTTCGCCTCCTGCCACCAGGTCCGCGGAGGCAGAAGGACGTACTTGTCCAGGTTAATCGCTTCGGTCTCCAGCGACGTCCGCTGATGCGTCGTCAGGCCGGGGTACTGGTTAGGCCCACAGATAACCGACCCGCCGCCGTCGGCGAGGTTGTTGGTCAGGATAAACCCCATGTACAATTCCGAAGCGGCGGAGATTTTAAATGCGGCACCGACGAAGTCTTTTATTTCCTGCGGGTTGGACGGTTCGAGTGTCGGGATGAACAGGTGCTTTGAGATGTACCTGCTGTCGGCTGCGACCTGCGTGGAATCGCTCCACGGGTCGTCGCCATAGACGACGACGGCCCCACCGTCGGGGTTTGCGCCCGCCAGGTTCCCGATGGCAAGTGCGTCGGCGGCTACGTGCACGCCGACGGACTTCATCACGATCATCCCCCTGCACCCGGCGACCTGCGAACCGTTGAGCATCGCCGCAGCCAGCGCTTCGTTGTTGTTGATTACGGCGCGGATTCCCTTTTCGTTCAGCAGGTCCTTTATCAGGGCCAGTGAATCGAAGAAGCCCGAGATGGGGCTGCCGGGATACCCGCCCAGCAGGTGCACCCCGCCTTCGGTCTCTAGGGCGCCCTTGACGAGCAGTTCGTTGCCGGTAAATATCTCCGGGCCGTCGCCGGCCAGAAATCTTGGGTCCACTTTCATCGTCGCATTATTCTACGATACCGGAGGCGTCCAGAGAAACCTTTTTGATTGCCGGACGCTTGGCAGGCCTGTCGTTCTGGTGTATCATTCCCGACGGCGTGGTCGTTACATGCCGAAAATCCAGTGGCAAAGGAAAGACAATGATAACCCTGATAGAAGCACTGAATTTCAGATGCCTGCGGTACGTGCGCCAACCGCTCAAACCGTTCATGGTTATGGTAGGCCCGAACGCGAGCGGGAAGACAACATTTCTGGACGTTGTAGCCTTTCTCGGCACGCTGGTATCGGATGGACTGGAAGCTGCGGTTAGGGAACGAACGCAGAACTTTCAGGATTTCGTGTGGGGACGAGAGGGCAAGTCCTTTGAATTGGCCATCGAAGTAAAGATTCCGGAAGACCGACAAGGGTTTTCAGAAAAGGGAGAATTTGACACGGTTCGATACGAAGTGCGAATCGGGATCGACCCGGAGACAGATGAAGTAGGTATCTTGGCGGAGAACGCTATTCTGAAGGTCTTTAAAGAGGATAAGCCGAAACGAAAAGGTTTTTTCCCCGATCCGCTTTCGCTGCCTGATAGTATTGTCTCAAAGCGCACTCGCAACGGTCACAAGGTTATCAGCAAGGTTCATAGAGGCAATGATAATTTCACTCCTGAATCTGGCAAAGGTTTTTTTGTGCCGTTTAAATTAGGATCTCAAAAGTCTGCGCTGGGTAATCTGCCGCAAGACGAGAAGGCTTTTCCTGTTTGCACATGGTTTAAGCAGTTCCTTGCAGAAGGTGTACAAAGAATCGTCCTGAACAGTCTTTTGATCCGCAAGGCCAGTCCGCCAGGACAGGTCCGAGGGTTCAAGCCCGATGGCTCGAATCTTCCATGGGTAATTGCTGACTTGGAAAAGGACAAAGATCGTTTGCAGGACTGGGTGTCCCACTTGCAGACGGCGCTGCCGGACTTGGAAGGAATACGCACTATCGAGCGGCCCGACGACAAGCATCGGTATATCATGCTGCAATATCGAGGGGGGCTGGAGGTGCCTTCGTGGATGGCTTCTGACGGGACGTTGAGGCTGCTGGCGCTGACGCTCCCGGCATATATGTCGGGTTTCATGGGCGTTTATCTGATCGAAGAACCGGAGAACGGTATTCACCCCAAGGCCGTTGAAACCATGTTTCAGTCGCTGTCTTCGGTATATGACGGGCAGATTCTTATGGCTACGCATTCGCCCGTGATGCTGAGCATCGTGGATGCGGATAAGGTTCTCTGTTTTGCCAGGACGGATGAAGGCGCCACTGACATCGTTCTGGGGAGCGATCATCCGGCTTTGAAAGACTGGCAGGGCGAGACAAATCTTGGCGTCTTGTATGCGGGGGGCGTACTGGGATGATAAACGACAGCGCCCGCAAGGACCTTGTTGTTCTTCTGGCCGACAAGAACACGGAGTATGCAGTAAGAGGGGTACTGGACCGGCCTGATGCCTTGGGAATCCGTCCGATATTGGCGGATTTGTTCGTACATCTGCACAACGACCCCGGCTGTTTGAGGGAGGGACACGAATTCCTGCGATCATTCACTAATCAGTATCGGCATGCGATTGTTATGCTGGACCGGGAAGGATGTGGGCGACAGGAATCGACACGTCAGGAACTTGAAGAGCAGATTGAGGAGCGATTATCTAATAATGGTTGGGCTGGCCGTGCGGCTGCAATTGTCCTCGATCCGGAACTTGAGATATGGGTATGGAGCGATTCTCCAGAGGTTGATAATGCTCTGGGCTGGTTGGGGCGGACACCCGATTTGAGAAACTGGCTTCGGGAGCAGGAACTGTTGGGCGAGGACGCACAAAAACCTGCTCGTCCCAAAGAGGCGCTTGAGCAGGCACTGATACTGGTCCGAAAACCCCGCTCTTCGTCGATTTACATGCAACTGGCCAAAACGGTCAGCCTTCGTCGGTGTGATGACCCGGCGTTCGTCAAATTCAGAACAATTCTGAAAAACTGGTTCGCAAAGAGTGAAACATAAGCACGCACACGAAAGAAGGAAACTCACAATGGCGACACGGCTGGTAAAAACGAAATTCAAGGATAATTACTGGCGGATTTACCATGGGCGGGATGAGGTTATGCTCAAAAGCCTCGAAGAACTGCCGGGCGACGCCGGCGGCGTCAAAATCGTTCTGCAATCGAGCACCAAAGGTTTTTCGCACTTCCTCTATTCGATAGATGATGCGCCGTTTGAAAAGTCAGCCGACGGCGGTATCGAGGTGCATTTCAAAAAGGGCGGCGCCTCGGACCAGCATACCACCGTCGTTGTAAAGGCTGTCGCCGGCGACGGGACCGAAACGAAACCGTACACACTCAAGTTCGGCTACTACCCGACGGAGTTCTATGAGGCGAGCAACCTGACCGGCTATCCGAACGTAATTCTTATGGACAGCAAACCCGTTCTGAACTTCCACGCCGGCGAAGTGGAAGACTGGTATGGGCTTGAGCCGACAAAGGAAGAAAGACAGTTCGCATCAGAAAAATGGGGCGCCCTCATCAGGGACGCCGAGACGGATTACGAAAAGGCGAAGGTGCTGATAAAGTCCCTGATGGACGACCTCTGGCCTCACAACGGCAACCCGTCGGACGAGCAGGAAAAGGCCCGCCCGTTCGAGCAGTACAAGCGAATGGTCTCCGGCAAGGACAAAGGCTGGTGCACTAACTTCGCAGTCATCTTCGTTCACGCCTGCAATTGCCTGGGGATTACAGCCCGCCGCATACACATGCAGCAAGTCCACTCCTCCTCGGACAAGTGCAGAATCCAGAGGGGATCATTGCATTCCACGACTGAAATATTTGACAGACAATTAAACCACTGGGTGTGGATGGACATAAGTTTCTACGCACTGGGCGCATACCTGGGCGAGGAGGGGCCTCTGAATATGGCCGAACTGCACCTCTTTCTCAACCAGCCCGCCCGGAGGGAGCGATTGAGATTTCACATCTATAACCTCGATGATAAATCTGATAAGATTCTCCCGCTGGAAGAATGTCCGAAAAAGACGTTCGGCTGCTGGGAAGGATGGGATTTCGAGTTTCATTACAGCAAATCGGATATTAGCGAATAAAAAAAAGGCACATTTGTCGTCCCTGACGGGAGACAGGATTTACTTTCATGCTGAGTTTGCTTTATTTCGACGTGGAGGATTTTACCTCTCCGCCGGGCCATCCTTCTCATCGCCTGCCGGGTGAGTTCGCCAGGATCATGACGAAACACCGTTTTGGCGGCGGGTGTTTTCACATCATGGGTCAGAAGGTCCGCCACATGATCCGGCATGGCCAGGATGATGTTATCAAGGCCATTGCCGCCCACGACGTTTCCCTGCACTACGACCGCGGCTCGATCCACCCGACGACGGCTGAAGAAACATCGCAGTTGCCGTGGCACGAGGCGGTCAGCCGGGTGCTTTTCCGCGAGCGGCCCGGGGTGGATCTGCTGATGGACGTTTTCGGCAAGTGCTCGGCCGTAACGCGGCACGGGTGGATATGGTCGGCGTCCATCGCATACGCCGCCGGGCGGATGGGTCTGCCGTTCTTCAACGGTCCCTTCTGGCCGACCGGACACGGTGTCGTCTGGCTGTGCAACAACCTCGACATTCGTGGGTTGGAGAAGAACAGGGAGAAGGGGGCCGAACTGCTGCTCGATCAGGTCTATTATGACACGCCGAAATTCGAGCAGCGGCTCAAGCAGGTGCTGAAGAATCTCGAGGAACTCACCAGGCTGACGGATCACAGTTCGATGTTCGGCTGTCACCCGTCGTACACGCTCTACCGGCAGTATGTGGATTACAATTTCTCCAAAGGCAGGAATCCCAAACTCATCGACCTGCTTCCGCCGACTGAAAGAGGGGCCGACGTAGCGACCGTGCTGAAGAACTTCGAGCGGTACATTGTCGCACTGAAGGCTGCGGCCGATGTTACTTGGACCAACGTGGCGGATATCAAACGGCGATACATGTATCGTCCCGTCCGCATTGCCCGGCGGCACGTGGAAGAGTTTGCCCAACGTGTTCTCGAATGTCGCGGGCCGGTCTATACCGACGTGCTGACCGCTGCCGAGGGCTTGTGCCTGTTGGCGCGGGCCGAATTGGCCCCTGTCGAACGCTACGAGGTTCCCACCGTGATGGGGCCTCTGTCGGCGTCGCCCCAGCCGCCGGCGGGGGAGGCCCTGCCGGACGAGAAAGCACTGGCGAACTTGGCCGGCAGCCTGATAGATTGTGTTTACGGGACGGGCTTTTTGCCCGCTTATTGCCGGCTGCCCGGCACGGAGATTCGCATTGCCCCGGCCTCGCTGGCGGTTCGGCTGGCACTCGCGTTTTTGGGTGCTGATGCCGAGGCCGTCGGCCCGCTGGACAATGTCAATCCGGCGGTGCTGGACAACATGGGCGTGGATATGCCCTCTACCGAATGGGGGGCGCACGGGCCTATGTACGATGGTCGGCGAATCGTCGAGGAGGCGTCCGGTCAGGCATGGACGCTCAAACCGGCTTTCCAGCGAGGCGACTATGCCGAGGACGTGGAAACTGCCTCGTACGAAAGGCCGATGATCCTGACCGAATGGGCCGAATACGACGGCCACGTGGTATCATATTGACAGGAGCGAACAATGGCGACAAAGACATGGGCGTGGTTGACTGATTCACTGCACAGGGTCGGCCCGAACAGCCTTCCCCGGCGGAAGGCCGAGATTTTTCAAATCCAGGTGGCGCGGGGCGAGCGAATATCCTGCCAGTTGGGCGTTCGCGCGACCGGCAGCGACGAGCCGGTTACGGTGCGCCTCTCCTACAGGTCCGACGGCGGCGTCGCCGTCCGCGTCCGCCGGGTCGGCTACGTGCCCGTACCTCATTACAACACACCCGTAATCGACGGGCATCACGAAGGGACTCTGCCCGGATACGTCGGCGACCCGCTGTTCGAGAAGGACAGCCTCCTGCTCTGGCCCGGTGAGACGGCGGCGTTCTGGCTGACAATCCTGGTGGACCGCACCTGCCGGCCCGGGCCGCAGAGGGTGCGACTGGCGGTTGATTTCAAAGGACATATCCACTACTGCGAACTTATTATCCACGTCTGCGACGTAACAATGCAGCAGCGGAAGGGCTTTCACGTTACCAACTGGTTTTACGCCGATGCGCTGTGCGATTTCTACGGCGTCGAACCATTCTCGGAAGGCTTCTGGCCGATCTTCCGGCATTACGTCCGCGACATTGTCGCCCATCATCAGGATACGCTCTACGTGCCGGTTTTCACCCCGCCGCTGGACGGCGTGAGACGCCCCACACAGTTGCTTAAGGTTCGCCGACGGGCGGAGGGGCAATACGTCTTTGATTTCGCCGACGTACGGCGGTGGATTCGCTCCGCCGGGCGATGCGGCATCCGCCACTTCGAGTTCAACCACCTCTTCACGCAGTGGGGCGCAGCCAACGCCATCCGAATCTATCACGGCCAGGGGGCCGACGGGAAGTTGCTCTGGCGGCCCGGTACACCCGCGACGGGTAAGATGTATCGGACCTTCCTGGGCCAATATCTGCCGGCGCTCAAACGGTTCCTGGTGCGGGAGAAACTCATGGACCGCTGCTTCTTCCACCTTTCCGACGAGCCGCATGGACCGGCCCACCGGGCAAACTACTCCAGGGCGCGAACAATGCTGAAGCGAATTGCCCCGTGGATGAAGGTGATGGATGCGCTTAGCGAAATCGACTTCGCCCGTAAGGGCCTGGTGGATATGCCCATCTCCACCATCCGCACGGCACAGGAATTCCTGGATGAGGGCATTGGATGCTGGACCTATTTCTGCTGTGAGCCGCGTGGAAAATACCTCAACCGCCTCTTGGATACGCCCCTGGCGAAGATTCGCATGAGCGGCTGGCTGTTCTATCGCACCGGCGTGCAGGGCTTCCTGCACTGGGGTTATAATTACTGGTACAAGCGGAAAGACCGGCAGTTGATCGACCCATTCACCGTCAATGACGCTTACGCCGCGCCGGACTGGGCCTACGGCGATCCGTTCATGGTCTATCCCGGCCCGAACGGGCCGATTGATTCGGTCAGGTGGGAGGTTTTCGCCGAGTCGCTCCAGGACTACGCCCTGCTGCAATCGCTCGACGTGGACCAGGATGACAGATTACTGGCGGCAATCCGTGGGTACGATGACTTCCCCTTCTCGCTGGCCTGGATCACCAACGCCCGGCGAAAACTGCTCACCCGCTCCAATAAGAGATAGCCCCGGCCTACAAGCGAAGCGGCGTCAGGTTAATAACGGCTGCGGTGCTGCCGAACCTGACGGCAGCCTTCGTTTCGTCGGCTGCTGATGCACAACACGCAACCACATCTGCGCTGTCCGGGCGGATATGGGTGAGAAATTACGGGGATGCAGGAAATTTAATGGAAAACAATACAATGGGTGTCGGTTTATCTGCTGCCCAGTTTCTCTAGAAGCCCTCTGCTCTTATCTCGAACCAATGCGTTTGTGGCGTTTTTTTGTGCATCACGCAAGAGTCTTTTAAGCATATCCTTATCTTTTTGCTCCAGCAGTGCGTGAGCAACCCCTGAGGCAATGATTGCCTCCTTGTCCGCCAGTAGCGGAATGAGATTCCTGACTACTTCGGTACCGGAGTAAGTGCCCAGAGCCTCCGCGGCTGCACGTCTAAGATCCTTGTCCTTTAACCGCAGTAGTGGTGCGAGGGTTTTAATAAGCCTGGGAGATGCCCTGTGTCCAAAATTGCAGGAGTCCCCGATCCATGCGATGGCTGTTCGTGCACGAGTTTTGTCGGCACTTCTTACTTGCGATAAAAGGTACTCAATAGCCCTGGGGTCACGATAGGTGTGCATCATTGGAAAGCAGGCTTTGAATTTCAGCCTTTCATTCTTCCCTTCGAATATTTTTGTTACAAAGGATTTGATCCGTTCTGGATCAGAAGGCCTGCGCCACTCCTGCATAAAGGGGCAATCCGGTACCCAACTGAGGGCCTCTGCAACAACTGCTTCTCTATTACTTGCGAGTGCTTTTATCAAAAGAGGTGGGAATCTTCTGTATCTTCTCGAACAGCTACCACCAAGATGATTGATAACCCATGCCACCGAATCGTCATCCTCGTTGTCAAGAATTGGCGTGAGGATATCCCAATACGTGTCGTCATTCAGTCTTGTAAAGACAGCAAGGCAGTGGCCCAGTAGTTTGCGTTCATCTTCTCTGGTTTTTCCTTTTTGCAGGACAAAGCACGTTCGTCTTGCCAGTTCAAGCAAACATTCCTTGTCCGTCATCCCGCTCAGGTAAACTTCAAAGGCCTTTGCATAAGGTTCCAGGCTTTTGTGCCCCGCTTTCTCCCATGTAGAGAGAACATGCTCAGCCCGAAGCCGGACTTCCAGGTCATTATCGTGCGTGGCTTTGCGTATCAATGCTTTGAAAGGGCGCCCGTACTCGATGAGTTGCCTTGTGGCCAACTTTCGAGTTTTCCACTTAGAGTCACCTAGTTTTCTTATCAGGACCAACACATCCTTTCTGGACATGGACAGGCGCTTCGTGCGGGGTAAGAGATGATCAAGTAATGCGGAAAGCCCTTCCTTCCCCATCTCTCGCAGTTTCCCCGAATCGAAAGACGAGCCGTCTCGTTTCATATCAGACAATATCGATTCAATATCAGGCTTCTCCGGCCCCCTTCGTGATTTTATCCCTGTGGTGGGAATGCCTTTGGGCTGATGGGACACTGTCGAGTTGGTGTGGTTTGCCTTGCTATGCTCATCGGCAGCAGATGGAACGACAAAGTAAAATGAGCATAACAAGATTGGTATCACACCAGCCTTCATTGTTTCTCCCCACCGCAAGCGAATGGTCAGCAGCATGGGCAGTCCCTCCCGCGCTTTCATTGGCCGCGCCGCCAGCCCAACGCCCAAACTCGTGGCGATCATACTGTAACATCATTTTCTACTACTGACGGGCTTACCTGTCAAGTGCCCTTTAGCCAATTATGCGGCCGCGCAAAGGGCGTATTCAACGGCCTTCAGTAACTTGTGAACTTGTACCCGTAACGTTGAGTTGGATGAGATTCGATGACGCCACAGCACGCCACGCAAGCCCGAGAGCATATCCA
>DAOWOP010000197.1 GCA_030642005.1 Planctomycetales bacterium
TCTGTCTGAAAAGTCAGGCATCGCCTCAAAGCGTTCAGCAATCAGCGTTCAGCAATCAGCAAAAACCCGATAAACAAAGGGCCTGAATGCTGACTGCTGATTGCTGAAAGCCTGTCTGAAATACTTTTCAGACAGAGCCTAGTTTCTTCGAGATGGCGGATGTTTTTTCGTGGAGCGTGCCATGAAGCGATTAGCGGCGGTATTGCTCATTGTAGCGGCGCTGTCGGCCTCGGCCGGAGGCGACCGGGTCGTCCTGACCGACGGGCGCGTCTTCGAGGGAACTGTTACCGAGTTCGACGGGAAAGTCCTCATCGAGATGGACTACGGGACGATCAGCGTCTCGGCGTCGGAGATTGAGAGTATCGAACGGGGGCCTACTCCCGCCGAGGTGCTCGAAGCGCGGTTAGACGATATCGACCGGACAGACGCGGATGCGCTCTTCGACCTGGCAGTGTGGGCTGATAACAACGGCCTGAACCGTCGGGCAGAGAAAATCCTCGCCGAAATCCTTGACCTGGACTCCGACCACAGCGACGCACATATGCGGCTGGGCCACGTCAAAGCCGATGGGAAGTGGATGGAACTTCCGGTTGCTATCCAGTTGGCGCAGGGCAAACTGGAGGCGGGAAAGTACAAGACGCTCCTGAAACAACTCCTCCCGGCGATCAAAAAGGTCGTCAAAGACCCGAAGCGGAAATTGCAGGTTATGCACATCGAGGCGCACTGTCTGCTGCGCGGGAAACAATTTGACCGCGCGAGGCGGTGTTTTGAACAATTGGTCAAAGAATCTTCCATGCCGCATTCTGCCCGTTACGCCGCGGTAGTGGAAATTCTCAAGACCCATCCCGAAGGTATGTACGTGTTGGCGGAGGTTTATCCTCCCACAGCCATGCTTCTGGGATCGCCGGGTCCGATTATCAAATCAGGCCCGGCCTCGCTGGCCAGACCTGAAGTTCTCGCCGCCGCTCTGCGCGACCACGCCAAGGCCGCTATAAAAGAGGGCAGGGGGCTGATGGCTGACGGCAAGAAGACCGAACCGGTCGAGCCTGAAGCCGCCAGGACAAAGTACGCCCTGGCTAGCAAGTGCTTCGACCAGGCCGACGCCGTTGTGCCCAACATTGCGCGGTCATGGCGGGTCGAGATTTCCCGTCGGCGAATCGCGATGATTACGAAGGATATGAACGTTCAGGCCGGTAAGTTCGATGCACTCAAGGCTGAACTAGGCGAGCGCGACATGTCGCCGACGGCGTATTCGGACTTGGTTGTCCGCATGTTACGGTCGCTCAAGCGGGTCCGGGCCGACCTGAAGGATATTCTGGAACTGGCCGGGCCGTTCGAGCGAGAACTTATCCTGGAAATAACCGACGCGACGCTGCGCCTCCAGAGGGTCAAGGCCCTCACCGAAATACTCAAGCAAGAACTAAATGGCAAATAGATATGTCATCCTGCCGGCGGCGCCGTTTTTGGTGTTGGTAGCGGCCATGTGCTTCTCGGCGGCTGTTACCGATTCGGAACCGTCGTCGAGCGAGGGCATTCAGCAGGCGCTGGCGGCGCTTTCTTCGGGCCAGGCCGAACGGGCTGAACGCATCGCCGCCAAGGTCGCCGCCGGCGAGGCTGAAGGCGCCTGGCGGGCCTGGCTGATAGTTGCGTCGGCGCGGCATCGACTCGACAGATACGCCTCGGCCCAAAAAGCGTACAGGCAGTTCCTTTCCCTTTGCCGAAGCCCTGCCGAGCGGGTGTATGTCATGGAGCAGATTGATCGCTGCCGACTGGCTTCGGCCGAACCGGCTGGGGCGGTAGTGGTCTCCGAACAACTTTCGCCCCGGCGGCGAGCAAAGTTATCGACCGTCGATAATCGCAGGTTCACTGAATCAAGCGAACACTTCGTTGTCCGCGCGCGTAACTCCGACCTGGCGAGACTGATCGTCAAACAGGCCGAGATCGCCCTGGGACGCATCTGCCGAATTATCCTGTCCGGGCAGGATTATCCCCACAGTGTCAGTATCTACGTCTGGTCGAATGTGGCCGAGTATCGCAAACACGCCGTTTCCGCGCCGGAGTGGTCCGGCGGGTCGTTCAGCCTCCGGCAGGACGACAACGGGCAAATCATCCGACGAATCGATCTGACGCAATTGGGCGGGGACGGGCTGTTCGATGCGGCTATGCTGGACCGTGTCCTGCCGCACGAGATGTGCCACCTGGTGCTGGCCGAGTTTTTCGGCGACGCTCCGTGTCCGCTGGCGCTGAATGAGGGTCTGGCCATGCTGGCCGAGGCTCGCGTGGACAACTCGCGGGTCCTGCTGACCGGGGCCGCTCTGGCTGGAGGCGGGAAGATTCCGCTGCGAAAACTCCTGAGGATGGACCGTTGCGACGCCGATAACGCCGCTGTCTTCTACGCCGAGTCGTTCAGCCTGACAGCCTACCTGCATAAGCGCATGACGCCGGGGCAGTTCGGCGAAATGCTCGCCCACATCAAGACCGGCTGCCCGCTGGATGAAGCCGTTCAGAGGGCGCTCTACGTGCCGGGCAATGAGACCTTCGGGAAGCGTCTTTCGGCGGCATGGGAAGCCGAAGCCCTCCGGCAGTGGCAGTTCCTCCAGGCGCTGGACTGAAAAGAGAATATTGAATGTTGAACCCCGGCACGCCTGCCGTGCCAGGGTTCATTATTCGTCATTCAATTTTTCGATTGCCCCAAACCGCCGATAATGGTAATTGGTATCTCTAATCGCCGACCTAGCTCAACGGTAGAGCACAGCTTTCGTAAAGCTGAGGTTCTGGGTTCGAATCCCAGGGTCGGCTTTTTTCATGCGCGAAACCGCAAGCGGTTTGACGGAGTTTATTTTTCCTTTTCGTTTCGGTGTACGCTTCTTTGTTCTCCGCGCTGGACTGCGATGATTCCGGTGCGGGCGAGTTCACGGATACCGTAGGGGCGAACCATGTCGATAAACGCTTCGAGTTTCGCTTCCGGGCCGGAAAGTTCCACTGTGAGGGACTGGCGGGCGACGTCCACGATCCGCCCGCGGAACAGGTTCGCCAATTCGACGACCTCCGCGCGTTTCTCCGGCGGCGCCGAGATGCGGACCAGCATCAGGTCGCGCTCGACGTAATCGATCTCCTTGAAATCGCGGACACGGACAATGGTAACGATCTTTTCCAGTTGCTTGCGAACCTGCTCGAGCGTCCGGTCGTCGCCGACAACGACGATGGTCATTCGGCTAAGTTCCGGTTCCTCGGTCCTGCCGACGACGAGTGAGTCGATATTGAACCCGCGAGCGGCGAACATGCCGGCCACATGCGCCAAGACGCCGGGTGTGTTCTGAACCAATGCGGTAATTACGTGTTTCATTTTACACCAACCTTCCCATGTCCATTTCGTGGAGGCTCTTGCCGGCGGCGACCATCGGAAAGACGTTCTCCTCCGGTTCGACGCTCGCGGCCAGGACCACCGGCCCGTCATGTTTGAGCATCTCGTTGATCGCGTCTTCCAGTTCGTCCGGCTCGGTAGCGCGAAGCCCCTTGGCGCCGAACGCTTCTGCGATCAGCGACAAATCCGGGCACGGATGTTCGGTGGCGGAATATCGCCGGCCGTAGAACATCTCCTGCCACTGCCGGACCATTCCGAGGTAACAGTTGTCCAGGACAACGACCTTGACGGGCTGATTGTAATGCACAGCCGTTATCAGTTCGCCCATCGTCATTGCGAACGACCCGTCGCCGTCGATGTCGATAACGGTTTTTCCCGGATTCCCGAACTGTGCGCCGATCGCCGCCGGCAGGCCGAAGCCCATTGTTCCCAGCCCGCCGGAGGTTATCATCCGCCTTGGCTTTCGCCAGCCGTAGAATTGCGCCGTCCACATCTGATGCTGGCCCACGCCGGTAGCGATAATCGCGTCGTGATCGGTCAGTCGCCCGACAGCCTCAATGACCTGCTGGGGCTTGATTTTCCCGCCGGTGTCGTAGCGGAGCGGATAGGCCTGCTTCCATTTGGCGATCTGCTCCAGCCAGGACTTGCGAGGTTTCGACTTGATCATCGGCAACATCTTTTCGAGTATATCCTTCGCGTCGCCGACAACGGGAATGTCGGCATTGACGTTCTTGCTGATGGAGGTCGGGTCGATATCGACGTGGATAATCTTCGCGTGCGATGCGAAGGTCTCGACCTTTCCCGTAACGCGGTCGTCGAAGCGAGCACCGACGGCGATTAGGCAGTCGCACTCCTGAACAGCGTAGTTGGCGGCGGCGGTTCCGTGCATTCCCAGCATCTGAAGCGCCAGCGGGTCGGACTCATCGAACGCCCCAAGCGCCATCAGCGTTGTGGTAACGGGGATATTTCCGCGATGCGCCACCTCGCCGAGCACCTCTGAAGCGCCGGAGATAATCACGCCCCCGCCGACGTACAGGACGGGTCGGCTCGATGCGTTAATCGCCTCGGCGGCGGCCTTTACCTGACGAATGTGCCCGGTGAGCATCGGCTTGTAACCCGGCAGATTCGCCGTCAGGTCCGGTTCAGTCGTCAGTTCATTAATCGTGGCGTCCTTGGCGATGTCGATGAGCACCGGTCCGGGCCGACCCGTGCGGGCGATGTAAAACGCCTCGCGGATCGCCCTGCCAATGTCCTCTGCCCGCTTGATTAACATGTTGTGCTTGGTAACCGGGCGAGTGATCCCGGTGGTGTCCGCTTCCTGGAAAGCGTCGTTTCCGATCAGGGCGCTTGTAACCTGCCCGGTAATCGCCACCATCGGCACGGAGTCCATGTAGGCCGTCGCCAGTCCCGTTACGAGGTTGGTCGCTCCGGGTCCGGAAGTGGCGATGCAGACGCCGACTTTTCCGGTCGAGCGCGCGTACCCGTCGGCCATGTGAGCGGCGCCCTGCTCGTGCCGGGTAAGGACGAACTGCATCGGCGTTTCATGCAGCGAGTCGAATATGGGCAGCAGCGCCCCGCCGGGAACGCCGAACAATACCTCCACGCCCTCTTCCAGCA
>DAOWOP010000080.1 GCA_030642005.1 Planctomycetales bacterium
CCTGGGGGAAAGTATGATGTATTGAAGCTCCGTAGGAGCGGTCGTAGGCACACGATCGCCTCTACGAGGCTAAAAATAAGAAAATCCCTTTCCCAGGGCTTGCCTTCGGCTGCGCCCTGGGCTAAAAACGACCGCCCCGTCTGGGGCTATTGAGAAGGTAGCGCTGTCATACTAATGACCAAAAACAACCACAGAAGCCAGTAGTGTTTTTCGGTATCCGGCATTAGGCATTAGGCATTTTTAAGGAATAAGGTTCAGTTATGTCCAAGTACGCAGATTTTGACGTTCCCGTAACGATAGCGGGTGTGAAGTTTCGCAATCCTTTCTACGTATCGTCCGGGCCGACGACGATGACGGTCGAGCAGTTGGAGCGGATGGACGAGTGCGGCTGGGGCGGCGCGTCGCTGAAACTGACGATAGACCCCGAGCCGTACATCAACAGGTATCCGCGATACGGATATTACCCCGACAAGACGTTCTTGTCCTTCACCGCCGAGCGTCGGCTGGTGCTGGCGGACCTGCTCAAACTCATCGAACAAGGCAGGAAGCGAGCGCCGAACCTGGTGCTGTTCTCCAACATCACCTACGCCGGTGATGAGGGTATCGCCGGATGGGTCAACATGGCCAGGAAGTGCGAAGACGCCGGGGTGCACATAAACGAGTTGAACATGTGCTGCCCGAACATGTCCTTCAACGTGGAACTGACCGGCGAGGACACCGGCGGGCCTAAGACAGGCGCGAGCCTGGGCCAGAACGAACGGGCAATCGTTGAGATCGTCAAGGCGATAAAGCGCGAAACCTCCATCCCGCTTTTCGTCAAGATTACCCCCGAAGGAGGCCGACAGGCCCCGGTAGCCAAGGCCTCCCTCGACGCCGGAGCCGACGCCGTCGGCGGAAACGCAAACCGCCTGGCCATCCCGCCGATCGACCTGAACAACCCGACAAAGTCGATGTACCACCTCCAGAAAGAAATCGGAATGGCCTGCATGAACGGCGAATGGCTCAAGCCGCTCGCGCTGCGGGATGTCTATGAGATGAGGAAGATGTGCGGCGCCGATGCCGCTCTGACCGGCACCGGCGGGATAACGACGTGGGCCGACGCCGTCGAGATGATCATGTGCGGCGCCGACCTTATCGGCATCTGCACCGCGACGCTGGTCTATGGCTTCGGATTCATGCCGGAGTTCATCCACGGCTTCAAACAGTTCCTCAAGGAAAAAGGCTGCAACCAGCCACGGGACATGCGAGACATCCTCGTGCCGGCGATTACGTCTGCGCCGGACCTGACGATCTACGCCGGCAACGCACGCATCAAAAACGCGAATCTCGCCGCTCCGTGCACGTATGCCTGCCCGAACTCGGTCCCCGCGCAGGGATACGTCCGCAAGGTGGCCGCCGAGGAGTTCGAAGAGGCATACCAACTCATCATGTCTCGCAGCCCGCTCCAGTCGATCTGCGGGAAGGTCTGCGATCACCCCTGCGAGGACGAATGCACCCGCGGCCTGATGGATGAGCCGATAATGATCCGCGAGATTAAGCGGTTCGTGCTTGAAATGGCCGAGAAAGAAGGCTGGAAGCCTCGCCTGCTCGACGAGAAGGGGCAAAATAAGGATAAAAAGGTGGCCGTTATCGGTTCAGGCCCTGCCGGCTTGGCGTGCGCGTACGACCTTGCAAGAGCGGGGTACGCCGTAACGGTCTTTGAATCGGCATCGAAACTCGGGGGGATGCTGACCTCGTGCATCCCGACGTTCCGCCTGAATGAAGAAGATGTAAATAAAGAAATCGACGTGATTAAAGGACTCGGCGTCCGGTTCAAAACCGATACCGCCTTCGGAAAAGACGTAACCGTCAAGGGCCTCGCCGAAGACGGTTTCGAGGCGACCTTCCTCGGCATCGGCGCACAGGAAGGCGTCCGTCTGGGTATCGCTGGCGAGGACCTTCCCGGCTGCGTAAGCGCGGTTGATTTTCTCAAGGCCGTTTCGCAAAACGGCAAGCCGGAGATTGGCAAGCGGGTTGCTGTAATCGGCGGGGGTTTCACTGCGGTTGATTCGGCGCGGACTGCCCTTCGGCTCGGAGCCGATGAGGTCTTCATCCTCTATCGCAGGACCAAAGACGAGATGCCGGCGTCGGCCGACGAGATAGTCGAAGCCGAGGAAGAAGGCGTCAAGATTATGTACCTTGTCTCGCCGCAGAAAATTATCGGCGACGGGAAGGTCGAGAAGATCCGCCTGCTCAATTACGTCCTCGGCGAGGCGGACGCCTCCGAAAGGCGCAGGCCGGTCGAGGTGCCCGGCACGGAGTTCACTCTCGACGTCGATACGGTAATATCAGCCGTCAGCCAGGGCGTGTCGGTTGAGGCCGGTCAGGATTTGAAACTCACTCGTTGGAACACAATCGAGATGGACGAACGGACCTGCGCGACCAACGTCGCGGGCGTCTATGCCGGCGGTGATTGCGCCGGAGGCCCGCAGAACGTAATAACCGCCGTCGCCGACGGCAAACGCGCCGCCGCGTCAATCGACATGTACCTCGCCGGCGATGAGGCCTTCCTGGTCTATGACGCCGAGCAGACCGTTGTCGATAAGGACGAGGTGCTGCAAAGGGTCGCCGACAGGACGCGCCGCCGGCGACCTGTTCTGGAAAAGACCGCCCCGGGCAAGCGGACGAAAAACTTCGATGAATACACATCGACGCTGACAATGGCCCAGGCCGTCGCCGAGGCCGAACGTTGTCTGGCGTGCGGCTGCGGGGCCGGATGCGAAATCTGCAAGGACATCTGCAAGGTCTTCGCCTGGAGCATGGACGCCGACGGCAGGATGGTGATTGACGAAGAGACGTGCGTAGCCTGCGGGATGTGCATATGGCGATGCCCGAACAACAATATCGAGATGGTGCAAACAGGTGATGAAAACCTTCTCAAATAGAGAAAAGGCGCGATTCGGCACGGCTTGTCGTTTCGCGTTTTTGCTTTTTTTCTTTTTGCCGGTCGTATTGTTTCTAACGATAGGTTGTGAAGATAAATCTGACCGGAAACGGGCCAGTGCGTCCGCCCCGGCGCCTCGCGCCGTCCGGAGCGGGGATGGCGGACCCCTTATCGGCCTGACCAGCGTCTATCGTCGGCGGAGCGGACGCGGCAACGCCCTCATTCGAGTGAATCTCGATTACGTCGAGTCTGTCATCGAGGCAGGCGGGGTTCCTGTCGTCCTGCCGGTCAATGGCGACGAGCGCACCGCCGAGCGATACGTCCGCCTGCTCGACGGGCTGGTGCTGGTTGGCGGCGCCGACATCCCGCCGGCCGCCTACGGCCAGAAGCCGATCCCGCAGACGAAGACCATGCCCGCCGAGCGATACGAATTCGAGAGCGAACTGATCTCGCGCTGGCTGGAAAGCCAAAAACCGCTGCTGGGCGTCTGCCTGGGGGCGCAGTTCGTTAACGTCGTAGCCGGTGGGACGCTTATCCAGGACATTCCCACGCAGGTCGGCACAAAGGTTATCCACCGCGGGCGCGGCACCGAACACGTTATTATTGTTGAACCGCGCAGCCGGCTGGGAAAGATTCTCGGCGCTGAACGGGTCATCGTGAACTCATCTCATCACCAGGCGGTCAAGGACGTCGGCAGAGGATTAAAGGTTGTGGCCCGCAGCGAGGACGGTATTATCGAGGCCCTGGAGATGGGCGGCGGGCGGTTCTGCCTGCTGGTGCAGTGGCATCCGGAGCGGATGAGTGATGCTGATCATCGCAAGGCGCTGTTCGGCGCGATGATCAATGCCTGTAAAAGCAGTAACCGGTAATTTGTAATCAGTAATCCGTTTAGCCGTCGCCGGTACGGCGGCGAGAAAAAACTTTTTGTCAAATGGAGAACCCATGCGAATTGATTGTCATTCACATTGTTCGGTTTCGGTGGGGCCTTGGCCCAGCCATCATCAAGTCGTCGCCGACGCGCGGCGCCTGGGCGTGGATAAGGTCTGCTGTTCTCATCCGGTGGCCACTGAATCGGCCGATCCGAAGCGGGTTCGCGCCGCCAATGACGACATCACCGCAGCAATGCGGGCGTATCCCGACGTGATCCTAGGTCAATGCTTCATCGACCCCGGGCACATCCGTTTCGCCCAGGACGAGATTACCCGCTGCGTAGTCGATGGCGGGATGATAGGCCTGAAGTTCTACCACCAGTATCGGATGGACGATCCGGTCTTCGCCCCGGTAATCGAGCGCTGCGCCGAGTTGGGCGTGCCGATGCTCATGCACGCCGGCCATCCGACCGATCCGGCGGAACTGGCCACCCAGCCGCTGATAAGCCGCGCCGACCACTTCATCGCTCCGGCCCGGTTGTACCCCGAAGCCGTCTTCATCATCGGGCACATCGGCGGCGGGGGCGACTGGGAGTGGCAGATAAAGGCAATGAGCCATGCGACGAAAAACGTCTATATGGACACCAGCGGCAGCGTCATCGACGCCGGGATGATCGAAAAGGCCGTCCGTGACCTCGGTGCAGAACGTCTCCTTTTCGCCACCGATATGTCAACCGAGCGGGGTGTCGGCAAGATACTCGATGCCAACATCACACAGCGGCAGAAAGAGATGATCTGGGGCGAAAACTTTCAACGAATACTTCAGATGAGGAAGATATGAGCATGATATATGACGCCGACACATGGATTGGTCATTGGCCCTATCGCCGCCTGCCGCATACGACCGCCGCCGAGTTGCTTCGGCAGATGGATTCCGCCGGCATAGACAAGGCGCTGGTCGGTTCGCTTCAGGGCGTCTTCTACAAGGATTCCCATGAAGCCAACCGCGAACTCGTCCGGCAGGTCCGCCGCTACCGCGACCGCCTGATCCCCTGCGCGATCCTTAACCCGGCCTACTTCGGCTGGGCCGACGACCTGAAGCAGTGCCGGGAAGAATGGTCGATGCCGGTGCTGCGGCTGATCCCGCAGTATCACCCGTACAAACTCACCGACGACGTAGCCGCCGAAATAGTCGCCGCCGCACACGAACTGAAGATGACAGTGGCTGTCTATGGGCGGGTTATGGACCTGCGCGGGCGAAGCCATCTGGACCACTCCCGCCAGGTCCCGACCGATGAAATCATGGCGATGTTCAGGAAGTTCCGCGGCGCCTCGTTCATGCTGCTTAATTCAGACGCCGTCAAGCCGCTGCGAGGCGCAAAGGCGCCGAAGATATATCAGGATGCCGCCATAATGCACGGCGGGTGCGGGATTGGTATCGAAAAGGGGTTGAAGATATGCACTGCCGAGAGGCTCATGTTCGGTTCGACGATGCTGCTGCGATATCCTCGGCCGGCGCTGCTGGCGATAGAGACAGTCAAGGCCACCAAGGCCCAGAAGGAAAAAATCCTCTACAAGAACCTCAAGCGCCTCATCCCGGAAATGGGGTAGAAAATCCAGTGTGGCGCGGCCAAACTCCACTTCCTGCCTACCCCTGCCGGTAGTTCCGCTTGACCGTGTCACCCTATCGTGAATCCCAAAGGAGAAACATGATGCGAAAATATCAAATTCCTGAGACGCGCCTGCCTTTCGTCAATACTGAAATCCCCGAGGTCGAGTTCCAAGGCCGACTGCACCTGGTATCCAGCATATGGGGCGGTCGGAACGGCGGGCGGATTTACCTGTTTGACCTCGACACCGGTCGGAGCGTCTGTAGGCCGCTGCCGGAGGGCATGCCGGGGGCGTACATGCTGCGGACCGCCTCCGACGGCCGGCTTTACCTCGGCTGCGGGGAAGGCTCCCTGGCGGTTTATGACCCGCAGGCCGACCGCTTCGAGGTGCTCGTCAGCGGCGAGATGGACGGGATCACATGGGGCGGGTGCGTTACCGATTCGCTGGCGGTCTGGTCGGCCTCTCCGGGCCATGCGTGCGTCTATGACTGGCGGAAGCGGAAACTGCTGAAGACCTTCAGGCCGCTGGATTCTGAACGTCCTGCGAGCCTGTACGCCCACAGTGTCCTGGAATGTCCGGACGGTAAGGTTATGCTGGGCCTCAACGTCCCTCAGGCCAGGCTGGTAGTGCTTGATACAGAGACGCTTGAGGCGAACTCCCACACGCCTCCGGTGCTGCAAGGACAAAGCGCCATCGAGTGGCTGGCGTTCCTCGACGCCGAGCGCCTTGTGCTCCAGCGGAATAACGAGTTTTTCCTGTTGCAGTATCCGTCCCTTGAGCAGGTCCGTCGCATCGCTCCGCCGGACGATGCGGTCCTGGGCTTTGTTCAAACGAAGCGGTCCTCCTGTCTGCTGAGGGGAAACATCTATGCTCTCTTCGGGTCTGACGGCGATCTGTGGCGGCTCAATCCCGCCGGCAGCGAAGCGAACTGGGAACTTCTGCGCGAACGCTTCGTCGGCGGTGAGCCGGCGATACTCCACGCCCTGGCGGACCGGCACGTCTGCGCCCTGACCACGGACGGGCAATTTCTGCGCTACGATACGCACAGCGGCGATCTCTTCGAGAGCGAACTCGACTCGGCCGGCCCGATGGATACCCACGCCATTTGCGTCGTTCCGCAGATCGGCCGGGTCTTCGGGGCGCCGTATATCAATCAGCGGTTCTGGGATATCGACCTTCAAACCGATAAGGGTCGAGACCTCGGCAGGGCAGCACCCGGCGGCGGGGAGATTTGCTGCATGGCCTGGGATGAGGCCGCCGCCTCTCTGATAATGGCCAATTACACCACCTGTAACATCACCGCATTCGACCCGGCCTCCGCACCGGCCTGGCCGGAAAACCCGCGCGTGCTGGCCGGCGTGGAGCACGAACAACTCAGGCCCATCGCCTTCGCCCACGACGGACGGTTCATCTGGCTGGTCTCCAGCGCCAAGTATGGTCACCTCGGAGGGGCGCTGTCCCGCATCGATCCACAGACGGGGGAGATCCGCGTCCAGCGAAATATCGTGCCCAACCAGACACCCAACAGCCTGGTGGTCAACCCGGCTGCCGGACAGGTGTACTTCGCCACCGACATACACGCCGATTGCGACTCGGCCACGCCGACCGAACAGGCTGCTCAACTGGTGGTCTTCAACATGGACAGCCTGAAGATAGAGCGGAGTCAGACCGTCGGCGAGAAGACCGAAACGCTAAGGCTGCTGGCGATGTTCCCGTCGGGGTCGATTCTTGGCCTTGCCACGGGGTCCGACCCCGCCGAAAGGACGATGTTCGCCTGGGACCCGGCCGACGGAGCGATTGAGCATCTGGGGCAGGCCCCTGCCGGAGGACTGGCTCCCCATGAAAGGCCGGGAGGCCCGGAAGGGCGGGGCCGCACCGTTACCGCGCCGGATGGCCGAGTCTATGCCTCCGTCGGTGATCAAATCTGCGAGGTTACACTGGACGGCGCGCGCGTAGCGTTCCGGCCTATCGTCCAGACGCCCGGAACGATGGGCGAATTTATGCAGGTCGCCGACGGCAAACTGTACGCCGTCGTGCACAATGAACTCTGGGCGATACCGCTGGAGTAAGAATACTTCGAGGAAGAAATACGATGATGCAGAAATATCAAATTCCTGAAACGCGCCTGCCTTTCGTCAACGCCGAAATTGCCGAGATCGACATCGACGGGCGAACGCACCTGGTCTCGAGTATCTACGGCGCCGGCAACGGCGGGCGGATATACATCTTCGATCCCGACACCGGCAAGAGTTTCCACCGCCGCCTGCCGGAGCCGATAGGCGGTGCGTACATGCTGCGGACAGGACCCGACGGGCGGCTTTACCTCGGCTGCTCCGAAGGCTCGTTGATCGTCTATGATCCCCGGGCCGACCGCTTCGAGACGCTCGTCAGCGGCGAGATGGACGATATTACATGGGGTGGGTGCGTTACAGATTCTCTGGTGGTCTGGTCGGCTTCGCCGTCCGAGGCGTGCGTCTATGACTGGCGAAAACGGAAACTGCTGAAGACCTTCAAGCCTTTGGATTCCGAACAACCCCCGGCAGCGTGCGCGCACAACGTCCGGGAATGCCCCGACGGCAGGGTTATCCTGGGACTGAACATTCCCCAAGCCAGATTCATACTGCTGGACCCGGCCACGCTGGAGGCGACGTCGCATACGCCTGAAGCGCTTGAAGGCCAGATTTATACGCAATGGCTGGCGTTCCTGGACGCCGAGCGTCTTGCAGTCGTAATCGGCGATGAACTTCTCATCCTGCGGTATCCGTCGTTCGAGTTTCTCCGGCGCATCGCCCCGCCGGGAGATGCCGAATCGGGTCGTCATTTACATAGGCGGGCCTGCTGTCTTATTGACGGGAGCATCTTCGGCCAGTTCTGGCCCGATGGCGGCCTGTATCGCGTTGATCCCGACCTGGACGGTTCGCAGTGGGAGCCGGTGCGGGAACGCTTCGCCGACGATAAGCCGGCGAAACTCCATGCTCTGGCTGACCGATATGTCTGTGCGCTGGATTCGGGCGGGCGATACCTGCGTTACGACACGCAGACAAGCGAAGTCTTTGACTGTCAACTCGACTCGACCGGCCCGATGGACACCCACGCGATGTGCGTCGTTCCGCAGATCAGTCGGGCATTCGGCGCTCCTTTTATCAATCAGCGGTTCTGGGAGTTGGACCTTCAAACCGATAAGGGGCGAGACCTTGGCCGGGCCGCTTCCGGCGGCGGGCAAATCTGCGGCATGGTCTGGGACGATGCCACCGCCTCTCTGATAATGGCCAGTTACACCACGTGCAGCGTTACCGCGTTCGATCCGACCGCGCCGGCGTCCTGGCCCGACAACCCGCGCGTCCTGGCCTGCGCGGGAGACGAACAGATGAGGCCCAAGGCCTTTGTTCACGACGGGCGGTTCGCATGGATGGCCTCAAGCGCCGAGTCCGGCCACCTGGGCGGGGCGCTGTCCCGCATAGACCCTGCCGACGGCGAAATCCGCGTCTGGCGGAATATCGTCCCTGACCAGACACCCAACAGCCTTGTGGCCGACCCTGCCGCAAAGAGGATATATTTCGCCACCGAAGTATATGCCGACGGCGACTCGACCCCGGCAACAAAGCGGACCGCGCAACTTGTGGCGTTCGACACCGACAGCCTGACCATCGCTCGCCAACAGGCCGCCCGCGACGGAGTAAAGGTTACCCGCCTGCTGGCGATGCTGCCGTCCGGATCGGTGCTCGGCCTGGAGGGGAAGGCCGAATTCACCTGGCATTTGGGGACCGGAACGCTGTTTGTATGGAACCCCGCCGACGGCTCGATCGAATATCTGAACGAGATTACCGATAACCTCGGCGCCCCGGCCGTCGGGCCTGACGGGAAAATCTATGCCTCCTTCGGCGAGCACATCTGCACGCTTGCGCTGAAAGGTTCGGAAATCTCATTCGAGCAGATCGTCCGAACAGGCGATTGGCCCGGACAATTCCTACAGGTTCACGACGGCATACTGTATTTTGTGGTGCGGAACGAAATCCGGACTATCACACTGGAATAGTCGAAGGCGTATCCGATATACGCCGCATGTCGGGTCGGTTCGCACACCTGTTGTTTGAATCGTTCATACATTACGGCGCTGAAAAAAAGATAGCGGGATTGTGATTATCAGACCACGCCCTGTGCCATCATTGCCCTGGCGACCTTGAGGAACCCGGCGATGTTGGCGCCGGCGACCAGGTTGCCCTCGCAGCCGTAAGCCTCGGAGGCATCGACGCACTGGGTGTAGATGTTGTCCATGATCGTCTTGAGACGCTTGTCAACCTCGTCGAAGGACCAACTCAGCCTTATGGAGTTCTGGCACATCTCCAGCGCGCTGGTGGCGACGCCGCCGGCGTTGGCGGCCTTGGCCGGACCGAAGGATACCCCGCCGTTGAGGAAAACCTTCACCGCCTCCGGCGTGGATGGCATGTTCGCGCCCTCGCCGACGGCGATGCAGCCATTCTTGACCATCGCGTTGGCTGCCGCCTCGTCTATCTCGTTCTGCGTAGCCGACGGCAAGGCCACGTCGCAGGCGACAGTCCAGATACCGTCCCAGCCCTCGTGGAACTCGGCGGATGGGTGCTCTTCGACGTATTCCTTAATCCGCCCGCGACGGACTTCTTTGATCTGCCTGACGGTGTCGAGTTTGACGCCGTCGTTATCGACGATATACCCGTTGCTGTCGGAAAGCGCGATGACGGTTGCGCCGAGTTGCTGGGCCTTCTGCGCGGCGTAGATAGCGACGTTGCCCGAACCGGAAATTACGACCTTCAGCCCTTTCCAGTCCTTGCCGCGGGCTTCGAGCATTCGCGTAACGAAATACACCAGCCCGTATCCGGTGGCTTCTGTCCGCACCAGCGACCCGCCCCAGTCCAGGCCCTTGCCGGTCAGGACGCCGACGAAGGTATTTGTGAGTTTCTTATACTGGCCGAACAGGTAACCTATTTCGCGTGCGCCCACTCCGATGTCGCCGGCCGGTACGTCGGTGTCAGGCCCGATGTGGCGGAACAACTCGCTCATAAAGGATTGGCAGAAGCGCATCACCTCGTTGTCGCTCTTGCCCTTCGGGTTGAAGTCGGCTCCGCCCTTGCCCCCGCCGATGGGCATGGTGGTCAGGGCGTTCTTGAAGACCTGCTCGAATCCGAGGAACTTGATAATCCCGACGTTGACGGACGGATGGAGCCGCAGCCCGCCCTTGTACGGGCCTATGGCGCTGTTGAACTCGACGCGAAAGCCGCGATTGACGTGGACCTGGCCGTTGTCGTCCATCCAGGGGATACGGAAGAGGATTTGCCTCTCCGGCTCGACCATTCGCCGGACGATGCCGGCGGCGGCGAATTCCGGGTGCTTTTCGACGACCGGCGCGATGGACTCGACTACCTCCCGCACCGCCTGGTGAAACTCTACTTCCCCGCCGTTGCGGGCCTCGACCGTTTCCATGATGTTATCGACAAACTTATCTGCCATTTCTCGTACTCCTCAATATCCGCCGCCTGTGAAGCGAACGTCGAAAGCGCGGCAGTATAACCGCTTTTATCCTTCGCACAAGACCCGGCGGCACAATTTTAATCACTCATTATTGTCCGCTGTTGCTTCTCAACGCGGGCCGATGGGTATTCAGTTCCTCGCCGCTGAATTGCCACGATCACATCGGCCCGGCGACGGCGTGGTGTCCTTGAAAATGATGCCCTTCCTGGGGAAATCCGGTATGTTCCGAATGAAATCGCCAAGGTCAATCATTCGTCGTAACTCCTGAAAAATGGCTTCACCAACCTGCCGAAGGGCAGGCAGGCGGACGGATGAGTGCAACGTTACAACGGCGGGAAACTAAGGATTAAGTTAATCGCGGATAGCGCCAGGTATTGTGTGTAATACCGCCGACCAACAAAGCCGGTTGGGAACAAAGCGGAACAAAACGGAACGAAACGGAACGATTCGGAACGATTCGGAACGATTCGGAAAGATTCGGAAAGAATGGGAAAGATTGGGAAAGTTTAGGAAAGTTTAGGAAAGTTTGGGAAAGTTTTAAAAACACGTAAATC
>DAOWOP010000044.1 GCA_030642005.1 Planctomycetales bacterium
GGTGATTTTCGGGGGTGAAATGCGTAAGTGCTTGGCAACTAAAGAGTTACGTGTTTTTAAAACTTTCCTAAACTTTCCCATTCTTTCCCATTCTTTCCGTATCTTTCCGTATCTTTCCCAATCTTTCCGAATCTTTCCGAATCGTTCCGAATTGTTCCGTTTCGTTCCGCTTTGTTCCCTGCCTGCCCGTCGGTCTTCGACCCTGCCTTCGGCTCTGAGGCTCAGGCTCGAAGAGAGGCTCAGACCCGAAGGGCAGGCAGGCGTTTGGTTCCGGGCTGACAAAAGTTCGTTTGCTATCGTGGGTCGGTTTTACCATTATGAGGCAACTGTGAAGAACTTTTTCAAACGGGTAATCTCGGCGTTTTTATTGCTGACGTCCTCGACGGAAAGTCTCGCCGGGACTGATCCGCGTCGGTTCGAGCGATTGGCCGGGGCGATGATGCTGCTTAGCATCGCAATCGGAGCGGTCCTGGCGGGGCTATGGGATTTGACCTCTCACGTAACGTGTGTGGTCTGGCCTCACCTGCTGAACTACTGGGTGGTTTCGTCGTTGGTGTGTGGGTTGGTGATAGTTTTCGGGCCTTACCGCCGGTCGGCGGCGTCGCTTATCGAATCGGCTGTGGGCGTGGGACGCCTGAGCCGATGGGTTGGCCCGGCGCTGCTGGCGGCCGTCGTTGCGGTGGTTCTCAACTATGCCTTTCGCCAGTCCAATCCCGACTGGCCTACGCAGTTGTCCCTGCAATTGGCTTGGCTTTGGCCTCGCCCGCTGTGTCGGGTGCTGCTGCTGATGCCGGTGTGGGGCGCGTGGAGCATGGTAGTGCTCGTGCAATTTCACCGTCCTGACGACCGGACCGACCCGCCGGCAAGGTGTTTCGCTGAAACCGTCGGCCCGCTTTCGTCGGCTGTTTGCCTGGCGGTCCCGTTGGCAGGGTCGCTGATGTTGCTGAATTTTCTTTATCCCTGGCGTCATTTCATTCCGCCGGCGGCGGCTGTGGCGACGGCGCTGGGTGCCGGAACGTTGATCGTCCGACGCCGAGGGCGAATGTCCAGAAAGGCCTTGCTGGCAACGAATTTCCTGACCCAACTGGGTTTTTTGACGGCGTACCTGGTTGTGAGATGAAGAAGAAAAAGAAGAAGAAGAAAAAGAGGAAAGAATAGCAGGATTTCAGGGATTACCGGATTTCAGGGATTTTGTCTTTGCTAAAAGAGGCAAAAGAAGAAGATGAAAATGAAGAATAGCGATGTTCTTGACGTTTCGCTTGATTTTGGCGCCTCCGGCAGGTAAAAGACTGGCATATGAAAACGACCGCTTTATTGACAACGTCGATTCCGGGGCATCCCAAGCGCAGCGGGAAGGTCCGCGACATCTACGATCTCGGCGGCAACCTCGTCATCGTCGCGACAGATCGCATAAGCGCCTATGACGTGATTATGCCCAACGGCATCCCGGACAAGGGCAGAGTGCTCACCCAGATCAGCCTTTTCTGGTTCGAGAAACTGGCCGATGCGATGCCCAATCACGTCCTGTCCTCTGCCCTGAAGGACCTGCCGGACGACTTCCGCACGGAAGAACTCGACGGTCGATTCATGCTGTGCAAGCGGTGCGATGCGATCCCTATCGAGTGCGTGGTGCGAGGTTATCTTGCCGGCAGCGGGTGGGGTGAATATCAGAAGACCCAGAGCGTCTGCGGGATCGTTCTTCCGTCGGGGCTTAAGCAGGGCCAGAAACTTCCCGCCCCGATCTTCACGCCCGCCACCAAGGCCGAGACCGGCCACGACGAGAACGTTTCCATCGAGCAGGCTGGCAAGATTGTGGGTCAGGAGATCATGTCGGAGTTGCGTGACCGCTCCATCGCCCTGTACGCCGCCGCCTCCGAGTATGCCGCCGAGTGTGGCATGATTATCGCCGACACCAAGTTCGAGTGGGGCCACGACGATGCCGGCGAATTGACACTCATCGACGAGGTGCTTACGCCGGATTCCTCCCGCTTCTGGCCTGCCGACGAGTACAAGCCGGGGCGGTCCCAACCGAGTTTCGACAAGCAGTTCGTCCGCGACTATCTCGACAAGATTAAATTCAACCGCCGACCACCGGCGCCGGTTCTTCCGGCGGAAATCGTCCAGAAGACCCGCCAGAAGTACATCCAGGCCTATACGACACTGACCGGGCAGTCTTTCCCCTGGGCCTGACGACAGACATGCGCATATTACTTGTACATCCTGAATGCCAGTCCTCGCTTATCGGTTTTCGCCTCGCGGCGATGCCGGAGCCGCTGGCGCTGGAGATGGTAGCCGCAAGCGCGGGCGACCATGACCTCCGCATTCTCGATATGCGGGTCGAAGACGACCTGGCCGGTACACTGGAGCAGTTTGCGCCGGATATGGTCGTCGTAACGGCCCTGACGACGGAGGTCTATGCCGCACAGGACGTGATGCGTGCAGCCAAGGAATTCTCCCCCGAAATTTTCACGGTCATCGGCGGAATTCACGCCTCGCTCCTGCCGGAAGATTTCCATCTGCCATACGTGGATGTCATCGCCGCCGGTGAGGCCGAACTGAACTTCCCGCAACTTCTCGAAGCCGTCGGCGACCATAAATCGCTGAAGAACATACCAGACCTCATCTGGCGGGATGCCGACGGAAATTTCGTTCACAATGCCGCAGGCCCGATGAAACTGGATATGGACAAACTGCCCCTGCCGCGGCGGGACCTGATCGAGCATAACCGGGAGGAATATTTCTGGCTGTTCAGCAAGCCGGACATCGCCATGGCTACAGGCAGGGGATGTCCGTTCCGGTGCAATTTCTGCAGCGTCTGGCAGTTTTATAAGGGCATAACCAGGCAGATGTCGGCCAAACGCGTCATCGATGAGATCAAGACCGTCGATTTCGACCATATCACGTTCATGGATGACAACTTCCTGATGAATTACAAGCGCGAGACCGCCATCGCCGAGATGATCGTAGCCGAAGGAATACAAAAAGGTTACAGCATGGAGTGCCGTACCGATTCGGTCGTTCGACACCCGGACCTGGTGAAAAAATGGGCGGACATCGGTCTGTCGTCTGTGCTGCTGGGGCTGGAGGCAGTCTCCGACGAAGGGCTTAAAGGCGTCAACAAGGGCACCGACATGAAGACCAACGATGAGGCTGTCCGTATTATGCACGACAACGGCGTCATCGTCTGGGGCGCGTTCATCACTGACCCTCAATGGGAGGCCGACGACTTCAAACGCCTCCACGATTACGTCGATAGAATGAAAATCACCCAGATGCAGTTCACCGTCCTGACCCCGCTGCCGGGGACGGAACTGTACCGCCAGCGGAAAGACGAACTGCTGACGGACGATTACACATGCTTCGACGCTCTCCACGCCGTTACACCAACCAAACTACCGCGAGAAGAATTCTATAAACTTTACGCCGGACTTTATCGACAGGCCAGCCTCACACCGTACTACGACCTCGTCCGCGCCGGAAAAATGACCGTCGAAGACTGCAAACGCGGCAATGAAATGCTCGAGATTATGAGCCGGTGGGAACTCTACCTTGACCAGGACCCAATACTCGGCAACCGCCAAAGCAGACAAGCCGCTTCGGCAAAGCAACAATCACCGCCCCGACAGATCTTGTCCCCGAAATAGTCCTTCTTTTCACTACGCCCGAGAGGACTCGAACCTCTGACCTGCGGTTTAGGAAACCGCCGCTCTATCCTGCTGAGCTACGGGCGTAACTTCACACCAATATATCAAATGACAAAGAGCGAAAAAAGGAGTCGTGAAAAAAAGGTCGGATACTTTTTTGCCGCGGCGTGAAAAAGGTGTTGGGAAACTGTGGACAAACGGGGGTTTTTCGGCTTAACCTTTTCCATTGTAATGAGTTACCGCAGCGAACCAACGTGAAGGGTATGTGTTCGCCCTTAACGAGAAGACGGGCGCAAGAAAATGACGCTGCTGCTTAAAGCCTCGGATTTTGACTACGACCTGCCGGGCGAACTGATAGCCCAGGCCCCGGCGGCACGGCGCGACCGGTCCCGGCTGATGGTGCTGGACCGCGCAACCGGCCAGGTCAGCCATCATGTCTTCAGCGAGTTACCCGACCTGCTGAGCGAAGGCGACCTGCTGGTGCTGAATGACACCCGCGTTGTCCCGGCGAAGTTTTCCTGCCGCCGGAGAACGGGCGGGCGAATCGAAGGGCTGTTCCTGCGCGAACTGTCCGCCGGTCGATGGGAAGTGATGCTCAAGGGCGCGGGCCGATGCAAGGTTGCCGAGGAACTGACACTTTCGGAAGAACCGCCGACGACAGCCAAACTGGAAAGTCGGCTTGATGAAGGTCTTTGGCGCATTACCGTTACGCCTCCTGCCGGAGCGTCTGAACTGCTTGAGCGCATCGGCACGACGCCGCTGCCGCCGTATATCCACAGAGACCACCCGGACAGCCGGGATCGCCGGGCCTATCAGACGATTTTCGCTTCTCATCCCGGTGCGGTTGCCGCCCCGACTGCCGGGCTGCACTTCACCGAGGACGTCCTGTCGGACCTTCGGGCCAGGAAAATCGAATCAACCGTCGTTACGCTGCACGTTGGCCTGGGAACATTCGCCCCGGTCAAGATCGAGCAACTCGACCGGCACAAAATGCACTCGGAGTGGTACGAACTCCCGGCAGAGTCAGCCGACGCCGTCGCCGCCGCCAAACAGCAGGGCCAGCGGGTCGTAGCCGTCGGGACCACCAGCGTCCGCGTGTTGGAGACCGCCGCTGCGAATGGGCCGCTGGAAGCACGGACCGGCTGGACGGATATGTTCATCTATCCGCCGGGCGAGTTCCGCGTTGTCGATGTCCTCCTGACCAATTTTCACCTGCCGCGTTCGACGCTGCTGATGCTGGCAGCAACCTTTTGTTGCCCCGGCTCGACCGACGGGATAAAAATAATCAAGGACGCCTACGCCGAGGCAATCCGACGGAAGTACCGTTTCTATTCCTATGGCGACGCAATGCTGATATTGTAATGGGCATCAGGAAATGGGAAGGTTTATCATGTTGCGAATCGGTTGGATTCTCATAGTTGCAATATCAACGGCGGCGCTGTCCGGTATATCGGTTGCGGCGAAACGGCAAGCCGATGATGTGTCGTTGAATCAGTTTGTCCTCGTTCCCGATATAAACGAAGCAGAAAAAACTTTCTCCGCCCGAGCAATCATCTCGCACAGTACCGTCGCGCCCGGCGAGTCATTCCAGGTGGCGGTGGAAATGACCGTCGCCGATAACGCCTGGCTCTATGGCCCGGTGGCGGGGGGAACGGTCGTCAAGCCTATGAGCCTCTGGGTTGAAATCGCCCCGAACTTCCTGTGGGTCGATGTTGGCAAGATGCTCTATGGGCCGACAAAACCTCATGTTACGCAGTATGAGGCCGGTCAATCCGACACGCACAACGTTTATGAAGGCAAAGGGTATCTGTTCTTTACCTTGACGGTTCCTGACGAATTCAAGCCTGGAAGGGTCGAACTATCGGTAACCGTCAACGGTCAAATATGCGAAAAAAGCGGCAGATGTATTCCGGTTGACTACAAAGTCCCGGTTGCTGTTGAAGTAGGTTCGGCGACGATCGCTTCGCCGGAGTGGACCGACCGGGTTAAGGAAATCCTTTCGCAATCAAAGACACTTGAGCAGTGGAAAGACTCGCTTGCCGGCGGGTCTGTGATAACTACCGAATGGGGCGCTCCATCCGGCGCGGATGCAAAAGCGCTGGCGACTTTCGCTCTGGCGCTGCTGGCGGGGCTTATCCTTAACATTATGCCGTGCGTCCTGCCGGTGATCCCGCTTCGGTTGCTGGCGCTGCTGGAGCAGGCAGGCCAGTCGCGCCGGCGGTTTATCACGCTTGGCCTGGCCTTCGCCGGGGGAATCGTCCTGTTCTTCGTCGTCCTGGCCGTCGCCAACGTAACACTGAAACTGTCGCTGCAATACACGATCAAGCAGGCGGACCTTTTCCGCCACACAGGCTCGGTCATTGCGATGATACTGCTTCTGGTGGTGTTGGCAGCCAACATGTTCGGCGCCTTCACCGTTACGGTTTCCGGCAGGGTCGCTTCTGCCCGCACAGGCCGGGGGCATCTCGGGGCCGTCGGCATGGGCTTTTTGATGGCGGTGCTCTCGACGCCGTGCAGTTTCGCCGTTATAGCGACGGTGTTCACATCGGCTGTGCTGTTTCTACCCCTGCCTGCCGGAACGGTGGCGATTATCCTCATCGGCGTCGGAATGGCGGCCCCGCATGCGATGCTGGCGTGCTTCCCGAAGATCGTCGCACGCCTTCCCAAAGCCGGTAAGTGGACAGACCTGTTCAAGCAATCGGTGGGCTTCGTGTTTCTGCTGATCGCGGTCTGGTTGCTGCGGACACAAATGGACAAGGCATATCCTGCCTGGGTGGCTGCCTACGGCGTGGTGCTGGCGTGTGCGGCCTGGATGTGGGGATCGTGGGTGCGGTTCGACTCTGCCGGGTGGAAGAAATGGTCCGTCCGCATCGCGGCAACCGCTATCGCTGTATCAGCGGGATGGTGGATGCTGACACCGCCGAAACCCCTTGCCGTCAAAATGCGTCCTTACGACGCCGCCGAGATCGCCCTCGCCCGGCAGGCCGGTAAAATCGTCCTGATAAAATTCACCGCGACCACGTGCCCGGAATGCAAGGTGCTGGACATGACGGTCTATAACGACCTCGATCTGGCCAAGGCCCTTCAGGCCAGGGGCGTGGTTGCCTTCAAGGGCGACGTTACACGCAAGGACATGCCCGCCGGCAAGATGCTCTTCGAGAAACTCCGCGAACCCGGGCCGCCGCTGACGGTGATATTCACGCCGGGAAATCCCAAACCCATCCGCCTGCGAAAGGGATTGAGCGGAGAATTGATAATTCGGAAAATTGATGAAGCGGCGGAAAAAAGTAAGTAATGATTCCAGGACAAGTTTTCGGGAGTAGTTAAATGAGTAATACGGATAATTCCGAGCGTCTTCTTTCGGGTGTGAAAAATATCATCGCCGTCGGCGCGGGCAAGGGCGGCGTTGGCAAGAGCACCATCGCTGTGCACCTTGCTATCGGCCTGCGTCGGGCGGGGTCAGCCGTCGGGCTGATGGACTGCGACATCTACGGGCCTTCAATCGCAATGATGACAGGTATCGAAGGGGCAGAACCTGTGATGGTCGGCGAAAAACAAATTGCCCCGTTCGATGCCTGCGGGCTGAAGGTTATCTCAATGGCCAATTTTATCCCGCCGGGCGCAGCCATGATATGGCGAGGCCCGATGGTCCACGGCGCGATAAAGCAGTTCATCTCGGACGTAGCCTGGGGCGAGTTGGATTATCTTGTGGTGGACCTCCCGCCGGGTACGGGCGACCCGCCGCTGACGCTGGCCCAGACGGTCGGCGTAACCGGAGCGGTAATCGTAACGACGCCCCAGCCGGTGGCGCTGGGCGATGCGATGCGAGCGGCGCAAATGTACCAGAAACTGGGTATTCACGTCCTCGGCGTGGTCGAGAACATGAGTTATTTCGTCTGCCCCTCCTGCAAGGCAGAGCACGATATCTTCGGGCGGGGCGGCGCGCGAAAGGCAGCCGGGGATGCCAACCTGCCGCTGCTGGGCGAGATACCGATGAACCTGGCCATGCGGGTCAATACCGACGCAGGTGCAGCCGAGGCCGACTTTGACGAATCGCAGGACCCCGCCGTCGCCGGCGCGCTTGCGGAGATGGTCGAAAACGTCGCCGAGCAGGTCCGGGTACGAAATGAGACCCAACCGGCAGCCGAACCGATCCGGGTCGGGAAGAAATAATTCGCCGCGAACAACGCGAACAAAGATTAAACCAAAAGAAACAAAAAAATTCGATTTCGAGCGAATAGTTTTTTACCAAATAAATCTGTTTTGGTTCGCGTTGTTCGCGGCGAATAAACCTATGAACAGAACATACGAAATAACCAAGCGGGTCTTTGATTTCGCCGCTGCTGCTGTGGGGCTGGCGGTCTCAAGCCCTTTTATGCTGATTTTTTACCTTCTGGTGCGTTGCACCAGTAAAGGCAGGGGCTTTTATATTCAGGACCGCGTCGGCAAAGACGGGGCGATTTTTCGGATGATAAAGTTTCGCACGATGCGGGCGGACCACAAACACGACCCGGACCCGACAATTGTAATCACAGACGATCACGAAGCCGTTACGCCGGTGGGGCGGTTCCTGCGGAAATTCAAACTCGACGAGGCTCCCCAACTGTTCAACGTCCTTGCCGGTCAGATGTCGTTGGTCGGGCCCAGGCCCACCGTGCCCGAACAGGCGGCTGAGTACGGCGATTTCGAACGCCGCAGGCTGGGAGTCAGACCCGGCATCACCGGCATGGCACAGGTCAACGGCGGAACGGGCCTGACCTGGCCGGAACGAATCGAGTGGGACATCTATTACGTCGAGCACCACTGCTGGATGATGGACGTGAAAATCCTTTTCCGAACAGTCGTCAGTCTGGCCGTCGGAACCGAAAAAAACGTTCACCGATTCCGTGATGTGCGCGCCGAAGAAAAGACATGACATTATCGCGCGGGTTTTCGCCCCAGATGTTCGTCGAGTTCTTCGGGCGTGGAGATCATCACGTCGTAGAATTCGCCGTAGTGTTCGCAATCGGGCGGGTTATGCTCTCGGCAGCGTTTGGGACGACGGTCGTAAATCGTGCAGAAGTTGTCCTCGTCGAGGTACATACACCGGCCCTGGATAATCCGATGCCACCGATAAGAGCGGATAAAGACGCGGATGGTGTCGTACTGCAATTCCCACTTCAGTTCGTCGATGTCGTCGCGGGTCCGTGGCTTGGTGATGTGCATGACAAGGTCATGGCAGCACTTGGCGGGACAGCCGTTGCATTCGTCAACTGTGCGCTTTTTATTGCGTTTCTGCGTTTTCTTTTTTGTTTTTTTCGATGTCATGGTTGTGTACGGACGAAGAATATTTTTGTAACGTCAAAGACACGCCTCGCTGAAGCGAGCACGCCAACAGATTTCAGATAACCCCTACTGATTACCAGTTACCAGTTACCAGTTACCAGTTACCAATTACCAATTACCAATTACTATTCCACCCACGGCGGTTTTTCGGGCAGGTGGGCGTTGAACTCGGCGATTAGTTCGTCCTCGTATTTACCCGCGTATTGACCGGCGAAGAACTTATCGGCAGCCTCCTCGAAAAACCGCTTCCACGAGGCAGCCTCATCGCCGGGGTTAATTGGGTAAAACAGGGCGTCGTTTGCCTTGGCAGCCTTCATGTCACCGGGTGCGTCGCCGATCATCAGTATCTTGTCGGCCTCATACTTTCCGCCGGCGGCGTACTGGAGGTGCTCGGTCTTGGAACCCATCTCCTGCCCGCAGATAATGTGGACGTACTGTGCGATGTCGTGTTCGTCCCATTCCCGCTTCAGCGCTTCGCCCGGCGTGCCGGAACAGACGATGGCGTCAGCCGACTCGGCTATTTTCCCCAGACTCTCGCGGAGGTGTGGGAACGGCGGGACGCCGCGAACGATTTTTTTGACGTCGGCATTGACGGCATGGGACCATTCAAGCGTCTTTTTGAGCACCTCGTCGTTGTTTTCGGTAATTTTGGCCTCGAGGGTCGGGTTACCCAGTTTGGTCTCTTCGGCGATCCACTTCCGTAGCGAATCAACCTGCGGAGCCTTGTAGCCTCGCTCGACGGCCTTGGGGTGTTCAGCCAGCAGGTCAAGCGTCAACGTCAATGCGGGAAAGCGGTTAACGCCACGCCACTTGCTGTAAAGGTTGACGAATTCAGCCACGTCGCGGGCGAACCGGCTGACGGCCTGGAGTTCCCAACTGTTAATAATGTTGGGAATGAAACACTCCTTGTGCTTAATCTCCATCGAATCGAACGCACACCCGTCCGAATCAATACCGACGAAAAATTCCTTCGTCTTTTTCAGCGCCTTCAGCGTCTCAACCGGGTCTGCCATTTTGTACTCCTATTTCCAATTTCCGATTTCCAATTGTATCTCTCGAAGGTCGTCAACCTGTTCGGAGGCTTACTTTGCTTTTGTTGTCGGCTTCTTGTCAATTGGAAATTGAAAATGGTTTCACGTGTCGTCCAAGATGTTTTTCCAGGACGGCGTAGTGCGCCTCTTCGTCTGCTTTCAGTGCGGCGCGGATTCGTGCGCCGAATTGCTCGCCGTCGTCGGCTGTCAGGACCGACCCGAATGTAACGTGCAGCACCTGGCGAGCGTCGAAGTCGTCCAGCAGCCCCGGCAATTGCTCGTTTTTCAGCGAATCGGCCGGCGGGACTTTCGTTACATCGGCTGAGACGTGATACGTAGCCTTGTCTGTTTCGTATCGCTCGCGTGCGAAGTCGAGGATTTCGCCGAACAGGTCCGGGTCGGTCGCGGCGATTGCTCGCAGGGCTTCGAGGTAACTCGTCCCGGCCGTCTTGACGTGGACATACCGCCCGGCAAGGTCGGCGATGATCGGGTAAATGCTGAACTTGTCGGAGCCGGAGTGGATAGAAATCTTGTACGGCCCGAGCGCCTTGGCGACGGCGACGTGCTCGGCGAACGAGGCGGCGAATGCGTCCAGGTCGCCGATGTAATCGACGCCCTTCTCGAACCGCCCGACGAATCGCGGCGCCAGAGCAACCCATTCGACGCCCAGACGCTTCAGTTCGGTCGCGAAGAAAAAATGCTCCGCCGGGGTTGTAGGGGTTTCGGTTTCATCTACGGAGATTTCCACCTCGACCGGCCCGCCGGCGACAGACTTGAGATGCCGGAACATTTTGGCGACATGGACGACGGCCTTGCCGTACTTGGCTGCGGCGCGAAGGAGGATTTCTTCATCAAACGTGATTTCCCCCCCGTCCATATTGAAGGTTTTTCCGATGTATCTGCCGGTCAGGTCGGCGGTATCTGTCTCCATTTCCGACAGGCCGATGGCGGCGACCTTCTCGGCCAGGACGTTGGACGGCTCGGAATCCGCATCATTGTCCACGTAAGCGCCGGGGTCGATTGTGAACATTGTAAAACCGGCTTTGACTGTCCGGTCGATGTCCTCAAAAGTTTGCAGGTGGTCCGCATCAGATCCGAAGCCCTGCTTAAAACCTTCCTGGAGTACGCCCCACGTAGCCGAGTCCATCACGCCGTCGGGCGTTCGCTGCGTTCGTGACATCTCGCGGATCGACTGCTGGGCGAGGAACACGCCAAGTCCGCTTCCGGCGACCGCGCGGATATGCCCCGGCGTCGCCAGCCCCAGCCGGTCGCCAAGTCCGACGCTCTTGATTAGTCCGAGACACCTCGGAGAAGTCCACGGAAGCGATTTTCGTATAACCAGGGCGTTCGCGTGGTCTGTCGGGCCTACGATAATCGGCTTGCCGTTCAGTTCGCCGACTTTTTCGCCTGCGATGCCGCCGTTACCGACCGAGGCTATCAATTTTTCCACTCCCCGCCGGCCGAGGAAATACGTTACATCGCCGGCACTAACTATGCTGGATTCATAAACCTTCAGTCCCGTCAGTTTTTTCAGTTGGTCAATCATATTTCTGTCCTTCAATCCGCCGTTCGACTCTGCTCCCCTCGGCTTCGCTCGGCGGCGGGTACGGCAGGTAATCGTCCTGTGCGTAACGTTTTTTCGACTTTGACATTCGGTTGTTCTCTTAAGGAAAGTTGGGTGGGTAAATCCGCCACGCCGGATCAGTCCAGCCCCAGATATTTACGGATATGCTTTGCCAAAGCGTTGTCAATTTCCCTGTGTCGTGGAACCGGCTGCTTTTGTCCGGTCGCGGGGTTGGCGTAAAGATCGTGATTGGCGCCATGCCTGACGAGAACACATCCATCCTTTTCCAACTGGCGGACGAATTGTTTTCGTTTCATATCGCGATTGCCTTGAGTTGATGTTCGGTCGGCACATCGTCCATAGCCATCAGGAGGTAGGCTTCTCTGATATTGGCCTCCAATTCTTCAAGCGTTTCACCCTGCGTCATTATCTCCGGATGCTCCAGGAGTTTGCCAAGCCAGAACTTCTCCCCTTTCCAGTAAACCATTGTCATGTTGGTGTTCATTCTGCTTTTCTCCTGCTTCACTATACACTCGTAGTATAATCGAGTTCGGAGAACCATTTCAATCAGGCGTTGCCTGATTTATCGACTGCGGTGCGATTCTTCAATTCGCAATCCACAATCCGCAAACCGCAATCCGCAATCGTCAGGCTGTGTACGTGCTTGCGGTGGTGTCTCCGCCGGTGCCGGTCCAGTCTGTGTGGAAGAACTCGCCTCGCGGCTTATCGGTGCGTTCGTACGTATGCGCGCCGAAGTAGTCCCGCTGTGCCTGGAGGAGGTTGGCCGGCAGGCGCTCGGAGCGATAGCCGTCGTAGAACGCCAGGGCCGAACTGAATGCGGGTACCGGCACGCCGAGGCGGACGGCCTGGACAACCACCCGCCGCCAGGCCGACTGGGCCTTGCGGACGGCAGAGCGGAAATAGGGCACAAGCAACAGATTCGTCGGTTGGGTCTTTTTGCTGTATGCGTCCTTGATCCTGCCGAGGAACTGGCTTCGGATGATGCACCCGCCTCGCCACATCAGCGCGATCCCACCGTAATTGAGGTTCCAGCCGTATTCGGCCGCCGCCGCCCGAAGCAGCATGAAGCCCTGTGCGTAGGAGATAATTTTGCTGGCGTACAGCGCCTGGCGGATGTCCTCGACGAACTTGGCGCGGTCGCCTTTGAATGTTCGTTTCGGTCCGCGGAGTTTTTCCGAGGCTGCGACACGCTCGTCCTTCAGCGCCGACAGGCACCGCGCGAAGACCGCCTCGCCGATAAGCGTCAGCGGCATACCCATCTCCAGTGCGCTTATGCCCGTCCATTTGCCCGTGCCCTTCTGCCCGGCGGTGTCGAGGATTACATCGACCATGGCCTGTCCGGTTTCCGGGTCTCTCGCCGCGAGGATATCGCGTGTAATCTCGATGAGGTAACTGTCCAGTTCGCCGGTGTTCCATTCGGCGAATGCCTCGGACATTTCCGCCGGCGTCATTCCGACAGCCTTCATCAGCGAGTACGCCTCGCAGATGAGTTGCATGTCGCCGTACTCGATGCCGTTGTGTGTCATTTTGACGTAGTGGCCTGCGCCGTTTTCGCCGACCCAGTCGCAGCAGGGCGCGCCGTCGGCCTTTGCGGCGACGGCCTGGAAGATGTCTTTGACGTGCTGCCATGCGTCCGGGCTTCCGCCGGGCATTATGCTGGGTCCGTGGCGTGCGCCTTCCTCGCCGCCGGAGACGCCCGTGCCGATGTAGAGCAGGCCCCTGGACTCGACGTACTCGCAGCGGCGGATCGTGTCGTTATAGTTGCTGTTTCCGCCGTCGATGATGATGTCGCCGGCCTCCAGGTGCGGTATGACCTTCTCAATGAAGGCATCGACCGGCTGACCGGCCTTGACCAGCAGCATCACCCGTCGAGGATGTTTCAGCGCAGCGACAAACTCCTCAATAGAGTGCGCGCCGATGATATTCGTGCCCTTAGCGCCGCCGGTAAGAAAATCATCCACCTTGCTTACGGTGCGGTTGAACACAGCCACGGTGAAGCCGTGGTCGTTCATATTCAGTACGAGGTTCTGACCCATCACGGCCAGGCCAATTAATCCGATGTCCGCCTGCGGCATTTGTTTTTCCTTTCTATCTGATTGCTGAATGCTGATCGCTGATTGCTATTTTATGCGAGGGACAGGACTCGAACCTGCACCCCTTTCGGGACCAGGACCTAAACCTGGCGCGTCTGCCAATTCCGCCACCCTCGCGCGAACTCGCGTAGCATATCAGCCGCGAACAACGCAAACAAAAAGAAATAGGCAAAGAAAAACGGGACGAACAGAAAAGTTCGCGATGACTTCCGGCAGCGGTTATTGAAAAGCGGCGAATTCTTTGGGATACTCTACAGGATAGCCGCCTTGCGCTGCGTGCAGGTCGGCGCCCCGGCGGAGCGACGGCGAAAGGAAAGGAGATGGATCATGGCCATTGACTTTCGATGTGAGAATTGTGGCAAGTTATTGAGCGTCGAGGCTGATCCGTCCTCAAAGATCAAATGCCCTTATTGCAATGCCAGGGTGGCGGTTTCGGCGGGTCTGGCGTCCCTTCACAGACCACAGGTTCCCAGCCGGGGCGATTACCTTACTTCCTGCCCCGAGCAGCCTTCCCCGCCGCCGGTCGATGAGGAAATACCCATCTCCGAAAAGCCCGATGCGCTGATCGAAGTGATGGCTACACTGATGCCGTGGGTTATCAGCCTGTTCTTCCACGCCGGCGTGCTGGTGATCCTGGCGTTCATCATGATTGTAACGGCCCGGAAAGCGCTCAAGGCCAACGTTGTCGTTCCGGAAATTCCGCTTTCGGAGAACCTCGGCGGGAGGATAAAACCCGGCGAGATGAGTCCTGAACTGACCGCGAAGTCCCTCGAGCGCGCCGCCGACCGGTGGGCCGAACGGGATTCGAGGATTCCGTCGGCCGATCTGGGGCGAACCGAAAATAAAATCTCACTTTACGGCAGTATGGGCGGCGCGGCGGCAGGCGGGGCCGATGCTCCGCTGGGGCTGCTGGCCGGCGGAGGCAAACCCAAACCCCGGTTCTTCGGCCTGGGAGGAAACGCCTACCACATCGTCTATGTAGTCGATTGCTCCGGCTCCATGTTTACCGAATTTGAGATGGTCCGCCGTGAAACGATCAAGTCCTTCAGCAAATTAAGCCCGCAACAAACCTTCCACATAATCTTTTTCGCAGAGGACAAGTTCAAGGAAAGCCCTACTCCCCGGCTGGTCTTTGCCACTAACTCCAACAAGCGCAATGCGCTGGAATTTATCAAAAGTATTAAAGCAGAAGGATTTGGGTCGAGTCCGATTCCGGCGCTGATTCGAGCCTTCGAGGTGCTGAAGCGTGCGCCGGGCAGGAAGGAGGGTAAGTTGATATACCTTCTGACAGACGGCGAATTCGGAACGAGCGGTTATTCCTACAAGGGCAAAGACGGTAACGAAGCCGTTCTTGCCTGGTTGCGTGATAATAACAAATCAGGAGAAATTCACATCAATACCATCCTGCACCATCACCACAGCCCGGACGTGATGAAGGTGCTTGGCCAGATAGCCAGCCAGAACGGCGGAAAATTCAAATTTGTCAAGCCGAGCGAATGAAATGATACGCACCAAACACAATATATCGTTACTGTTGTGTGCAGCGGCGGTCGTGGCCGCCGCCGCGCCGGCGTGCGCCGATTCGATTAAACTGACCAACGGCCTGACGTATGAGCCGATTACAATCCTGGGCGTTGCCGATGGGGCGGTCCGTTTCCAAATGAGCAGCGGAGCAATCATAAGCAAGTCGATAGGTGAATTGGCCGTCGTCAGTATTTCCGACGACAAAAATTTCACGCTGGGCGAGACCTTCCTTCACCAGGGCAAGTATGCCGAGGCTGAAAAAGCCTATTCCGCCGTCGAGCGGAAGGCCTCCGAAAAGTGGAAAAAGACCTTGATTGATTACCGCCTTCTGGTAGTAAGCGTCTCGGCCGGACAGATAGACAAGGCCACAGTCCGCTGGTTGAAGATAGTCGATGACGCCTGCCGCGAGTCTCCGAATCGAACGGCCGACGCTTCTGCCGGCGTTCTGGCCATGCGCCCGCGGAAACTCGCCCCGCCACGCAGCAAGGCCAACGACAGGGCCATCACTCTGCTGAAAGGCAAGATTGGAGAAACGAAGTCCGAAGCGTACGCCAGGGCAATCCGTCAATTGCTTGTCGATCTTTACGAGCGTCAGGGCCTGTTGGCCCAGGCGAGGGCGGAGGCTATGAAACTCGCCGGTAAAGCAGCAACACCGGAAACCAAACCCTCCAACGGGAAAACCATGCCGCCGCCGGACGGTTCCGCCAACGTGCAACTGCGACTGGCGGTTCTGTCATTGAAGCAAGGGCGGTACGAGCGGGTGATTCGGCAATTGCAGCCGAGGATGAAAAAATTCACCGCCGAAGACCTTCCCGCGGCGATGCTGCTGCTGGGTCGCGCGAAACTGGGATTAAGCAAACAGAAACAGGACAAATCCGCCGCAGAAAAGATGCTTCTCGAGGCGGGACTTGACCTGATGCGTGTGGTGGTATTCTTCGGCTCCAGCGACGAGGCGCCGCAGGCGCTGCTGTCGGCGGGGCGGGTCAACGAGCGTCTGGGCAACGCCGATGCCGCAAAGTCGGCCTATTCGGCTGTGGCCAAAAGGTTCGCCCAATCCCCGGCGGCCAAAGAAGCGCGAAAAGCGCTGGAACGGATGAAGGGAAAGAAAGGGCATAGGGCATAGGGCA
>DAOWOP010000109.1 GCA_030642005.1 Planctomycetales bacterium
GGCCTCCCGTTGGTCGGCCTGGGCTAAAAACGACCACCCCTGGCGGGGCTAAAAAAACGCCGTCATTCCAGGCGACGCGGCTAACATCCGACCGCTACTGACGGGGGGCAGGGGGTTCGCCAGAAAAAAATGTCACTCACCCCCATACTTAAGCGGAAGATTCTTCCTCGCAGGCGGAAGAATCTTCCGCTTTGGTGCTTTTGTCCATGAATAAAGAGCAGAGCGAAGAGGGCGTCTGTATTTCGTAAGTCCTTTCCAAAACGGTTGTTAGAATCATCTCTAAAAAACTCCAAAGTCTTTGGCACGCACATTGCCTTAATGATGGGCCGACAGAAGGAATATGTGTGCTCTCGGAATGAATGTTGCACTAACCAATTTGATGATGTCAGCACCGACAACGGCGGCGCCCTCGTCGTCCGACGCTATCGGGCGGGCGAAGCGTTCCCAGGCTGGGGAATCCGCTAAAACCGGTTCCGCATCCGGTATCGGTAAGAGCGGTCAGTCTCCAAAGACCTCCAGCCCGGAGGCATCCAATGAGGTAAGGGAAAACAAGCCCGGCAAATCCGGGCAGTCGCCTGCCGACAAGGCCCCTGATGCCGGAAAGTCCGACAAACCCATCAGCCCGGAATGTCCGGGCCTGTCGCCGGCGATTATCAACGGTCTGACAATCGAAGCGCCGGCGTTTTCAGCAGTTCTTCACGCGACACAGGCATCTGGTAATCCGTTACAGGCCCAAAGCGGCGAAGTTGCGGCAAAGGCTCTCGCACCGGATGGCACAGTCCTGCCCCAAATCGCCGGCGCGGGCAAAACGAGGGCTGTGAAGGATATTTCCGTTTCATTGTCCGTCGCGCCGGCGATGCCCGGCAAGGCACAGGTTGTTTCACACGTTCATAAGTTCGTTGCGGCAGCCCAGCCCGGACAGGGGACGACTACATCTGGAGAAGTTGTCGAGAAATCAGTTGGCGGCCCGCACATAAATGTCGGAGAGCCGGCCTCGCCGCTTCGCACGCCACCCAAGGCCGTTGATGTTCCGGCTGAGCCGGTTTTGTCCGAAGACGGTGCTGAAGGCCTCGGCAAGTTGCCGGTGGGGGCCGAAACCGCCAGCGGAAATCGGCAGGTGTTGCTATCGGCAGTCAGTTCGCATTTGCCGGTGGCGGATAAAGGGACGAAGCAGCCGGGCGATGCACCGCGTCAATCTTCACCCGTTCCCGGCATTAGAAGCGATTTTGTCAACCCCGGCGCAGGGCGGAAAATCGCTTTTGCGAAGGGGTCTGAACCGACCGACATCGCTGAACCGACCGGCATTGCCAAATTGACCGGCGTCGTCGAATCGACCGACCGGGTTCAGGTGCAGGCGAAACTCAACGCCTCCTTCAAAGGCCCCGTTCAGTCCGTCCATCCCGTCGCCGGAAGTCATGTCCCTCACGCTGAAGTAGTGCAGGACGGCACACAGCAAGTCGGCGCAGCGACTGACGCACCTCGCTTTGACGTAATAGATACGCCGACGGTTCCTTCGGGAGATTCGCTGCCGGCTTCTGCGACAAATCAGATCGTCGAAGCGCTGCGTGCGAGTGCGGCCCGTCAGGGTAATCAGGTCGTAATCCGCCTGAATCCTCCGGAACTGGGCAAGGTCAGCATAACACTGAACGCCAACGGCAATGAGGTCCACGGCGTGCTGAAAGTGGAAAACCCCAACACGCTCAGCCAACTTCAGCGGGAAGCCCCGGCCCTTCTGGTCCGATTGGCCGAGGCGGGAATTCAGTTGAAGCAGATGGACCTTTCCCTGAGCGAACAGGGGACTAACGATTCGGCACTTTCTTCGCAATTACGGGATGAGAGCGGCGTGTGGCACCGGGGCGGTCAGGGCCACGACCCGCAAACCGCCGCGAGTGAACTCGCTTCGGATGAGCCTGTATTGGCCGGTGTGGAAGAAATCCTGCCGGGGGCGGTCGGGCTTACCGACGGCGCCATCAACGTCTGGATTTAGGAGAACGATATGAGTGCGATATCAGGCATAACCGGCAGCGCCGAAGACATTCGCGTCAATTATCTGAACCTGCTGGTAACGCAACTGAAGAATCAGAATCCGCTGGAACCGATGAGCAATTCGGACATGACAGCACAGTTGGCGCAGATTTCGCAACTGGAGCATCTGGAGAACATCGACAAGCAGATTTCGCAACTGGATCGCCTGGAAAACATCGACAACATGTTCCAGCGGGCGATGCTTACAGCGGAACTCAACGAAGCGACGGCGTTAATCGGCAAGACGATTTCCTTCTTCCCGGAGGGGTCGGATCACGCCGTTACCGGCCAGGTCGGTAGCGTGAACATAATTGACGGGTCCGTCCGGTTGAACGTGGGTAAATACAGCGTCGCCCTGGATGAAATCAAATCCGTCAGCGAATAAAACGAAAAACGGGAACTCTTTTGGCAAAGGATAAATTATGGGTAATGCACTATTAGCGGGCGTTTCGGGCCTGAAGGCACACCAGACGATGTTGGACGTAACCGGCAACAACCTTGCCAACTTGAACACGTATGGTTTCAAGGGCAGCCGGACCGTTTTTGCAGACATGCTCAGCAGTACGCTGCGCGAAGCGACCGAGCCGACCGAAACTACCGGCGGAACCAACCCTATCCAGGTCGGAAGCGGAACGCAGATCGCCAGCGTGGACAGAATCATGAGTCAGGGCGGTCTGGTTACGACGGGGCAGGCGCTGGATATGGCCGTCGAGGGCGAGGGGTACTTTGTCTTGAACAACGGACAAACCGACGTCTTTACGCGCGTCGGTTCGTTCGCGGTCGATTCGGATTATTACCTGGTCGATCCCGGAACCGGATATCGCGTTCAGCGATTCGGTACTGAGGGCGAGACGGAGGGATTCCAGACAAACGACAGCATCAAAGTTCCTTACGACGCGACACTCGAAGCCCAGGCAACTGAGAGTATCAGCGTTTCGGGCAACCTGAATGGAGACACCTCGCATCCGACAACCAACGTGTTGGGTAGCGGGTTGCAGTACACCGCAGGTGAGATGGTTACAGACACCACGTTGCTGGCTGACTTGAACCAGACCAGTGGTCTTGTCAATGGCGACGAAATTCAGATTACGGGCGCCGATTACGACGGTAGTGCTGTCAGCGCCACATATGTAATCACCAATGTGGCTACGGCGACAGTGGGGGACATGCTGACGGCGATAAGTGGAGCCTTCGGCGGCGCTACCGCATCTATCTTCAACGGCGAAATTCGCCTGACCGACGACGCAGCCGGTTACAGCCAGTCGGATATGACGCTGGAATTCACCGGTACCGGCGGCGGTGTCCCAACCGGAACTTTTACGATGCCCGATTATTTCCAGATTCTGGAGGCGGGCGGCGAGGCTTCGCGGAATGTCAGCATCGAAATTTTCGATTCACAAGGTATCGGTCATAACCTCAACGCCTCATTTGTCAGCAACAGCGACGGTGATTGGGACCTTGTTGTTACTTCTGTAACCGGTGAGGTCGATGCCCTGAACGACAGGCGGATAAGCGGAATAACATTCCAGGAAAACGGTAACTACGGCGGTATCGAGGGAACGCCTCCGGACGATCCGACATTCAGCATGACGTTCAGCAACGCTCCAGAGACAGTGCGAACGATGGCTGTGGACTTTGGACTGGTGGGCGGGCGACAGATTACCGTCTCCGGTGAAGAGGTCGGTCTCGCCAGCGTCTCGATGGATGACCAGGACGGATATACATCGGGACAGTTGGCCAGCATGTCGGTTACACAGGAAGGTATCCTTGCAGGACTGTTCACCAACGGCGTTACCAAGAATATCGCATCGATTAAAATGGCGGTCTTCCAGAACCCCTCCGGTCTTTCCGCCTTGGGAAATAACTACTTCGCAGCCTCCGGAAACTCCGGCGACCCCCTCTACACAAGAGGCATGAGCGGTGGGGCAGGAACCATCCGCGGCGGGTCGCTGGAACAGTCAAACGTGGACGTCGCCGGCGAATTCGTCAACCTCATCCAGGCACAGAACGGATACCAGGCCAACGCGCGAACCATCAAGGTCGCCAACGAAATGCTGCGGGAACTGGCGAACCTTATCCGCTAAACAAACCAGGGTAATGCCCATGCACGGATGCTCGTCGATAACTGAATACTTCAGGCCGCTGATGTTTGAGGCCTCGGCGGTTGACCGATGGGGTGGGATGCGGAGTTTCACGTCTTCCGCCGGCGGGTCGTCCGGCTGGGTGTGGTGGGTGTTGATAATCCTGGCCCTTGCCCTGGCAGGCGGAGTCGTAATCGCCGCTGTCTGGAAATACGGACAGATGTACCGAAGGGCGTTCGCGTTCCGTCGCAGGAGCGACGACGCCGGTCTTCGAGCGGAAGAAATCAAACTGATCAGGCACATCGCCAGGCTTTCCGGCGTGAAGGACTTTGTTACGATATTCACCTCCGACAGCGCATTTGATCGCGGTGTTGATCGGCTTACCCGCAGCGCCAAGGTCGCGGCAATGTCCGAAGCGATGTGCGCGAACCTGAACACCATGCTCGGGTCGCTGCGCGAGAAACTCGGCTTCAAGCAGTCATTCGACGACGGCTCGAAGGCGGTCAGTTCCAGCCGGCAGATTGCCCAGGGAAGCAGGGTTTTCATTACGCAGCCTGGCGGGACCGGTCCGGTCGAGGCGACCGTCGTAAGCACCAGACCTTCGGAGTTCGTCGTCGAGGCCGATGAACCCCTTACCGGTCGATACGGACAGGTTTGGGTCGTGCGATGCCCCGTCGGCTCAACGGCGTGGGAGTTCGACGCGACCGTGATTCGCAGTCAGGCCGGAGCGACAACGCTGGGACATTCGCAGGACATCCGCATGATAAACCTCAGGCGATTCCCCCGTGTTGCGACGAACAGGCCGGCGCAGGTGGCGTTATTTCCCTTCAGCGAGGCCACGCCCGACATTCGGACGCCGCATTTCGTCCCCGCCGCCGTCGTCGAGATCGGCGGGTCCGGGCTGTTGATAGAGATGCCAATGTTGGCGCACATCGCTGAAAAAACGATTGTCGTTGTGAAACTCGACCAAAGACGCCAGGTCCAGGGCGTCGGGAAGGTTCGACGGGTCTTTACCGACGAGCACGGCGGCAAAAAGGTGGCGATTGAACTGATCGGGCTGAACTCAAACGAACTGGCGGAACTGATCAGCGAAACCAACATTACCTCCGCCCGCCGCCGAAAGGCGAACGCAGAGGTCGAAGGAATCCCGGCCTGAGCGCCCGGAGAAAGATACAGATGAACGGTTCGATACAAGCGGCTGGTTCGAGCATGGACGCCCTGGGCAGGTGTTATCGGGTAATCACACACAACCTGGCCAACGCCAACACCGTCGGCTACAAACGCCGAGTCGAGTCGATAAGGCAGTTGCCGGCAGGTCGGCCGACGACTGAGGCCGGCGGAAAGGTCGCCGGTCAAACCTTTATTGATTTTACGCAGGGCAGGTTGACTCGCACAGGCAGGGTGATGGACGCAGCCTTGCAGGGAAAGGGTTGCTTCTTCGTCATTGAGACGCCGGAAGGCCCGATGTACACGCGCAACGGCGTCTTCCGCCTGAACCCCCAGGGGCAGATGGCGGATTCTTCCGGGCAGACCGTAGCCGGTGAGAGCGGGCCTGTTACTATCCCGTCCAACGTCGGACCCAGCGGCGTCAGTGTCTCGACCGACGGGCAGATTTCCGCGAACGGACAGTCCGTCGGAAAGTTCAGAATCGTTCAGTTCGACAAACCTGAACTCCTCATGCCGGTGGGAAATAACTGCTTTCGCGCACCGACATCGGCCGGGTCCAAACCGGCGGAAAAATTCACCGTTCACCAGGGCTTCCAGGAAGGCTCTAACGTGAGCGTTGTCGAGGAACTTGTTGATTTGATTACTGTAACCAGGCTTTACGAAGCCAACGCCAATAGCATCAAGGCCCACGACGAGCGGATGAAGAGCATCCTCCAGGTCGCTATGGGTTAGGACAGGAATTCGTGAAATGATAAAACCAGTAGCCAGTAGTCAGTGGTCGGTAACCGGTAAGGAAATCCGTTCTTCCCGGCTACCGACCACCGGTTACCGATCACTATTTTCGAGGAGAAAATCATGTTAAGGGCGTTTTCAACCGCCGCAACGGGCATGACGGCCCAGCAGATGATCGTTGACGTCATTGCCAACAACCTTGCCAACATCAACACCGTTGGGTTCAAGCGCAGCCAGGTCGATTTCCAGGACCTGATGTACGTGAAGATTAAAGAGCCTGGGCGCGAGATCGCCTCCGGCGTGGTCGCTCCGAGCGGTTTCGAGATAGGCAGCGGCGTAAGCCCGGCCTCGACGCTGAAGGTCTTTACCCAGGGCGAGCAGGTCAGCACCGAGCGGAGCCTCGACGTGGCCATACAGGGCGACGGGTTCTTCCAGGTAACAGGCCCGGGCGGAGAGGCCCGTTACACGCGCGACGGCTCGTTGAGGGCGAACGCCGACGGCGAACTGGTAACCTCCGGCGGATACAAGATCGAACCGTCCATCGCCATTCCGGCCAACACCGTCTCTGTCAGTATCGGCAAGGACGGGACCGTTACGGTCTTTGACGGTACGACCACCACGTCCATCGGGCAGATTACACTGGTGCGGTTTCCGAATCCCTCAGGCCTGTCCAGCGAGGGCGGAAATCTTCTGGCTGAAACGTCGGCCAGCGGCTCGCCGATCACGGGAACAGCCGGGCAGGACGGGCTGGGAACGTTCCAGCAGGGGTTCCTCGAAAAATCCAACGTTCAGATGGTTACGGAACTGGTTAATCTCATAACGGCCCAGCGGGCCTACGAAATCAACTCGCGGGCGATTAAAGCCGGCGACGAGATGCTTACCACCGCAAATCAGTTAATCCGGTAGGAGCAAAAGATGTTACGTAAATCAGCAAGCCTGACTGTCGTACTGCTGCTTTGCGGGCTGTGTCCGGCCTCGGGCGGCAACAAGCCCGCTCTTCGGATGCACCTTCCGCGGGCGGTGCGTGCCCGCGGCGCGGCGCTGAATCTGGGACTGATCGGCGTGATTCGAAGCAGCGACGCGAAGATACTCAAAAAGGCATCGGATATTCCAATGGGCAGGATGCCGTTCTCCGGCGAGAAAATCACCTTCGACCGCAGGACGATCCTTTCCCGCCTGGCAACGGCCGGTATCAACCCGTCGATGATTCGGATTACAGGGGCTGAAAAAGTCCTCGTCATGCTCGACGAGACGACTTTCAAGGCGGCAAGACTGGTTCGGTCGGCTGATGCCTTTCTGAAGAAGACCCGTCCGGGTCCGGCGGGGTGTTCTTGGCGTCTCGTCCGTCAGCCTGGGGATATGAAAGTACCGACCGAAGAGAACATTCAACTCAAGCCCTGCCTGGGCAAGGCTGCGACAAAAGGGTACGTAACCGTTGTGGTTGCCGCCGTCGGCGGCAAGCGGGAACTTGGACGGGCGAAGATGCTCTTCCGCCTGGTCTATCCCATGAGGCAGGCCGTTGCGATTAAGGACATCACTTCGGGCGAGATATTCACGCAGAAAAACACCGTCGTCAGGGTCGTCAGCGTCGATCGCAGGCCGACCGGCGACTGGATAAGCCCTTTCGGCCTGATTGCCGCTCGCGACATACCGGCGGGGAAGGCGATTCGTTCAGGCCTTATGAAGGCGAAGAGGCCGATCATTGTAGTCCGTCGCAAACAGGCCGTTCAGATGAAGGTCGTCGGGCTGGGGTTCGTGGTAACCGGGATAGGCCAGGCGCTGTCGGATGGGCGAGTGGGTGATTTAATCAAGGTCCGAAACATCGACAGTAAGCGCGTCGTTACCGCCAGAGTGGCCTTTGACGGCACGGTAAGACCGATTTACGGAAAGAGGTGAAATATGAAGACTGCACGTTTAATCAGCGTATCGTTTTTTTCAATTCTGCTGCTTGCCGGCGTCGCCTGGGCGGGTTCCATCTGGGCCAGGGCCAATTGTCCCAGGCCGCTGCACACAGACGATACCGCCAGTCGGATCGGAGACATTCTCACGATCGTTATCGACGAGCGCACCGTCATCGACAACAAGTCTGAACGGAACCTGGAGAAGAAATCCTCCCGCAAGGCCGGCGTTCAGACGAACGTGCCTTTGATGAGTGCAATCAACACCGCTACGGGCGGGATGTTCAAACTTACGAAAGCGGACCTGGATATGAGCGCCGAGAGCACGTTCGACGGAAAGGCCGATTACGGTAGCGACCGGACAATGATCGACCAGATAACCGTTACCGTCGCCGACGTCCTGCCTAACGGGAACCTTGTCGTTGTCGGCACGAGAGATCGCAAGGTTGACGACGATAAACAGACAATCCAGATCAGCGGCGTGATCCGCCCCAGCGATATTACATTCGCCAACACGGTTCGCAGCGACAAGGTGGCGGAATTCAAAATTGTATTCAAGGACGGCTACCGCGAGAAGCGGTTTATCAAACCGGGCTGGTTCGGACGGATACTCAATCTACTGAACCCGTTCTAGGCTCTGTCTGAAAATTATTTCAGACAGGCATTCAGCAGTCAGCGGTCAGCAATCAGCAAAAGAAAAAACTGAACA
>DAOWOP010000221.1 GCA_030642005.1 Planctomycetales bacterium
ACATTGGAAATCAATCGACGAAGATATATCGGTAGAAAGTCTGCTGGCGCTGGCGTAGCCCAAGCGATGGGCGACCTTACATCCCCCGCGCCGGCGAAATGCTATACAAACTCAAAAACCCGCCGGACTGGCAAAGGTTTGAGCAATAACGCTCAAAACAATTCTCCGGTAAAAAAATATTTTGACGATACACATAATTACCGATATAATGTGTATAATGATTCCGGGAGAGAGCCGCGATGAAACGAACGAATATCGTAATGGATGAAAGGCTGGTCGCGCGGGCAAAACGGGTTACGGGTCTTAAAACGACCCGCCAACTTGTTGACCATGCCCTGCGCGAGATGGTACGGCACCGAAAACAACGGGACATCCTGAAATTGCAGGGCAAGGTTCGCTGGGAAGGCGACCTCGCCGCAATACGCAGGGGCCGAGACTTTTCGTGATTCTCGTCGATACCAGCGTGTGGATCGATTATTTTCGAGGCGTGGACTCGCCGGAAGCCCGTCGGCTTGCTTCAGATATCGCCGGCGATGAAGACGTTTGCATTTGCGGCATGATCCTGACGGAAATCCTCCAAGGCATTAAATCGGAATCACAATACGGGACCGTCAAGCGCTCATTGGAAGCGCTGCTTTATCTGCCGATTTCACGGGATGCTTACCACTTGGCCGCAGATATTTACCGTGCGGCGAGAAAACGTGGGAAAACTATCCGAAACACCGTTGATTGCATCATCGCAGCCTGCGCAATCACAAACAACGTCCGCCTGCTCCAAAAAGACAGGGATTACCTCACTATCGCATCCGTTTCCAAACTCAAACTTGTTTCAGTGTGAATGGAGGAATATCATGGTAAGGTGGCTATTATGGCTGATTTTCGAAATCACATCCTGAAGGTTCTCCAGGAGCATCATCGGGAAATCCGACGGTTGGGTGTACGAAGCCTTTCGTTGTTCGGCTCATGCGCCAAGGGCGAAGAGACAGCCGACAGCGATCTGGATTTCATAGTCGAGTTTGATGTCAAGTCCTTCGACGCCTACATGGACCTGAAATTGTTCCTGGAAGAACTGTTCAGCCGGCGTGTCGATCTCGTTCTCGCCGATGCCATTAAGCCCAGGCTCCGCGAGAATATCATGAAGGAACTAATCCATGCCCCGGGACTATAAGGTCTATATGGAGGACATCCTGGCCGCAGCCGAGAAAGTTATCAGATACACTACGGGACTTTCATCGGAGGATTTCGTTCAGGATGAAAAGACGCTCGATGCGGTTATTCGGAACCTGGAGATTATCGGGGAAGCGGTTAAAAGCGTACCTGATGACGTCCGCAAGCGATTTCCGCACATCGAATGGAAAAAAATTGCCGGATTGAGAGACATTCTCATCCACGAATATTTCGGCATCGACGTGGAGATTGTCTGGGACGTTATCACCAACAAACTGCCGAGCCTGAAGCGTGATATCCGCGAGATTCTTGAGCAGTAAATTCCTTACGTCGCTTTGGCCGAAAAAAAACCGTCCTGGTTAATTGCCGGTTACTTCTCCATGTTAAGAGTTGACAAGTAAAATAAAAGTATCATGGCCGCCATCTCCTCCTGTTCTCTACGATTTTTGTCTTCCGGCGGATATTGGGTGATTATTTCATCTCCCTTATCATCCATCCAATACACACGGGCCTTCTTGATGCGCCGATTCTCGCCCCACCTCGCAGCCACGAAAAGCCTTGCCTTGCCCGCCCCGAAAAGCCACGCGGTCCGGCCTGTTGGAAACAAATAACGCGATGCTTCCCAATTACGTAAATACGCCTTACCAATGTTCTCACTGAGTTCTTTTACCGTCATACCGTAAATCTTTTTGCTTGATATCAATTCTTTGCCCGCCTCGAAGAAAATCGCCTCGTCTCCTTTCGACCTAGCTTGGGCCATGGCAGCCAGGGGGTCCTGCGTTATCTGCATTTGTTCGGCGGAAGTGATTGTCCGTGGAAGTTGGGCCTCCGGTGTATTGCAGCCACACAAAAGCGCCAATAGCACGGAAAAAGAGCCAATTCCCCATTTGAGTAAAGTCTCTCGGACCATTGCCATTCTCTTGTCAATATAGTAACCAAAGGAAAAGAAGGGCAGGTAACTTTTCCCTACGCCGCTTTGGCTGGGCGGACGGGTTGGGATTCAGCCAGCAGTTTCAGTCGCATCAGCAGCAGGGCTGTCTGTAGTTGGATGTCCTCGTGCAGTTGTTTTTTCAGCAGGTCGTTCAGGCGGTCGGCATTGACGCTCTTGAGGATGTCCGTTTCCTGGCGGATTTCCGCCCAGCGGTTCATCTGGCGGACTGTAACGGGGACGGAGACGTCCGGATCGACCCCCCATGTTTTTGCGCCGTTGGTTCGGTGCAGGCATCGTCCCGACGGCAGATAATAATAGGCTGTGGTGAGTTTGAGTTTTGCCCGTCTGGATTTCAGCGGCATCGGTCGTTGCACGCTGCCCTTGCCGTATGTTCGCTGCCCGACAATCCTTGCCCGCTTCCAGTCCTTCAGTGCGCCGGCGACGATCTCGGCGGCGGACGCGCTGTACTGGTTCACCAGTACGATTACCTCGCCCCGCTGGTATGCGCCGCGAGCGGTGGCGATCCTTGGCGGCGATTGGCTTTTGCGCCCCTTTATTTGGACGATCAGCCCGCGAGGCAGGAATTCATCGGAGACATCTTCGGCCGCCGACAGCAGCCCGCCGGGATTGAACCTCATATCGACGATGACACCTCGCACGGGCGGCTTTGCCTGGCGGAGGTCCAGCAGCACCTGGTGAAGTTTATCGGCGGTATCACCCGTGAACTGCGTCAGACGGATGTATCCGATGCGTTCGTCCGGATCGATGAAGAAATCCCACTTTCCACTCGGCAGGCGTTTCCAGCCCTTTATGGTCTGGATGTGTATCGTGTCGCGTTTGATGTCCACGGGGAACGGTTTGCTCATGCCGGCCCGGCGGATCGTCAGCGTAACAATGGTGCCTTTTTTGCCGGTGATGAGTTTGACGGCCCGTTCGAGGTCCATCATTTTGGTTTCGTGTGGGCCGACGCGGATGATGTAATCCCCCGCCCGGATACCCGCTCGTATCGCAGGCGTGTCGGCCAGCGGCGTTATCACTTCGATGGGCCTGCCGGCTTCCTTGCGTATCTGAACGCCGATGCCATAAAAAGACCCCAGCGTCCGCTTGCGGAACTCTTCTTCCTGGTAAGGCCAGATCATCGAGGTGAACTTATCCAGCGACGACAACATGCCCTCGGCAAACTCCATGTTCACCACCTCGGCGGGAAGGTTCAGCGTCTCGGCGTTCAGGTCCAGGATGCAGTTCAGCGCCTCGGTAACGTGAAGATAATCAACTGTGTCTTTTATTTCCTTGAGGTGTTTAATCTGCCGATCGACACCCTTCAGGAAGACCAGACGCTTCTGCTTGTCGGTCAGTGCATTGAGCGTTTCAGCGGCCCGGCGGCTGTCGGCGAGCACGCGGATAGCGTCAAGCCCGGCCAGGCCCATCTTCCGGTAATCCGGCTTCTTCACGTAACTGCTGTCTATCCGTTCAATGGCGGTGCGGACCATTACAGTGTCGATTCCGGCAATCATTCTTCGCCACTTCGGCTCGTCGTCCGCCGTCGCCGGAGCGGAGGTTGCTTTCCCGGTCGTTGGCGTCGCCGACGCCCCGTTCCGGCCATAAATATTATGCACGCGAACGTGCCGATTTGCCTTCTTTAGCATGTCCTTGAAGGCGACGTTGTCGGCGTCAATGCCGCTAAGCCCGTCGCGCCCGTAAATCATCAGTGCGTCAAGCCATTGGTTTTCCTTCATAAGTTCCTTGCCGTGCCTGTCGGCATCGCAGATAAGTTCGGCGACCCACTCCTGCCGACAAAACGCTTCGGCGTCATCGGTGAGTTCCTTCGCCTCACACGCATGGCTCAACGCCGCTATCAACGGCTCGCTGGTAACGAGCACCCCTATGTCGATCAGGGCGTTCTGGACACTTTCGGACGCAGCCTTCAGAACGCGCCAATGGCTGGACGTTCCGACGTTTTGCCCGTCTTGAGGGCCTTGAGAGAGCCAGGCCTTGCGATAACCGGCCATAGCGCCCGTCAGGGCCTTCGCCGACGCCCGGAACGCTTCAGGCCAGGGGCCTTTCCGACCTGTAACGAGCGCACAGGCCGACGTCAGTTCCTC
>DAOWOP010000214.1 GCA_030642005.1 Planctomycetales bacterium
CAGCACCGCCGACGCCAGTTCGACCCGCACCGCAAGCCGGTTTCGCAGGGCCGGCGGCAGGGTCTCGTCGGCCTGGAAGTCCACGACAATCTCCGCAGGCTGGCCCGCGGTCTTTCGGAAGGTCTGGCCGATCCGGGCCTTCAATTGCGTAGCGTTGGCACGAAGATGAAACCGCTTCATCGACGCGGCGAGCATCACGTTAATCTTCCCGGCCAGCGACCCCTCGAGCCGCTCTTTCCACTCTTGAGCAGCCGGGATGCATCCGAGCAGTTCGCCGATACCGCGAACGCTGTACCGCCCTTCAGCCCGGATGCAGGCCGACTCAGCCTCGCCGCCATCGACCGGAGGAAAAATCAATCGCCCTTCCTCGACGCTCACATCCCACTGGCCTGTACCCCTCGACTCTGCTCGGGACAGGCCGGCACGGAACCGCACGTTGCCAAGCCCCGGCGGATCGGTGGTGATGGTCCCGGCCAGTTCCATTTCCATCGACCGGTCCGCCGGTTTGACGAACCAACTGCCGACTGTAAGGCGGGTTCCCTTAGGCAGGCGGATACTCCGCAGCCCTATTCTGTCCTGCTCAATATACCACTGGCCTCTAATCGGGCCTTCCAAGCGTACCTCCGGCGGGATTGTCCATCCGCCTGCGAGCAGGTCGCGTACGGAGTCCAGATCAACGATTTCGACTCGCCCCTGCCAATCCATCCCAGCCGGGGCATGCCGAATGTTCCGCACCGACCCCGTGCCAGTGAAGCGATTTTTCCCTATTCGCAGTTCGGCGGGCCGGGATGGGTCCGTCCAGAAACGCCAGGTATGCTTTTCAATGTTGCCGTGGATTTCGGCGGTCAGTTTCCTGCCGGCGGGCTTGGCGACGTGCCGGCCACCGCGAATGGTCGCCGCGGTGGCGTCAAATGTTACGCCGAAGGACATTTGCGATTCGTCCCCGCGGAGCGAAATGCTCACGCCGACGTCGCCGTCGAATTCCATCCGGCCCGGCAGCGCCGCCGAATGACCGGAAAGCAGCGCCGCAACGGTAGTCGGATTGACCCAGCCTGTAACTTCCATCGACCTGACCGCCTCCCACCGCCCGGCCAGGGCGTCGGCGTGAATCCGCCCCTTTCCCGACAGGTCGATCCCCGGAATACGCAGGCCAAACGTGCGGACGTCGATGCTCTCGTAGATCGGGTCGGACGTCGCGGTCAGGGCAAGGTCGGCCTTTTCAATCACCGGCAGCGCAGGGCCTTGCCTTGGCTGGGCGTCGAGGTCCTTTACGCTCAGTTCCAGCGAAAACCGCTCCACCCTGCCGGTGCGGTCGAACCGGCAGTCCATCTGCCCCGACGCCTGCCCGGAAAGCCGCTTCAGAGGCAGCGCCAGCAGCCTCGGCAGGTTCAATTGTGAAATATCCACACCGGCGAAGCGGAAACTTGCCGACGCCGCCGGCGACCCTTCGTAAGTTTCGCCGGCTGATGCCGTCAGCGTTACCGGGGCGCCCCGCCCGTTCTGGGCCAGCACAGCCGACATCGTAATCCGACCGACGTTCTCAAGCCTGCCCGCGCGGTATTGAAGATCGGCTACATCCAGTTCCAACAGGTGGTCGTGGTCGGGAAATTTCAGCGTCGCAACCGCCCGCCGAAACGCCATCCAGTCCGGCGGGGGCTTTTCCATCAGCGGCTGGAGCGCAGCAATGTTGGCTTGCCCGTCTGTGTCGAATATCACGTCAAAACGAGCGCCGGTTATTTCCATCCATTTCAGTCTGCCCGTCCACAGCATTTGCAGCGGCGAGAAGTCGCATCGGAGTGTGTCGACCACGACCATATCACCCCCGCCGAAATCGGCGCCGTTACCGATATGCACGTCGCTGACGGTGATTCCCTCGGCCCAGGACATCTTCAAACCACCAATGCTTACAGGCAGCGATAGTTCGGCTGACAGACCGCGGGCGAGTTTGCCGGCGAGGTATCGCCTGGGCGCCCACCACGGCAACGTTGCGTAAAGAACCGCCAAGACGGCAAAGGCCAATATGCCGGCACGAAATATCCGCTGCCGACCGGAACGCTTTGGCCGACGGGTGCGCTTGGGCGATTTGACCTGATCGTCTCTAAAAACCATCGAGGGGATTCTATCAGCGCCCCGCCGGAACGACAATATCGCTTATGGAACCCGCCTGGGCACGGGGCACTAATGTTCGCATCTCTTCCACGCCAACACCTGTAAGTAACTCAAACTGACCGATTTTATTCGAGATTAGAGAATCCGAGGAATTTCAGAAAATCTTATCTATAAGGAAGTTATCAAATGTCTAATGACTAATGTCCAATGACCAACCAATGACCAATGTCTAATGCCTAAAATCATCGCCGCGTTTTTTATAGTCATTGGGCATTAGACATTCATTAGACATTGGTCATTGGTCATTGGGCATTTATGCGTCCGGCGCATAATAATATCAAATCCTGTAATCTTGTTCTGTTTTCAAGAACGGTCAGTTTGAGTAAGTCAGAAGGCCTTCTATAATAAAGTCCCAACTTCCCGCGGACTCCTTTGCGCGGACGGGTGAGTTTTCTCGATTTTTTCGATCCGATCCCACAAGCGAGGCCGCTGCGGCTACTGTTGTCCATTATCGCAGGAAAGAATATAATCCAGGCGACCCTTTTTACGGGGTGATTCAACATAAGGAATTATCAATGACAGGACAAGGCCGCACCGACCGAACACTTACCGACGATGAGATACGGGCGATTGTCGCCGCCGCAGCCGGCGAACTGAACGCCGACGGCAAGAGCGTGCTGGTAATCGTGCCGGACCATACTCGCACCTGCCCCCTGCCGTTACTTGCAAGGGCGCTGCACGAAAACCTCGCGCCGAAAGCGGCGAAACTGGACTTCCTGATAGCGCTTGGCACGCACCCGCCAATGCCCACCGAACACATCGAGAAACATTTCGGCGTCGAACCGGGGCAGTGGGAAAAGGTCTTCGGGCAATCACAGGCCTTCAATCACGAATGGCAAAACGAAGACGTGCTAGCCCACGTTGGGACGCTCTCGGCCGACGAGATAGACCAAATCAGCGGCGGGCTGTTCCAAATGGATGTAAAGGTTACAGTCAACCGCCTCGTCTTCGACTACGACCGCATCCTGATATGCGGGCCTGTGTTCCCGCACGAAGTTGTCGGGTTCTCAGGCGGGAATAAGTATTTCTTCCCCGGTATCTGCGGGGCGGAACTGCTGAACTTTTTCCACTGGCTCGGAGCCGTGATTACCAACCCCAAGATCATCGGAACCAGGCAGACGCCGGTGAGGACGGTCGTTAACCGGGCAGCCGAGATGCTGAAAATGGACAAATTCGCCCTGTGCATGGTAACGACCAAGGCCGGCCTGTTCGGGCTGTACTTCGGCAGCCCGGAACAGGCCTGGTCGGCGGCGGCGGACTTATCGGCGAAGATTCACGTTACCTATATGGACAGGTCGTTCGATTCGATTCTGGCGGCGGCCCCGGAGATGTACGACGACATATGGACAGCCGGCAAGTGCATGTACAAGACCGAACCGATCGTCGCCGACGGCGGAGAACTGATTATCTACGCACCGCACGTTACGGAACTTTCCTACACACACGGAGCGGTCATCGACAAGATCGGCTACCACACGCGGGATTATTTCCTCGGGCAGTGGGACAAGTTCAAGGATTTTCCGTGGGGCGTGCTGGCCCACTCGACCCACGTCCGCGGCATCGGAACCTATGTTGACGGTGTCGAAAAGTGTCGCGTCGAGGTTACGCTGGCTACGGGAATTCCCGAAGCCCGCTGCCGGAAGGTCAATTTGGGCTACCGCGATCCCGCCTCGATCGACATCGCCGACTGGCAAGGCCGACAGGCCGAAGGCCGATTCTACATCCCCCGCGCCGGCGAAATGCTATACAAACTCAAAAACCCGCCGGATTGGCAAAAATTCGGTGAGTAGTAACATATAAACTGTTATAATGGATTGATGCCAACGGTTTTGAGAGAAAGCGGGTATCGGTTTTTCTTTTTCAGCCTTGAGAGCACCGAGCCTCCGCACATTCATATCGAGAAAGCAGGTAACTACGCGAAATTTTGGCTTGACCCTGTCATGCTGGCTCGGAATCGGGGTTTTCGCGGATACGAATTGACGAAAATCAGAGGAATAGTAGAAACAAACAGGTCTTTATTCGAGGAAAAGTGGAATGAGCACTTCGACCATTAAGATAGAGCCTCTTGCGACGGATGTATCTTTCACGAAAGATTCTCTCTGTGTCGTCCTTGCCGATGGTCGGGAGGTAACTGTCCCGCTGGAGTGGTTTTCTCGCCTTCGCGACGCCACAGACCGGCAGCTCAAAGACTGGCGTCTCATCGGCGGCGGAATCGGGATACATTGGAAATCAATCGACGAAGATATATCGGTAGAAAGTCTTCTGGCGCTGGCGTAACCCAAGCGATGGGCGACCTTACATCCCCCGCGCCGGCGAAATGCTATACAAACTCAAA
>DAOWOP010000092.1 GCA_030642005.1 Planctomycetales bacterium
CATCCCGAAGTTCAAAGACATCTTCGACAAATTCGGCGCCGGCGAACTTCCCGCTGCTACGCGGATGCTCATGGGCATGTCCGACTGGTTCACGGAGAGTTATGGCTGGGCGAAAATACTGGTTGTGCCGGTTACTCTGTTCTTCATTTTCAGACTGTTGCGTCTGTCCGACGGCGGGCGGTATTTCGTCGATTCGTTGAAACTGAAGATTCCTGTAATGGGTAATATATTGGCCAAAACGGCTGTGTCGCGATTTACCCGGACGCTGGGGACGCTGCTGACGGCCGGCGTGCCCATCCTGGAGGCAATCAATATCACGCGCGAAACGAGCGGAAACGAGGTCTTCGTCAAGGCTCTCGGGCGCGTCCACGACGGCATCCGCGAGGGAGACGACTTCGCCGACCCGTTGCGACAGGCGAAGATCGTCGAACCGATGGTGGTCAATATGATAGACGTCGGCGAGGAAACAGGAGACCTGGATAAAATGCTCGCCAAGATCGCGGATACCTATGACGAAGAGGTACAGACGTTGGTGGCGGCTATGGTCAGCCTGCTGGAGCCGGTGATGGTCATCGTGCTCGGTGTGATCGTCGGGTTCATCGTCGTCGCTATCTTTATGCCGCTGCCGAAACTTATCTCATCGGTAAAATAAAGAAGCACCGAAAGGATGGTTGAAGAGATGTTAATGTGTCTTGAAAAATCTCGTGAGGCAGGCAGCCGCCGAGGTATGGCTTTCACGCTGATCGAACTATTGGTGGTCGTCAGCATAATCGCCCTGCTGGTGGGGATACTGGCGCCGTCTGTGAACATGGCTATCAAGGAGGCCGCCAACGCCCGCACCATCGTCCGCGTAGCCGAACTCGCCGGCGGATGCAATATATACCACGACACCCACGAGTACTATCCGGGACAGCGATATCCCCACAAGCTCCTCGGCAGTTCCCAGGACCCTGGCGATCCGGTCCAATTCACCGGCAGCCAGTGGCTGGCAAGATCGCTGTTCAGCGACCCGGACCCGGCCGCCACGCTGATATATCCCAAGCCCCAATACGCCCCGCTGAAGGCCAAAGACCTAATCGATCCGAAGTGCAATGACGGAGACTTCAACTTTGACATCGGCACAATCTCCGACCGCAACACTGCCGAGAGAGAATTCATGGCAATCCTGTATTATCCGGCCCGCCTGGGCGTCAGCGGACTGACACAGTACAAGGAGGCGGATAACTCCGACTACACCAGCGGGCATACGGGGCCGAAGAGCAAGTCATTCAGCGATTTCATCAAGGATGAGCGTTTCGGCTCCAGCGACACGCCGTATGCTCCCGGAGCGTTTCTGATTATCGCAGCCGGGAAAGACCGGCTTTATTTCACGAGCGATGATATTCGTTATCCCGCTTTCAAGAGTAATTGAGAAATGAATACACAGTATGACATTTCGAGCGGACCGTCAGTTCCCCGCCCCGCGTTTTCGCTGCGCTCAATCGCGGGCTTTGAAAGAACTAATCCGCAATTCGCGATCGGTTTTACACTGGTTGAACTGTTGGTGGTAGTTGGGATTATCGCCCTGCTGGCGGGGATACTCCTTCCGTCGCTGAATCGTTTTGCTATCCTTCGCGACAAGGCCAAGACCCAGTCGGCCATTAACCTGATAGACGGAGCGTGCAGGCATTATTTCAACGACTTTGAGGACTATCCCCCCAGCCACGACGACGCCTACGGCGGATGGACCGGAAGTGAGTTGCTCGTGTTGTTCCTGACGGGTTACGGGCCTGATACGGGTAGTGACGGCGTGCCGGGCGCTGATATTTTTTCCGACGACGGTGTTGACGGTTACGGCTTCCGCGTCGTGCAGCGAGGGGATGTGCACGGGCCTTACGGCGGCGCGGAAAAACTGGCTGTCCGCAGCGACCCCAGGCCTGAATTTGTCGATACATTCGGCGTCTTCGGCAACCCGATACTGTACTACCGCTGGGACAGCGACGACTCGGAATACAAATCAGGCCACAACACCGACGGCCCGGGCGATCTGACTCTATACACCCAAACCGCAGATGCGGCGTATTACCGCAGCGATTTCATTCTGATCAGCAGAGGCAACAATGAAGTCTGGGACGCCCCGCACGATATGAACAGCGACGATGTTACGAATTTCTTCAATTAATAACCCGCCTACCTATCAGGCCCGCCTGCTTACCGCAGGCCGGCAGGGGTGGGCAGGGAGGTTTGTGATGAAAAGGAGCACCTTACATTCGGTTCGAGGCTTCACGCTGGTGGAGATGATCGTGGTTGTCGCCATCATTGCTGTTTTGGTGGCCATTGTTGTAGGCGTATCCGGGTTAGTCGTCTCTCGTGCATCCGTCGAGCGGACGAAAGTCAACATGCAGGTAATCCTCCAGGCGATCTACGCCCATCACAAAGCCGAGGAAAATTACCCGCTGGAGGAGGACGACTTTTCCGGCAAGCCCGATGAATGGACAGACAGCGATTGGGAGGCCTACAAGCGAGGGAAGAAATTGTATGAGGACCTGGCTTCCGTTCCGCAGGCCCGGGCGCATATCACCAATCTGGGCAAAGAGGCGATTAAGAACATCAGCGGCAACGACGTCTTTGTGGATGGGTTCGATAAGTACATGACGTATCGTATCGCCGGGGGCGCCGGCGGAGCCCCGGTGATAATCTCCGCCGGAAGCGACGGCGACTTTGACACGGAAAAGGACAACATTCGTTCGGATAACCGTTGACCATGACCACGCGACTTGACAACCAGGTTTTCCAGCCGATGCGGCGGGGCTGCCTGCCTGCCGGGTACGTTTTTAGCCCCGGCGGGGCGTTCGTTTTTAGCCCAGGGTGCAGCCGGAGGCAAGCCCTGGGTTGCGATGACGCAACAGAGAACGAGCCCCATCGGGGCGTTCGTGGGCTTCGGAACCTTTACGACCGCCCCTACGGGGCTGAAAATAGAAACGTATTTCCAAACCCAGACCTTCCGGTCTGGGCTAAAAACGACCGCCCCCTTCGGGGGCTGAACACGTACCCTGCCGGAGGCCGGCGGGCGTTCACGCTTGTCGAACTGCTGGTGGTCATATCCACGATCGCGCTGGTGCTGACGATAACCTTGCCGGGGATAATAGGCCTGTTCACCGCCGGAGCGGACTTGCAGGCGAGGAACGTTATAAGCGGGATGCTGGGCGCAGCCCGCGGCGTAGCCATCGAAAACCAGTCATACGCGCTTGTGCACGTACAGATCGACGTTGACGGCGAGAAGTGCTGGGCCGCTGTGATGGAGTACGACAAGGACCCATCCTCGCCCTCATTCGGCAAATTCGTTCCTGTGGCCGGTTTCACTCCGCAACAGATGCCGAGCGATATGGCTTTCGGGGAGATAACGTCAACTTACGTTACCGACGGCGGTAATTATAAGTCCGACGTTAACACCGATCTGCCTGATTTTACCACCTTTAACATAATCTTCGGCCCGGACGGCGGCCTGATGACCGGATTGATCAACAGCGTCCCTCCGCAGATCGAGACGGACGAAAGCGTGAAGATTTTCGGCGGGGCCACTGTTACGGAAAAACAGCAGATATGGGACCCCGCCGGTCCTACTCTCGACGAGGCCGGCGTTCGCGCAATAACGGCCTTCCATTACAGGACGATTAAAGCGATGTCGGACGCCGACAGACTAGACTGGCTCGAAAGGAACGGACAGTTCCTGTGCATCAATCAATACACCGGAAAATTACTACCGACGAAGTGATGATCATGAAGAAACAATCGAACAATCAGGAATCCTATCAGGGACTAGGGACTAGGGACTTGGGACTAGGGAAAAACGGAATACCGGAATACCGGAATACCGGAGGACCGGATACCGAACAATCCGCAATCCGCAATCCGCAATCCGCAATCAAGCAATCGGGTTTTACACTGATGGAACTGATGATGTCGCTGGGCATCCTGGTCGTTGGTCTGTCGATGATCGCAACGGCGTTCCCGTCGGCGATGCTGGAGAACAAACGCTCCGTTGCGGACACGTCGGCAACGATGGTCTCCGAAAACGCCGCCGCCATCTGTCGGGTAAGGCTGTCCCACAATGCGATTAAAGGCTCGGTCAGCGGACAAATCAGCAACGTCTCGTGGCAGATTATTCCTGCTGAACGGGCCTATCCGATCGCCCGGCCGATAGGCGTCCATCCCAAGGATTGGGTCGAAATCCCGCCGAACAGCGGCGTGTATTATCCGTCGTCGCGTTACGGTTGGCTTCTGGCGGCCCGCCAGCCGAGCGGTAACGACTGTAACGATTATCAACTGGTCATTGTGCCTTATCGCAAGTTCCTGCCGACTGATACGATACCGACTTTCACGATCGTTATGATAAATGACCTCGGCGACGACACCGGAAATCAAGTAATCACCGGCCCTAAAAGCATCGGCTCGCCCGTGATCTCCATGGCCGACGGCACTTTTGCTTATGTTGTCGATTCGGACGGGAACCTCTCCGGCAAGATTACCTACGGCGCTTCCGGCGCAGCCATGATTGTGGGTACTGATGGGCAGGACTCTCCCGCCATTGGATGTTACGTGGTTCGAACAGCCGTGGCGCCGTAGAACGCGAATGATGCGAATAAAAACGAATTACGCGAATAAAACAAAAAAGTATTGAACGCGGAGAGAAACAGAAAATAAAGATTTTCTATGGGATTTCTTTCATGAACTCACCGACAGGACATTTCGGTTTCCAAAGCCGGCAGATGAGCGCAGCGAATCCGCCGGAAACGAGCGCAGCGAATCCGCCGGAATCCGCCGGAAGCAGGACTCGCAAGTTGCTTTCCGGTATGACGCTTGTGGAACTGATGGTCTCGATTGGCATTCTGACGGCGGTTATCCTCATCGTCAGTTCTTTGCTGGCCAATGCCCAGCGCGCCGTCGGCTCGTCGCAGGGCACCATTGTCGCCGACGCCGACGCCCGCGCGGCAGTGAACCGCCTGCGGACGGACCTGGCCAGGCTGACCACCGAAGGTTTCCTGGCCATCTATACCGACATCAACGACAGGCGGCACCTGGTCTTCACAGCCGTCGGACCATATCGGAGCATGACCGAGACCGATGCCCCAACCATCGCCAACGCCGCACGGATAGATTACGGCCTGACAGGCGATGCCGATAAAATCCTCTGGCGGCGAGCGTTCCTGCTCAACGGCGAGGGCATCACAGTAACGGCCGGCGACCGCGAGAAAATATCCCTGGCCGATTATAAGGTCTGGGACCGCGCCGGCATTGACGCCGCACTGTACAACGCCGGTGGGACATATAACTGGCCCATAGGGAATCCGTTCGATTGCTTCATTACCTCGCCGTCCATAACGCTGCCGCCCAACAGCCTTTCGGAGGTAAGGGGGCTTTGGCCTTACCTGGCCAGGCCATGCTCGAACCTGAAGATATACTGGACCGACGGGACAACAGACGCCAACGGCATGATCTGGTACGGCGACAACGGCGGCCTAGGTGATGTGAACCCGAAAGAGAGCGACTGGGCTGATAAGGTTCCCGCCGACGATACGATTGAATACAACGCCGGTGATGCGGCCAACCCAAGGTATTGCACCCTGTGGACACACCGAAAAAAAGACAACTGGCCGTTGGCATTGCGAATTACCTTTACGCTGGGGACGGGCGAGACAGCCCGAACCTACGAAGTAATCGTGGACCTGCCGCGGTAAAGAAATCCAAATATCAAAATACAAATTCCAAACAAATTCAAAATCACAAAATTCAATGACAAAGGACAATTGCGACGATGACTTTTTCTGTTTGGTTATTGTTTTTTGAGATTTGTTTGGGATTTAAGATTTGTATTTTGGGTTTTAACGGAAGAGAGGTGTATGATGATCAAAAGAACTGACTATCATCGAAAAGGTTCTGTTATCGTTATGGTAGTGGGGCTGTTGGTGATGCTGGCGATGGTGGGCACGACGTTTATCATCGTCGCTCACATGGACCGCCGGGAGGCTGCTGCCATCGCCACTGCCGCTCCGATGAAACAGGTCGCCGGCGGCCTCTTGCAGCAAATTCGCGTCAAACTCGCCGCCGACCTGCACATTGATGCGTCGGGTGTTATTTACGGCCTGGCCACCGATTACAAACAACAAGTCGATTGCCCGCACGAAGATTACGACAAGCACCTGGCAAGTTTCGCTCCCGTCGATATGGATGGGGATGGAATTGCTGATACGTGGAGGCACATCAGCAATCACAACGGCGTCGCCGGTTTTGTCAATGTGCCGACCGATGATAATTCGCTGGTCGATACCGACGGATGGGCCTATCTATGGGACGTAGGCCAAAATGCGTGGGTGCTGAAACCTGCCGGGACGTCCGGCTCTTACGCCGGCGATGCGAAACTGTTCGATTCCGGTGTCTCCAACCGTGCCGGGAAAAAATACTGGGTCGCAGTCCGCATCATAGACGCCTCGGCCCTGATGAACGTCAACTCTGCCTATGGCCCGCCGGCGGCCGCCGCTGCCGGGACCGTCATGCCGATAACGAACATGTCGCTGGAGGCTCTGACCAATACGGCCACTCGCGATAATGTTCACGACGCACGCAACGGTTCAACGGCAGACAATATCGCCGCGTTCAACACCAATTATGTTCAGAGGCCTCTGGACCCTGCGCCTGCTGCGGTGGGCTATTTGCCTTTCGACGCTTCCGACATGACGGCGCTGCTGTGGGGTGGGACTGTCCCGAACACCGCATCGGGCAGGCTATGGGAGGCCTTGGGCGGCGGCGTGCCGTTCGACGCCGCCAAGTCGTACCTGACGGTATTCTCGTCCTCACGCGACTACATCCGTCGGGCCACCGGAATCCAGGACATGACTCACAGGATCGATTTGAACCTCGCCGGTTTCGACGACCTGTTCAAGGCTTTCTACAACGCGATACCGGCCGGCGTGCCCGGCATGACCGACGGCGCCAGTAACGCCGAGCGGGATGCGAAGCGCCGCAGCGTCGCGGCGCAACTGGCTGCCAACGTCATCGACTACCGCGACGGCGACGACACGCCATATCAGCCTACCGTAGCCGAGATAGCGGCGGCTGGGCTTGCTGCAGGGACGACGCTCTTCGGCGTCGAGCGCCAGCCTTTCATCACCGAGGCCTGGCTGCGAATGGAGTGGGATGCGGCGGTCCCTCCCGGCAGCGTCAAGCAGTGGTCTGCCATCGAGTTGTTCAATCCGTACAAGACGGACATTGACCTGACCGGTTATCAATTGAAGGTCGGCGCAGGCGCTGCCACCGCGATGAGCCTGCCGCCGGGCGGTACACTGCCTGCCGGTGAGCGGTTCGTAATCGCCAGCAACACCGCCGAAATCCAGGCGGCGAACAAATGTCTGGACAACACCCTTGACCTGCGCCAGACATGCACGCTGTTTCGCCCGGCTTCGGGCGGGTCGCCGGCGCCTGTGGGGAGCGTTGAGTTCGCCCAGTTCGGGCTGACCACGCCGATTGCCGCCGGTCCTGCGGTTCACGCCGCTATCCGCCGCGACGACGCCGTCGCACGCGCCAAGTACTCCGTAGCCGTGTATAAGACTTACGCCGTAACCTATCGCATCGGCGATGCCGGTTGTCCGACTGCCGGCGCAACCAACCTCGGTCGGAGCAACGTCGATCCCCTCGTTGGGGGCGAGGCGACAATCATCACCAGCCCGCCGGCAGTGCCGACACCTGTTTTTGTCCGCAACGGCTCGCTGATTAACCTCGGCGAGTTTTCTCGCATCTTCTACATCGGCCCGTCCGACGACGGAACGCCGCTGGATGAGGCCTTGGCGTCGATGGCGCCGAACAACGTATCCAACGGCCGGCTTTACACCTTTGGCGCCATACATTCAGGCGGGTGGGGCGACGCGAACATCCCGGCCATTCCACCGATCTGCATGCTCGGCGACTACATGGACGCGCTTATCCCCGATCCGGCCAACATCGGCGGGACCGATACCGTCTATGGCCGGATTAACATCAACACCGCCCCCTGGCAGGTCGTCCAGCACCTGCCCGGCATCAGCGCGCTGACGACCGCCATCGGCGGCGGAAAGATGCTGCGGGAGCGTGTGGCCAGAGACATCGTCGCTTACCGCGACCTGCTGGATAACACCGCTATCGGCGGGCATAATTATTCCACCGGCGGAGCCCACATTACCGTTACGGGTCTGCCCCACCTGCGGCTCGAAGCCGGCTTCGCCAGTCCGGGCGAGGTCGCCATTCCGCTGGCGAAGATCGTTACCCCCAACAACAACTACGGTTCCTCTGCCCCCAATTGCTACAGAATATCCGATGGCGACGACGGTCTCGACGACATTACCGACGACCTGAGCAAACGCGACATCTATTATGCCTGGCTGAGCAATCAGATTACGGTTCGCTCCGATGTTTATATCGCTTACATCCGCGTCCAGATCGGCGATGACCCGCTCACCACCGGCGCAGTCCGAAAGTACGTAGCCGTCATCGACCGCAGCGGTTGCACCACATCCGACGACCTGCCCGACGTGGTGATGTTTGCGGAAATGAAGTAGAAAATGGTGAATCGGTAAATCGGTAAATCGGCAAATCGGTGAATCGGTGAATCAGTGAATCAGTAAAACCGTTCAGATTGGGCTTCAACGGGCTTTCCTCGATCAACCGATTTACCGATCAACCGATTCACTGATTCACTGATCAACTTTTCTTTTCCACCAACGCCTGGACTTCTGTTACAAGCGCTTCGACGATCTTCTCTTCGGGCACGGTTCGGATGTATTTCCCTTCGCGGTAGATGGCGGCCTTGCCTTTCCCGCAGCAGACGGCGGCGTCTGCGCCCTCGGCCTCGCCGGGACCGTTGACGATGCAGCCCATCACCGCGACGAGGACGTGCTGCTTAACGTCGGCCAGTGCGGCGCGAACCTCTTCGGCGAGCGCGGCGACGTCCGCTTCGGTCCGGCCACAGGTCGGGCAGGCGATTATCTCGGCGCGGTCGCGCCGGCGAAGGCGAAGCGAGGCGAGAAGTTCCTTCGCGGCGACGGCCTCGGCGACCGGGTCGCCGGCGAAACTGATGCGAATCGTATCGCCGATCCCCTCTGCCAGCAGCGTCCCGACAGCGGCGACCGACCGCACCATGCCCGTCGCTGCCGTTCCGGCGTGCGTCAGGCCAAGGTGCAGCGGATAGTCAAACCGTTCGCTCAAGGCGCGATTGACCGCGATGGTTGTAATTGCGTCGTGGCTCTTGGCCGACAGGACAAGGTCGTGAAAGTCGGCCTCGATAAAGACTTCGAGGTAATCGGTGATGGTTTCGACCATCAGTTCATCGAGCGGTTTTTTGAGTTGTTCAGCCTGGCGGGCGGGGTCGGTGCGGTCCATGACGGACCCCTCGTTGACACCCACGCGGATGCCGATACCGGCGTCTTTGCAGGCGTTGATAACTTCCCGAACGGCCTGTCGGTCGGTGATATTGCCAGGATTGAGGCGGATTTTATGCACGCCGGCGGCGATGGCTTCGAGGGCTCGCTGAAACCGGAAGTGCACGTCGGCGACTATCGGAACCGGTGAAGCCGCGACGATTTGCCCCAGAGCGGCAGTGTCGGCGGGCGCAGCGGCGGCGACGCGGACGATGTCGCAGCCGGCGCAGGCCAAGGCGTCGATCTGCTCCAGCGTCGCGGCTACGTCCGCTGTCGGCGTGGTCGTCATTGACTGGATGCTCACCGGCGAGCCGCCGCCGATACGCACGCCGCCGACGGTTACGCCGCGAGTCTTTCTACGCTGAATTTCGGGAAGTTTCATGGCACCGATATGTTACCTTTTTTACCTGCTCGTATCCAAAATGACCAATGACCAATGACCAATGACTAATGACTAGGCTCTGTCTGAAAAGTCAGGCATCGCCTCAAAGCGTTCAGCAATCAGCGTTCAGCAATCAGCAAAAACCCGATAAACAAAGGGCCTGAATGCTGACTGCTGATTGCTGAAAGCCTGTCTGAAATACTTTTCAGACAGA
>DAOWOP010000086.1 GCA_030642005.1 Planctomycetales bacterium
CCAGTCTCCTTCAGTTAGGGTTGGAAAACGTTCGTGCGATAAAACTGAACTTTTTCAACCATATCCTGTCCGAGACTGGCTCTTTTTGCTACATGGTATCTAACGGGGCTAAAAAGTAAGTAGCGCTGTCATACTAATGACCAATGTCTAAATAATGTCTAATGACCTAATAGACCACAACAAAATGAACCGCAGAGATCGCAGAGAACACAGAGGAGTTAAAAATAGTCGAACCGAACAACAATATTTTTTTCTGTGGTCTCTGCGGTCTCTGCGGTGAAGTTCTCTTTGTTATATGCCCTAAAGCACATCGACGGGATGTCGGGCGCTCGGCGATGGCGGCGGCAGGACGATTTTAGACATTGGTCATTGGTCATTCTTTGGTCATTAGAAATTAGTCATTGGTCATTATATGTAAGCCCTTGTAAAAGCAGATGGTTACGAAAACTTAATTGTCGGACGGCCTCAGTAACCGGCTACAGGCTACCGGCTACTGGTTACTATATCACCATATCCCTTCGATGTATTCCTGTATGGGTTTTACGTCGGACGTTCCTGCTCGCAGAGCGGCGATGCCGTCGATGGCGGCTTCGGCGGCGGTGGCGGTGGTGATCAGCGGTATGCCGGCGGCGACGGCGTTGATGCGAATGGCGGCCTCATCGGCGCGAGGTCGCCGGCCCGACGGTGTGTTGATAATCAGGTCGATCTCGCCGTTTTTGATCGCATCGACCACGTGAGGCCGGCCTTGGCGAACCTTGTTTATCCGCTCGTTGGAGACGCGGTGGCGGTCGAGAAATTCGCTTGTTCCGTCAGTGGCCAACAGTTCAAAACCCATTGCCTTCAGGTGGCGGAGCGTCGGCAGAATGGCCTGCTTGTCGGCGTCCTTGATTGATACGAAAACCGTACCGCCGGTCGGCAGGTGAGTCCCCGCGGCGATCTGGCTCTTTGCGTAAGCCAGTCCGAAGTCGCTGTCGATTCCCATCACCTCGCCGGTCGATTTCATCTCCGGGCCTAACACCGCGTCCGTGCCGGGGAATCGGCTGAAGGGGAAGACCGACTCTTTTACGCCGACGTGCGTCAGCGGCTCGCGCGGCTGTGTCAGGCCCATCGATTCGAGCGTCTCGCCCAGCATCACCCGCGTTGCGACCCTGGCGATGGGCACGCCGGTAACTTTGCTGACGAAGGGTACGGTCCGGCTGGCGCGGGGGTTGACCTCGAGGATGTACAGTTCACGCCCGCCGACGGCGGCGAACTGGATATTCATCAGCCCGCGAACGTCCAGTTCCATCGCCAGGTCGCGCGTGGTGCGGCGGATTTCGCCGGCCACCTGCTCGTCGAGCCGGTTCGGCGGCAGGGCCATTGCCGCGTCGCCGGAATGCACGCCGGCGTACTCGATGTGCTCCATGATGCCGGCGATATAAACATCCGTCCCGTCGGCGACGGCATCGACGTCCAGTTCGATGGCGTCTTCGAGAAACTTATCGACCAGCACAGCCGCTCCGTCGGACGCCTCCAGAGCGGCAGCGACGAAATGGCGAAGGTCCTCATCCGTATAGACGATTTCCATCGCACGTCCGCCGAGGACAAATGACGGCCTGACAATCACCGGATAGCCGATCTCGCCGGCCAGCGCCAGCGCTTCGGCGACCGACGAGGCCATGCCGTTGCGAGGCTGGCGAATTCCCAGGCGAGAGCACATCTTACTGAACTGCTCGCGGTCTTCGGCCCGTGCGATTGAAGCCGGGCTTGTTCCGAGGATCGGGACGCCGGCGTCGGCCAACCCGTCCGCCAGGTTCAGAGGCGTCTGCCCGCCGAACTGGACGATTAACCCGCGAGGCTGCTCGCGGTGAACGATCTCAAGGACGTCTTCGAGCGTCAGCGGCTCGAAGTAGAGGCGGTCGGAGGTGTCGTAGTCGGTCGAGACGGTCTCCGGGTTGCAGTTGACCATGATGGATGGGATGGACATTTCCCGCAAGGCCTCGGCTGCGTGTACGCAGCAATAATCGAATTCAAGCCCCTGCCCGATGCGGTTAGGCCCGCCGCCGAGGATCATCACGCCCGGCTGGTCGGATTGCCGCGTCTCATCCTCGCGATCGTAGGTCGAGTAGTAGTAGGGCGTAAAGGCCTCGAACTCACCCCCGCAGGTATCGACCAGTTTGAAAACGGCTCGAACACCAGCGGCCTTGCGCCGGTCACGGACAGCCAACTCGTCCGTACCCGTCAGTCTGCCCAACTGGGCGTCGCTAAAACCTAGTTTCTTGGCTTCTAAAAGTTCGTCGTCATTTAAGTTGCCTTCGCCGGACAGTTTCGCTTCAGCCGAGATTATCTGGGCGATATTATCCAGGAACCACGGGTCGATTCCGGTCAGTTCGTTGATTTCGTCGATGCCCATTCCCTGCTGCATTGCCAGGCGGATGGTGAATATCCGCAGTGAATTGGGCGAGGTCAATCTCCGGCGGACGGCGGCTGGGTCGATTTTATCGAACGGGACATCCCGCCCGTCTGCGCCCAGGCCGGCGCGCTTGATTTCCAGCCCGCGGAGCGCCTTCTGGAGCGCTTCTTTGAACGTTCGCCCGATAGCCATTACCTCGCCGACGCTCTTCATACTGACGGTGAGGAAGTCGTCAGCAGCGGGGAATTTCTCGAATGTGAATCGCGGCACCTTCACGACGCAGTAGTCGATTGTCGGCTCGAAGCAGGCAGGTGTCTGCCGGGTGATGTCGTTGGCGATTTCGTCCAGCGTCATTCCGACTGCCACCTTCGCGGCGATCTTGGCGATGGGGAAGCCCGTGGCCTTGGACGCCAGTGCCGACGAGCGGCTGACGCGAGGGTTCATCTCGATTGCGACCATTCTGCCGGTTTTCGGGTGTACGGCGAACTGGATATTACACCCGCCGGTCTCGACGCCGATGGCGCGGATGATCGTCAGCGCGTCGTCGCGCATCGCCTGATATTCGCGGTCGGTGAGCGTCTGGGCCGGCGCGACCGTTATCGAATCGCCCGTGTGAACGCCCATCGGGTCGAGGTTCTCGATGGAGCAGATAATCACGGCGTTGTTGTTCCGATCGCGCATGACCTCCAGTTCGAATTCCTTCCATCCGATGACGGATTCTTCCAGCAGGACCGAATGGACGGGCGAGATTTCCATTCCGGCGGCCACCTGTGTCTCGAACTCTTCGACGTTGTAGGCGACCGACCCGCCGGACCCGCCGAGCGTGAACGACGGGCGAATGACCACGGGCAGGCCGAGGTCGGCCTGTATCCTGCGGGCATGGTCCATGTCGTGTGCGACTTCGCTGCGAAGCACATCAACACCGGCAGCCGATACAATGTCCTTGAACGTGTCGCGGTCTTCGGCCCGGTGGATGATCTCGGCGGTAGCGCCGATCATTTCCACGCCGTACTTTTCCAACAGGCCCGCCTCGTGCGCCTCGACGGTAAGGTTCAGGGCCGTCTGCCCGCCGAGCGTCGGAAGGATCGCCTCAGGCCGCTCGCGCCGAAGGATCGCTTCGAGCATCTCAAGCGTTATCGGCTCGATGTAGGTGCGGTCCGCCATCTCCGGGTCGGTCATTATTGTGGCCGGATTGCTGTTCAGCAGGATGACGCGATAGCCTTCTTCGCGCAGGGCCTTGCACGCCTGGACGCCGGAGTAGTCGAACTCGCACGCCTGCCCGATAACGATAGGCCCTGCGCCGATGATGAGTATCTTCTGAATGTCAGTTCGTTTAGGCATATTGTGGTTATCTGGCGAACCTTTGTTTTTTAGCCGCGAACAACGCGAACAAAAAAAGAGTTATCTTGTTTTTAAAGCAGTGAACAGCGTGAACAATTTTTCTTTTATTAATTTCTTTTGTTTTAGTTCGCGTAGTTCGCGGCTCATTTCCTTTTCTTCTTCATACTCGCTTCGATGAACGCGGCGAAGAGCGGGTGCGGCTTCACCGGGGTCGAGCGGAACTCCGGGTGGAACTGCACGGCCAGGAACCACGGATGCCCGGCCAATTCAATGATTTCCACCAATTTGCCATCCGGGCTGATGCCGCTGAAACGCATACCGTTTGCCTCGAAGACCTCGCGGTACGCATTGTTGAACTCGTAGCGGTGCCGATGGCGTTCGCTGATCTGTTCGGCGCCGTAGGCCTGCCGGGCGAGGCTGTCGTCGGTTAGTTTGCAGGGCCAGCCGCCCAGCCGCATCGTCGCGCCCTTGTCGGTAACGGCCTTCTGCTCTTCCATCAGGTAGATGACCGGATGCAGGCAATCTGGCCGGTTCTCGGTCGTATCAGCGCCGGTCAGGCCGCAGACATTCCGTGCAAACTCAATGGCGGCACACTGCATACCCAGGCACAGCCCCAGCATCGGAATGCCGCGCTGGCGGGCGTAGCCTATGGCGGCAATCTTGCCCTCGATGCCCCGCAGCCCGAATCCGCCGGGAACCAGAATGCCCTGAACGTCGCCAAGCAGCGCATCGGGACCTTGCGATTCGATGTCCTCAGACGGGATGCGCTTGACGGCGACCTTGCAGTTGTTGGCGATCCCACCGTGATCAAGGGCCTCGTATATGCTCTTGTAGGCATCCTGCAATTCGCTGTACTTTCCGACAACGGCGATTGAGACGGTCGAAGCGGGGTTGCGGATGGTCTCGATAATTCCCGGCCAGGGGCCGAGGTCCAGCGGCCCGGCCGTGATGCCCTTGCCCAGCGACGAAACCACTCCGCCTGTTACGAAAATGTGCTTGGCCATTGACCTGTTTTCAACTCCGTTTTTATCTATCGCTTTCCGTATTCCTACAGTATTTCCGTGGCGTATTTTCGGGGGCCTTGATAGCGGGAAGCCGCAACCGTCTCGCAGGTCCCAAAAGAGCCTGCAAACGGTTTTTCCCTGTGGGGCCGACCTATATAACCTATCGAGGCAGGTGCACGCAAGGGGTAATCTTTACGCTGTCCGGTTAATCGTGTGCGACTAATTTTTCCGGCGATTTTTTCAAGGTGGTGTTCCGGGGCAGATTCACCTTTTTTTCTGAATAATGAATGTTGAACCCTGGCACGGCAGGCGTGCCGCCCGGCTACGGCGCGCTCCGCCGCGACGAGTGGCCTGACGGCAGAAGAATTATGAATTCTGAAGTGAAAAGAAGAAAAAGAAGATAAACGAAACCCAAAGCGTGTCGTGGATTCTCGTCTTTTTTTTCTGTTACTTCGATATTCAAAATTCTCTTATATTGACTTACAGTCGGTCTGCTGGGAAAATCATTCTTGTAATCGTGTCCCCGTAGCTCAATTGGATAGAGCGTCGGCCTCCGGAGCCGAAGGCTACAGGTTCGAGTCCTGTCGGGGATGGTGCTGCTGATAAGCGGCGGCAAATGGGAGTACAGCGACAATGAAGAGGATTATCTTGTTGACGGCGGGGTGTTTTCTGGCGGTTTCCGGCTGTGCGGACCCGTACACGGAGTGCAAAGTCGGCCCGGCCGGCGATATAGTGGTCGGCAGCATCGACGCGATGGGCGGAATGAGTCGGTGGCGGTCGGTCGGTTCTATCGAAGCGGTCGCCGTTGTCAGCATTTACGACGATACCGGCAAGGCGATGATTAACGAGCAGCACCAGGTCATCAAACTTGACAAAGACGTAATTCTGGCTTTGGCGCGAACGGCGGAAGGCAGTTGGACGGCGGCGGTCTGCGGCGACGGAGATTCGAAATTCAAGTCGAAGGGTTTCACCGCATCGTCCGAAAGAAAGAAAGCCATAATTGAATCGTTGCAGACTATTCTGCACAGGGTCCGCGGGCCGATGAATCTCTGTCTCGGCGATGAAAAACCGACCGCCACGGAGCGAGTGCGGATTGACGGAGAAGAAATGATTCGCGTGCCCGTCGCCGGCGGGGCCGGTGGAGTTAAGGCGTATTATTTCGACGCGCAGACCAGCGCCCTCAGGCTGGTAACGGTCGGGGCCGACAAGCCCGGCGGCGATGGGACCGTAACGGTCTATTCCTGGCGGATATTTCCCAACGGGCTGGCGTTTCCGGTGCGAATTTCGGTCAGGAAGATAGGAAGGAACGTACTTATCGGAGATAAGCCCGTGCTGGAGGTGGATTATCGACAGGTGAATTTCTGACGAAAATCCGAAACCGGCAATTGGAAATGATTTCCAATTTCCAATTTCCAATTGACCTGATGAGCCGCCGAACATTCTTCCAATTGGAAATTGACAATTGGAAATTGGCAATCTGATTATCCCTATTTTCAGGCAGTTCCGCTTTTGAGAGGGCTTGCCGGCGACGACATGAATTGCTAATATGGTAAAAATGGTTCGCTAGGGGCGTCCTTACGGGCTGAGAATGACCCTTGGAACCTGACCGGTGAATGCCCGCCCGCGCGGGTGTGAACTGCGTAGGGAAGCGGACGGAATTGCAGAGATTTGCGTATTGTATTCCGGCCGCCGTCGCGCGGCCGATTTTATGCGCGGTGAACGCGGAAACTTTTAGATGAACGTAACGATTACGACCTCAAGGAACGAAAATGCCGACGCAGTACGAACATGCCGTTGCCGGCAGGATCACGCCGGAAATCGAACGAGTCGCCGAGCGCGAGCGCCTCGAAGCCGAATCAATCCGCGCCGAGGTCGCCGCAGGCCGGCTTGTTATCCCAGCCAATCGCCTGCACCTTGCCGGCTGTGAGGAGACCGGCGTCAAACTCGACCCGATCGGCATCGGCAGGGCGGCTACCGTTAAGATTAACGCCAATATCGGTGCCTCGCCGAACAGTTCCTGCGAGGAGATGGAACTGACGAAACTTCGCTGGGCCGTCCGATACGGAGCCGACGCCGTCATGGACTTATCCACCGGCGGGGACCTTGACGAAATCCGCACGCACCTGATCTCCAATTCCACCATTCCGCTCGGCACGGTCCCGATATATTCGATGATCGCCGAGCGGGACATCGAGGACCTGACCTGTGAGCAGATGCTGGCGACGATTGAAAAACAGGCTGCACAGGGCGTCGATTTCTTTACCATCCACGCCGGCATCCTGCGCGAGCATCTCGATTTGGTCCGGCCCAGGAAGATGGGCATCGTCTCGCGCGGCGGGAGTCTGCTGGCGAAGTGGATGCTGCATCACGGCCGGCAGAACCCGCTTTACGAGATGTTCGACGAGATTTCCGCAATCTGCCGCGAGTATGACGTAGCGTATTCGCTTGGCGACGGTCTTCGGCCTGGATGTCTGGCCGATGCGTCGGACGATGCGCAGTTCGCCGAACTGGCGACGCTGGGCGAACTGGTGAGCCGGGCGCGCGATTCCGGCGTGCAGTGCATGGTCGAAGGCCCGGGGCATATCCCGCTCGACCAGATAGAGATGAACATGACCCGTCAGGCCGAACTCTGCGACGGCGCGCCGTTCTACGTCCTTGGCCCGATAGTAACGGACGTTTTTCCCGGTTACGATCACATCACCTCTGCGATTGGTGCAACCGTGGCGGCCTATTACGGTGCGTCGTTTTTGTGCTATGTAACGCCGGCAGAGCATCTCACGCTCCCGACGCCCGAAGACGTCCGAACCGGCTGCATCGCTTACAGGATCGCCGCGCACGCCGCCGACATCGCCCACCGCAGGCCCGGTGCGCGGGACCGCGACGACGCCATCTCCGACGCGAGGGCGGAACTGGACTGGGCGAAGCAGTTCGAACTTGCCTTCGACGGCGAAACCGCGAAGGACATACACCGCAGAGACATGCCCACCGACGAAGATTACTGCGCGATGTGCGGGAAACGCTGGTGCGCGATAAGACTCTCACGCGAGGTGAAAGACGCCCTGGGAGGAAAGTGATTCTTTTAACAAGGGGCGCTATCGGGTTTGCTGCGCATTCCCGGAGATTCGCTTCGCTCATCTCCAGGCTTTTTTAAAAAAGCCCGACCTTGAGCGAAGCGAAAGGTCGGGTATCATTCTGTCTGTGTACCCTACGACCTATGACCTACGACCTATGACCTTCTTTTCAGCGACTTTAGTATATCCCCGTCCCATATGAGTTTGAGTCTCGGTCTTGCAGGTGCCGGGTGGCGGTTGAAGATGTAGGCGGCAAGGAGGGGCAGTGAGACGCTCGGCTCGACCCAGGCCATAGCGAAGTCTGCCTTCTTCTTGATCTTGCCCCAGGATTGTGCCTCGCCCAGCGTCGAACCCGAAAGCCCGCCGTCCTGAACCACAGCCGTCGTTACCTGGACGGCGTAGTCGTGCCCGCGATTCTTACCGAAGATGTAACCCATCACCACCGAATCGTTGATGTAATTTTTCGGCACGCCGCCGGCGACGTAGATCGCGGCGGTGGCGGGGCTTTGGACGGTAATCTGCGTCAGTTCGTAGTTGTCGCGGATCGAGTCGATTGCGATACCGGTCCGGCCGTCGCGGATGCAGCGGTGGCGGTGCTCGGTCAGGCCGATGCCGATGGATGAATCATTCAATGCCGGCGAGAACATCGGCACGCCCAGGCGGTGGCACTGATAGACGATGGACTCGGTGTCGGTCAGTTTCGAGCCGACGAAGTCGAGGTACGCCCGGCTGGAGTAGTTTCCCGGCGGCAGTTCGTCGGCCACTCGCCCGCACCAGGTGTCGGTGTCCCAGAATTTCTCTTCATCGACGTAGGTGTCGTAGATGCGGTCGATGTGCAGGTCGCGGAGGGCCGGGTCGTCGGCGGCGTCCGTGCCCTGGTAGTGCCGGTGGCCTCTGGCCTGGTATATGTCCTGATAGAGTATCGCTCCGGTCGAGACGATTACATCGACGTAACCGCCGCCGACGAGGTCTCGTATGACGCGGCGGAGTCCGGCTGCGATTAACGGTCCGGCCAGGCCCAGCATCACTGTCGGGCGGCGTTTGTCGTTGTAGAGGTTGGTCAGGACTTCGGCGCATCTGCCGAGGTTGCGGGCCTGGATGCTCATCCCGGCCATATCGGCCACAAGATCGGCAGCGGTGGTCTTGCGTCCCACGCGGACCTGGCGAACCTCTTCGGACAGGAGTTTTTTCCGTCGGCGAACCTGCGAGGCGCTCAGAGGCACGTACGACCAGAGGTCGTCATAGGAAACTTTCGCTTTGGGCTTCCGCCTGCGGGATTTGCTCACCGTAGTTACCCCCTTTGCTTAGACGGGGAGGCTTCGCTTCTTGCGGAATTGGCGGGCGAATCGGCTCTTCTCCTTGCCCTTGTGCGGCTTGATGCCGTGATTGGCCTTCTTGTTACGCCATCCGAGTTTTCCGTTGCTTCGTTTATGTCCCATTATTTGTCTTTCAGATTGCGCCACAGAGACACAGAGAACACAGAGATTGGATAAAATGCAGAAAAAAACTTTTGTAATTATATTACCTCTCTGTGTTCTCTGTGTCTCTGTGGCTGATTTTCTTTTTTAGATTAGTTCAAATATAGACTGAGTCTTTATGAGTGTCAACTCATCGGGGAAGGCGTGGTATGCGAAGACATGCAGATGTCCGGGTTTTGCATCGTAGTCGATGTAGGTGAACGGCTCCAGCGCGCCGACCGGCACCCATTCTGAAAACGACAAAAACAACCCGCCTTGTGAACCCTGCTCGACCATGTCTGCGTGGACCCGCTCGTACAGCCTGGGGCTCATCGTCTCGACCTGGAAACTCATCATGTGACGGATCATGCCGGGGTTTTCGACTTCGTGGTCCTTCTCGCCGCGGAGTCGCAGCGACGCCAGTTTGCCGTGTTTCGGGAGCATTGCCGAGGCGTCGGCGATTAACTCCGTTATGGTGGCCTTGCCGCGATGAAACGCGATCAGGTGGCTCATGCCCGTTATCCAAATCTGGGCCTCGTAGCCGTCCTTGACGACGTGGTGGTCGTGATATATCTCGAACAGTTCCGGATGCAGAGGCCTGCTGTACAGCAGCAGCCGCAACTGCGAAACACTTTGTTTCTGTCGTATCGGCATCAGTTTGAACCCTTCAGTCGATCTTTATTATACCACATCATCCTGTCCCGGCAAAGTGGGAAGATCGGGAAATAGCATTTTGTTGGAGCGATTCGAGCATTTGTGTCCCTGATGCCAAAGCCGACGGATAGCTATCCGTCGGTTCCGGTTATCCGTCGGTTTCGGTTATCCATTGGTTCCGGGTCTTTTGAATTGGGAAACCTGCGAGATGGTAGAGGCGTAATATTTTACGCAGACTGCTCAAGTCGCCTATTTTACCAGCCGATACAGCAGATGGATTTGGGGTTTTTTGGGAGTTCGTTATGAACACTATATGCTATAGTCCTCCCGAGCGGCGTCGTTATCCGCGTACGCATCTTCAGATGATGCTGCACGGAGTTCGACTTGATCCCGACGGCGGCGACGTCCAGGACACCCTCCAGATGGTGGATATTTCTCGCGGCGGAATGGGGGTGGTCAGCGAGCGGTGGCTTTATCCAGGCCAGCGGATCGTCTTATCTGTCCCGCTGCACCCTGAAGGTGGACGGAGCAACCTGCAAACCACGGTAGTCCGCTGTCGCAAGGTCGAGGATGGGTACCGTGTCGGGCTGGAGTTTGATCCGGCCGCTCTGGGTCTGGCCGCTTATGAAGCGCCCACGGCTGTGGCTGCGTAAGGGCGGCAAAGGGCGCGTCTGATCATACCGGACAGGCGCCTATAGCGTATGTTTATACGCGGCGGGTTGTTGCGCTCATCAACCCGCCGCATTTTGTATCATCATCTCTTGACTCTCACGCGGGCAAATAATACATTAAACTCAACGTGTGAGGTCTTGCCTGCCTGCGGCGGGACTTTCTGGGGAATAGTGTAACGGTAGCACGACTGATTCTGGATCAGTTAGCCAAGGTTCGAATCCTTGTTCCCCAGTTTGTTAGCATTCAGCGGTCAGCGTTCAGCAATCAGCAATCAGTAAAAGATAAAAAAGAACGCTGAACGCTGAACGCTGAATGCTGAATGCTGAACGCTGAACGCTGAATGCTGAATGCTGAATGCTGAATGCTGAACGCTGAATGCTGAATGCTGAA
>DAOWOP010000204.1 GCA_030642005.1 Planctomycetales bacterium
GGGGTCAGGGTCTACGAACTCCGAACTCGAAACCGATTCACTGATTCACCGATCAACCGATCAACCAATCGACCGTGTGTTCCAATGGCGTCCGTTATGCGTTCGAACAGCGCCGAACGGCAAGCCACGCGGCTTGCCGCTTCGCAATACCAAACCTATTCCGTACCGCTCGAATCCACAAAGTGACAATTTAGGCAAGATGGGCAAGACGGAAAATGCAAAAACGGGGTGTTTTTCGGGGGTGAAATACGCAAGTGCTTGGCGGTCAATGATTTACGTGTTTTTAAAACTTTCCCAAACTTTCCCATTCTTTCCCAATCTTTCCCAATCGTTCCGTATCTTTCCGTATTGTTCCGTATTGTTCCCATTCGTTCCCATTCGTTCCGAATGGTTTCGAAAAGTTCCCCTGCGTCGGTGGAAGCAAAGCCGACGGATAGTATCCGTCGGTATCGGCATCTACATTATCAATGTTGGCCAGCGGGGTAGCAGGACGATATACTATTACCAATGTCAATGTCAGGCAAATTGATTGAAAACCGCGACCCGCCGGAGGTGGGCTTCGAGACGTTCTCTCCGCTCAAGCGGGCATTCAAGCGGGCGATTGTCAACCCGTTGGCGAATTACCTGCCCGCGGGCCTGACGAAGGCGATACTGCGTTTCGGCAAGAGCGAACTTGCCGCGGCGAACTGGGCCGACCCCGGCGGCTGGCGAAGCATGGTCATCAGTTACAACGGCCGGTGCGAGCAGATAGCCGATAAGATTCTCGTCAAGGCCGGGACCGTCCCGACGGCGCTTCGCAATCGCAAGCGTCTGGCGGCGCACCTGCTGGCTGAACTGATCGACAGCGACGGGTCCGAATCAACCCATGTGCTGTGCCTGGGCGCCGGGCCGGGACAGATCATCACCGAGGCGATGTCGCAGGCGAAGACCGTCGCCCATGCGACGCTTGTGGATCTCAATTCCGATTCGTTCGATTTCGGTCGGCAGATGGCTGACGAGCGCGGGCTTAGCGAACGGGTTCGCTTCATTCAGGCTGACGTCCGCGACCTGCACGAGTACCTGCATGACCCGCCGCACGTCGTCAAGATGATGGGCATCTGCGAATATCTCGACGACGAGCAGATTGTAACCATCGCCCGCGCCGCAGCCGACGTCATGCCGGACGGCTCGCCGATCGTTTTCAATTCCATTTCCAAATCCCACGGCACCGACCGATTTTTCCGTCGTGTTTTCGGCCTGCACATGAATCATCGCAGCGGCGGCGAATTGGCCGGACTGATGCGGCAGGCGGGGTTCGGAAATTTTCTTGCATACCGCGAACCCCTCGGCGTCTATCATGTAATCATCGGCAGGAAGGCCCTGTCGGCGGACTGACGGGCTTTCCTTATCGAATCCGATAACAGGCGAATCGGCACAATGGCAGATATATCCATACCGTGGGGCGATGAGATGCTGACGGCCTCGCTTCCGGCCGACTGGACGGTTCAGCAGATTGCCACGCCCGCCATTCCGTCCGCCGACGACGACTGGCCTGAGCGTCTCGCCGATGCTCTGGCCCAGCCGGAAGGAACGCCCTCGCTGGGAAAACTCCTCGCCGCCAGACCCAACGGACGCATAGTCGTCGTCGTCGAGGACCTCACTCGCCACAGCCCGCTGCCGATTATCCTCGAAGCGGTCTTCCGCGAATTTCACCACGCGAACATTCCCGACGAGAACATCGAGATATTCTTCGCCACGGGCATGCACCCGCCGCTGACGGACGAAGAGGCGGCCGGTAAGATCGGTCCAGGCCTGGCCGGTAAGATTAACTGGCGATGCAACCCGTGGCGCGACCGCGACGCCTACGTCAATCTCGGTTCCGTTCGCGCCGGCGGGGCCACCATCGACCTGCTGGCGGATCGCGGCGTCGTGAGTGCGGACCTGCGGATTATCGTTACGTCGGTCAGCCCGCACCTTCAGGCGGGCTTCGGCGGGGGATACAAGATGTTCGTTCCAGGCTGCGCCCATTTGGAGACCATTCGCCGGCTGCACCTTTTGAGCGTACCTCGCCGGCACAGTCGGCAGGTCGGTCAGCCCGCCCGGCTCAATCGGATGCGGCGACTGATAGACGCCGCAGGTCAGGCCGTCGATGCCGCCGGGGGAAAATCCTTCGGCGTGCAGTACATCCTCGACGCCGACGACCGCCTCGGCGCCGTCGCCGCCGGAGACGTTACCGCTTGCCAGAGGATGCTGGCCAAGCACTGTGCCGCCGGGTGCGGCGTCTTGCTAGACGCGCCCGCCGACGTGGTTATCGTCAACGCCTGGCCTCGTGATTTCGACCTCTGGCAGGCGTTCAAAGCCATCGCCAACACCTGCTGGGCGGCACGCGAAAACGGCGTGATCATCTGCCTGGCTCGCTGCCCCGGCGGAGTGAACATGCCGACGCCAAAGTTTCCGATTAGTCCCGGGTTTGTCCGTCGGGTTGTCCGTCTGTTCGGGGCGAACGCACTGGCGTCGCTGATGACGCGGTTGATACCGACGCTAAGCGGGGATGCGGCCTTCTTCGTCCGCCTGGCGATGCAAATCCTCCAGCGGAACACAATCCTTATGGTCTCGCCCGCCATTGCCGACGCCGACCAGAAGATGCCGGGCCTGCCGCTTTACGCCGACCCGACCGACGCCTTCGCCGACGCCGACGCCATGCTGCCCAAAGGTCCGAAGCGCGTCGTCGTCTTCCCCGCCGGCGGAGTCAGTTACCCGATCCCGCGATGGTAACGATAAACCGACCGCTCTCCCGCCGGCTTCCTCATGGCCGCAAACGCCGCGTCGGAATCGCGCCGTCGGGGCCGGCCTACCATTTCGAAAGGTCTTTCAGCAGGCACCTGCCCGCCACGGCTCCGTCCGGCCAGTGCGGGCTCAGCAGCACCGCTATACGCAGCGGCCCGGCTTTCGCCTTCAAACGGATCACCAGCCTCTTGACGCCCTTGTTGGGATTCTGGGGCGGCTTCTGCTCGGCTGACTCGACGGTGAATACCGCACCCTCGGGTGAAAGGATACGAACGGACATCTCCTTGTCCTTCTCGCTAATGAGTTTGGTAAAGGCGACGGACCTTTCCTTTCGTATCCTGGCGTCCGTGGTCATACCCCACACCACTTCGCAGTCCTTGGCCAGCACCAGATCATCCTGGACCAGTACGGCGCGCCTGTCATACAACATCGCCACGCCGCGCAGCGCCTTGCTGGCGACGGGCCGATACGCCTCGGACAGATCCAACACCGCCCTTGGCCCGTCCCGGCCTGACCTGAAGGTTACAAACTTCGACTTGGCCTGGACGTCCTGGTTGCGGTTGTTCAGCGTGATGACGTTGTGCGAAAACGACCCGATCCTGTATATCTTATACCGCCGCCTGTAGGGCATGCCGTGCGCCCCGCCGAAGTAGCCCGGCAGGCTGTAACTGTCCTTGCCGAGGTCCCGCGCCCAGCGCGTGCCGAGGGCGTCCAACTCAAACGTCCCGAGGTCAAGATGGGCGTGGGACTGGGAGTTGTAGCCGCCCTTGAGGCTTACGAACAGGGCGTCGGGGTCATCCCACGCGCTGCGGAAGACCGCCACTTCCGTCGGCCCGCGGAAGAGTTTGTCGAGACTCAGCCGCACGGGCTTTTCCACACCGGGCGGGACGTACCATATCAGGTCGAGCGGCTCACCCGGCAGCCGACGCATCGTCGCGCGCTCGGCCTGGGCCAGGACAGGCTCACGGTACCTGCGTGCAAGCCAGAACAGGCTTGGGATATTTCGCCGCCGGCTCCGCTCGCCGATGTCGGAAAAGTTGACGAACTGGCCCGACGTGCCGGTCATGTACAACGGAAACAGGCCGGTTCGGGCCAGCCCGGGCCTGTCGGACAAACCGAAGTCCGTCCCAAGGGCGGTCTCCATCGCAGCGAGGGCGTACACGACGTAGCGCGTTGCGAAATGCCAGTAGCCCACTCCCTCGCCCCACGCGCCGTCCGGCTCGTAAGTCTTCAGCGCGCGAGGCATCGACTCGAGCGCCTCGGCGATGATCGTGCGGGCGTACTGCGGATCCGTCTCGGCTATCGCCAGCGACCCGACCACCAGGCCTCCGTTATTGACGAGGTTGTGGTTGTACCTTACGTGATTCCACCCCCACCCCGCCTTGCGGGACTTACGGTACGCCTCCATGCCGGGGGTCATCCCGTTTCGTATCAGCCCGAGGCGTATCTTCTCGCGCGTCGCGGCGTCGAAGTAACCGAAGAACCAGTCGTACCCGATGCCCACGGCGTGCGACATTATGGCTGTGTCCAGGAAGTGGCTGGGGTTCCAGTCGGCGAATGCGCAGACCGCCAGCAGGTCTTCCCTGGCCTTTTCGGCATATTTCTTTTTGCCGGTAACCCGCCAGGCCAGACCCAGCGTGTACATCCTCTCCAGGCACCGCGCGCTGGCGCCGATCATGCGAACGCCGACCTTCTTACGCTCCAGCGTCGGCTTCTTGCAGTAATCGTCGGCCCGGCTCAACACCACCTCCAGCGACTTGGTCACCAGCGGGTCCCTGGTGGAAAGCCACTTGATCTCGGCCAGGCGACGGTCGGTCAATATCAGCCGGGGGTGAGTCTTGACCAGCGCAGCCAGTATCCGCTCGCCCTTCCCGGCCGGTTCCGCCTCGCCAGCCCCGGCCTGCGCACACAGCACGATAATGAAAAAAACGCCCAGGAAAATCCGCCGCTGTTTCATCCTGCACCTCCACTCTCGCATACCTGTCAGTCCGTTACGATTGGATACACCGGTTCAGCCGTCGCCGGATTCCGGCCGGCCCGATCGAACCGCCCGGCGACGAGCAAAA
>DAOWOP010000053.1 GCA_030642005.1 Planctomycetales bacterium
ACAAGTGAATAGAGAACAGAACAGGCACCAGGGACCAGGCACCAGGGACTTGGGAAAAACGGAAAAACTGAAAGAGCAGAACTGATCAACCGATTTACCGATTCACTGATTTACTGATTTACCAATCAACCAGTCAACCAATCAACGGCAACTTGGGCCGTTCAGGCAAGATAGGCAAGACGGAAAATTCAAAAACGGTGTGATTTTCGGGGGTAAAATGCGTAAGTGGTTGGCAGCAAATGATTTACGTGTTTTTAAAACTTTCCCAAACTTTCCTAAACTTTCCTAAACTTTCCTAAACTTTCCCAATCTTTCCCAATCTTTCCCAATCTTTCCCAATCTTTCCGAATCGTTCCGAATCGTTCCGAATCTTTCCGTTTCGTTCCGCTCGGTGCGTTTTATGGATTGACGACGGCGCCTTTTGGGCTGACTGAATCGCGGCATTCAATGCGGCGTCAGTACGACGGCCAGGTGGTCTGTCAGGACTGGCAGTTGCACCTCCCAGCCGGTTGGGGTTTCGGTGAGGGTGAGTTTCTCGCCTTCCGGCATGACGACCGCCTCGGTAATGGGTTGTGTCCCGGACAGCATCAGCCGGTCGATGGGCACGAGATTGACCACCGGCCTGGACATTCCGCCGGTGTAATTGACCAGGTGCACAATGGTCTGCCGGGTGTGGCGCCTGCGCCGAAGTGTAATCTCCACGGACGGCGGGGCGTTGTGCAGTTCGATCTCCGGTGGGGCGAAGCGGCGTACCGCCCGGCAGGCTATTGTCGCAAATTCGGGCACGGCATAGTCGGCGTACATTTCCGCGTGTGTCCCGGCCAGGTAGAGCACCTCGCCCCGGCCAAAGGTGTTGACGAAGACGGAATCTTCACCGGGGTCGCTGAGTTTGTCATACGGCCCCGGCAGCGGCTGGAGCGTTCCGACTATTGCCTCGGCTGTTGCGGCCCGCACCTTCCGCAGCAGAAGCGGAGCGGGGAACATTTTCGGCAGATTCATCGTCAGTTCGTGGTCGTCTCGGACAGAGTAGTCGAAGTTGGAGAATCGCACCACGCCGCCGAGCGATTCGACGCCGAACAGTTCGTCAAGCGCGGGCTTGGGACGGGGCTGACCGTTTTCGTCGAAACAGCCGCTCTGGAAGGTCGCCACGACGCGCCCGCCGCCGCGGACGTACTCAACTATCGCCGCGACCACCGCATCGGACAGGCATGCGCAGGTAGGCAGCAGCAGGCAGTCGTACCTTTCCAGGCCGCTGGCCAGGATGTTCTTCTCGAAGACGACGTCGAACGGCGCGTGCCCGCGGTAGAGCATCGCGCAGACGCCTTCAAATGCGGCGGTGAAGTTGCCCATGCCTCGCTGTCTGGCTTGCGCCTCGGTAAAATCCGTCTCAACGGATGCGGAGGAGTAGTTCCTTTCCGTTGCCCACGAATAGAGGACGGCCACCTTCGCCGCCGAATGCGTATCGGTAAGCACCGGTTCCAGCCGAGCGAGGCGCTGCGTAACTTCCCTTGCGGCCCGGCCGCCGGGACTGTCAAGCATCGACGTAGCCCCGTGCAGTCCGTACCAGACGTTCGCCCCGTTGGCGACGGCTGAATAGGTAATCAGCCGGGTCTCCCCGTCGGTATGGGTGTACCACGACCAGGGTTTCTGGTCGCCGGCCATGAAAATGACCGTCGGCTTGCCCTCGGCGTAGGCTTCGAGCATCTTGGCCGTTCGCCCGCTCCGCCAGACGTCATGGTCTTTCGGCGGGCCGTAGAAAACAAACCCGCCTTCACTGCCGAGAAGGTCGTTATACGGAAAGATCGAATCCATGTCGTACCCGCTCGTGGCGGGATGGCCTATGGGGATATTCAGATAGCACACGCCGTCGGGATGCACCGTTTTGAAACGACGGTAACATTCGCCGACGAATTCGGCCTTGACGGCTGCAACGAAGTCGAACAGTTCGGGCGCGTCGGGAGTAAGCGGTTTGCCGTAACGCTCCTGGAACTCTCGGCGGCAATTGGCGCAGAAGCAGCCGCTCGGCAGCAGAATCGGGCCGTCAAGAAAAAGACCGTCTATGTCGTATTGGCCCAACTTGTCAATGCACGAGAGGATGTCGTCCCGCCAACCGCTTAGCAGGCAAGCCCTTACGTAAGTTCCGTAGTTCATACGGAGTTGGCCTTCGGCGTCGCGCTGGCCCCACTGTTCATTGTGTTGCACCCGGTAAGGCATAATTATGTGCACGTTGAGATAAAGTATTATGCGTCTGTCCTGTTCGTGTGCCTTGTCCAGGTAAGCCCGCAGGACGTCTCCGTGAGCGTCGGGATCGTTGAAGTACCCGTATCCCTCAGCGCCGGCGTGGAAAAGTTGATCGACGTTGAAGCCGAACTCGCTCCAGAGGTCCGCGACGGCCAATGTTCCGGCCTCTCCGCCTTCGAAGTTTCCCTGAAGCGCGGCTATCCGCATGGGGCGCTCGTGCCAGCGACGCTTGGCTGAAGGTTCCTGTCCCATCGGCAAAATCCCCTTTGTCCGTCTTGTGAACGGTTTTTTCCTATACGGTATTCCGGTCATCTTCTCATGTGGCAGGCGTGGCAGTGGTTGGAATTTCCCGTCATCGGCAGCAGTTCGGGAGTCTGCTCGACGCATTTGCGCAGCACGGTAACAGGTCGGCCCTGGACGGTGACTTGGCAGGTCTGCTCGCCGCCGTCGTCGGCTTTTTGGCGTGTCAGGCCGCAGCGCGGGTGGAAGTGGCAGCCGGTGGGCGGATTAATCGGCGAGGGAACTTCACCTTCCAGCCGGATGCGATCTGCCTTGCGGTCCGGTTCGGGGCGAGGCACGGCCGAGAAGAGCGAAACGGTGTATGGGTGTTGCGGATTGGCGTACAAGTCGTCCCTGCCGGCGATTTCCACGATCCTGCCGAGGTACATCACCGCCACCGTATCGGCGAAGTGTTCCACGACGGCCAGGTTGTGGGCGATGAACAGGTAAGTGAAATTGAACTCGTCCTGCAGGTCGTCGAGGAGGTTTAGAATCTGGGCCTGTATGGAAACGTCCAGTGCGCTGACCGGCTCATCGCAGACGATGAATTCCGGCTGGGACGCCAGCGCCCGGGCGATTCCGATCCGCTGTCGCTGCCCGCCGGAGAACTCGTGCGGATAGCGTTTGGCGTGGACCGGGTCCAGCCCGACGCGCCCAAGCAGTTCGGCGACCTGCTGCTGGCGTGCCCGGCGGGTATCGCAGAGGCGGTGGACCTTAATCGGCTCGCCGACGATGTTTCCGACGGTCATCCGCGGATTCAGGCTGCCGACGGGGTCCTGGAAGATGATCTGCATCCTCCGCCGCATCCGCCTCAATGCCGAGCGAGGCAGGCTGAAAAGGTCAACCTCGTCGAAACTCACCTGCCCGCCGGTGGCGGGAATGAGTTTCAGGATCGTCCTGCCGACGGTTGTCTTGCCCGAGCCGCTCTCGCCGACCAGCGCAAGGGTCGCACCCGGCGGTATCGAGAATGATACGCCATCGACGGCCCGGACGAATTGATGGCCAAACCACCGGCCTCGAACGGGGAACCATGTCTTGAGGTCGTTGACAACCACCAGCGAATTTTGGGTGTCCTGATTCATACGAAGAAAGATAGCGGGATTATAGGGATTACGGGATTATAGGGATTCATTTAATTTTCAAATCTCCTGATTTGCAATGAGGCCGAGCCAAAGTTGATCAGCAGAGCCACGGGCAACCCGGAGGCTTTAAGATAACTAATCGTCTGTGCTCGGTGCTCCTTAATCGTATCGACGACGGCTTTCGGTTCGACAATGACCTTTCCTTCAACAACCATGTCCGGCCTATAAGTGCCACAAAGCATATTTTCGTAAAAGACTTCAAATTCACGCTGGGATTCAAACGAAATTCCATTAAGCATCAACTCTTTAGAAAGCGCTTTATGGTACGTCGATTCGGTGAATCCTGCACCGAGCGTTCCATGAACCTTCTGTGCTGCTCCGATGACGGCGTAAGTAAGTGCGTTAATAGGATCGTCAGAATCCAAACCGCTTCGGAGTTCAACGACACATTCAACTTTTCCTTCTATTTCTTTTAGCAAGATTAAAATCCCTGCAATCCTCTAATCCCTGCAATCCCGCTATCTTTCTTTTTCTTCTTCTTCTTTCAGCAAAATTACAATCCTGTTATCGTTTTTCCCCAATTACCACAGCCGCGTCCGTCGCCTCGGCTTCGTCGTATCCCTGACATTCCCAGCACGCTACCCAGTGTTTGGGTTTAACTTCGCGGAGTTGGGGTTCTTCCATTCGGCATCTTTGCAGTTTGCAGCCAATCGGGCAGCGAGGATGGAACTTACAGCCTGATGGGAACGCCAGCGGGTTCGGCACGTTTCCGGGGATCGTTTCAAGCCGATTTTTCTTCTGCCCCAGCCGGGGCAGCGAACGGAACAGTCCCTGCGTATAAGGATGCAGCGGTTCGTCGTAAAGCGTGTTCACGTCAGCCAGTTCGGCCAGTTTCGAGGCGTACATTACGCCGACGACATCGGCGGTTTCAGCCACGACGGCCAGGTCATGTGTAATCAGCAGTATGCTCAGCCCGCGGTCGGCCTGGATTTGCCGCAGCAGGTCGAGAATCTGCGCCTGGATGGTAACGTCCAGTGCGGTGGTCGGTTCGTCGGCGATAAGCAGTTCCGGGTCGCAGGACAAAGCCATTGCGATCATCACCCGCTGCCTCATTCCGCCGGAGAGTTGGTGGGGATATTCCTTGTACCGCTGCTGTGGCGCGGGGATGCCGACCTGCGCGAGCATCTCGACGGCAAGCGCCTTGGCCTGGCGGCGGGGGCCTCTGCGGTGCAGATTAATGGCTTCGACAATCTGGCTGCCGACGGTGAATACCGGGTTCAGCGAGGTCATCGGCTCCTGGAAGATCATTGCGATCCGCCCGCCGCGGACGTCGCGCATCTGCCGCTCGGTCAAATTCGTAAGGGGCGCATCTTCCAGCAGAACATCGCCTTCGACGATTTTCCCCGGCGGGTGGGGCACCAGGCGCATTATGCTCAAGGCGGTTACGGACTTTCCGCAGCCGCTCTCGCCGACGAGCGCGAAGGTCTGCTTCGGTCCGATGGCGAAAGAGACGCCATCGACAGCCTTGACCACGCCGTCTTCGGTGAAGAAGTGCGTTCGCAGGTTACGAACGGTCAGCAATGTTCCGTTTTCGCTCATGCGGTCTTTAGTTTCGGGTCCAGCGCGTCGCGCAGGCGGTCGCCGAAGATGTTCAGCGCCAGGACCAGGAAGAACATTGCGCCCACGGCAGCTGTCAGTTCCCACCACTGGCCCGAGTACAGGTTCAAGCGAGCGGCATTAATCATGCTGCCCCAACTGGGAACCCCCGGCTCGACGCCGAGTCCAAGATATGAGAGCATCACCTCGGCCTTTATGGCCCCGACGAATCCGAGCGAAAAGGTGATAATGCCAAGATGGAGGACGTTGGGAATCACGTGCCGAAACAGGATAACGAACCCTCGCGCGCCGTTCGCCCTTGCGGCGACAATGTAGTCCAGTTCACGGATTTTCATGGTTTCCGCCCGGACCAGGCGGCAGGTGCCGATCCAACTGATTATACCAAGGGCGATGTACACCCCGTGAATACCGCTCAGGTCCAATCCCCAGACGGTAACGCCGGTAAAGGCGTACTTGATGGCAACAAGCAGCACAAGTCCGGGGATGCTCATCAATGTCGAGAACAGCCATACGATAATCGAGTCGATCCATCGGCCATAGTAGCCGGCGATAGCGCCGAGAATCATACCCAGAGGCACGGCGATGATATTGGCAATCAACCCGACCGACATCGACACCTTCGCACCGAGGAGAGTCTTGATTATGATGGGCTTGCCGTACCAGTCCGTCCCCAGGACGGTCTTCCACGACTCAAGCGACGGCGGCTGGTCGCTTTTGGACGGATCGGCCATTTCCGCAAATGTCGGGATGTCCTCGGATCGCTCCGCAATGACGTTGTACACAACCCCGCCGATTGACACCAGTGCGTACAGCACGATGACGGCGAAGCAGATCATCGCGGACTTATCGCGCATGAGTCGGCGCCTTGCGTCGGACCAGAGGCTCCTGCCGGCAATCATCACGCCCGCTGAAACATTCGCATCAGGGGCAGCGACTGTCGAATTGTCTGTTGTTTCCTGTGCCATCGGTTTTACCGCAAACGCACTCGAGGATCGAAAAATACGTAACTCAGGTCCGTCACCAATAGACCGATTGTCAAAATAAGCGCCGTCAGAAATACCATACCGCTCAGAATCGGTTCGTCCCGCCCGTTGATGCTGGAGATGAGCAGGTCGCCCAGACCGGGGATACCGAAATAACTCTCCACAAGCAGGGATCCCATAATCAGGAACGGAATCGCCAGTACCAGATTGGTCAGGATGGGCAACATGCAGTTTTTCAGCACGTGCTTGAACATAACGCCCGGCAGCGGCACGCCCTTGGCCAGGGCGGTGCGAACATAATCGCGATTCGTCTCATCCAGGATTACTGTCCGGTAGAACCGCACGGACCCGCCGATACCGGCGATGGTCATAATCAGTACGGGTATGTAGATATTAGCGCGATTATCTAGGCCGTAGGCGTGTTTGGGGGCGATTGCGAACATCAGCCATTGCCCGTAAATCATGAACGCCAGGAACGGGACGCACATGCCAAGAACGCTCAAAAACACGCCCATTTTGTCCACTACGCTGCCGCGATAATAAGCAACCACCGAAGAGATAATCATTCCCAGAACCCACGTCAGCGCCATTGCCGGAACGGTCAGCGCCAGGCTGTTTGGTGCACGTTCCCAGATGATTTTGGTCAACTTTTCCTTGTGGACGAGGCTGAATGCCTGAAATGACACGGACTTGTAGAGGTGATCCACGAACTGCGAACGAAATACCCTGCTGATTTTGATGTCGGAAATTTTTGCTTCTACAAGTTTTTTTCCGGTCTCGGAATCGATGTTCTTCGGGTTCTCATTAATTCGGGCCATCAACTCGCCGCAGGTGCCGACGCCCTTGATGTCCACGGAAAAGGTGGCGCCGTTGCTGAGTTTCAACACCATGATTGCGGGGATGTCTTCGTCTTCGGCAGGTTTTTTTCGCCCGGGCTTTTCTTTCTTTCGGTCTGGAGCGGCCGTGAGTTTTTTGATGGGAGTATTTTCGGAAAGGCCTAATACGTACACGCCCATGCGAACGCGGAGGTCGTCATCGGACGGGATCAGCGCCAATTCACCCGCTGCTTCGCTGCCCTTACCGTCATCAATCCGCAGAAACGAATCACCTTCCGTATGATCGATGATGAACAACTGGCGATGTACGTTAAGAAACAAAGGTAGATCGTACCCTTGCAGGTGGCGCCAGTCGGCCTTGTCTTGCTTCGTCGCCTTCTCTCCGACGTGAGCGGAGGCTATGTCGCCGCCGGCGACACGGAACAGCAGGAAGGTTACGATCATCACGCCGAAGATCGTAAAAACCGCCTGGATTAAGCGACGAAGAATATAGGTCAGCAAATTACCGTCCCCCCATCTTCCGCCGCAATTTAGCATCAATATGGGTGTATTTCCTGAACCCGTAGCCGATTGGATGGGGCTTGACGTTCCGTACCCACTTGTTGACCAGGATATAACTGATAGGTTCGCTTAGCAGCAGCGCGGGGCAATCTTCATTGAGAATCTGAACCATCTTCTTGTAAAGAGGGATTCTCTTTTCTTCAGCCATAACCGTCGCCGCCCGCTCGAAGAGTTTGTCGAATTTCTTGTTCCTGTAATTCATATTGTTCGTGCCGCGTTTGATATTGGGCGAGTAGAACAGTTGTAGGAAGTTCTCGGCATCGGGGTAATCGGCGTGCCAGCCCATCATGTACATCTGAACGACTTTGTTATGCACCTTTTGCTGCAGGGTCGGCCAGTCGTTCATTTCGACCTTTACCTCGACACCGATCCTTTGAAACTGACGCATGACGAACTCTCCGACCCGGCGAAAATGTTCGTCCTGGCCAGGCATATCCAGCGTCAGGCGTGGAATGTCCTGGCCCGGCTTGATCACACCGGCGGCAACGAGTTCTTTCTTTGCCTGAACGATCTTGGCCTTGGCCGCTTCCGGATCAAACCTGGCATATTTGCAGGGACCGGCTTCGGCGTGCCCCTTGAAACTGCTGGGAATGACGTTGACGGCGCGGATACCCCGACCGTTGAACATCAGGTCGATATACTCCTCAACATTGAACGACAGCCACAATGCCTGACGGAGCGACTTGCTGGCCCCCATTACCTCGTCGTCCATATTGAAGGCAAGCCAGTAAATAGCGGGATAAGTGTCCTTAATCAGCCTGACGCCTCTGTCACGCCATTCCTTTTCCAGTTCCTTGTCAGGCGAGATCACGCTGGTAAAGATGTCTCGCGGAATCCCGGCTGTGTCCCGCAGTTTCTTTTCAAACATCATCCAGCCGGTGTTGCTTTCCTTCACGAAGGTCAGCCTTGCCTCGTCAACGAAGGGGATTTTTTTTCCTGCATCGACCAGCATGCCCGCTTTTTTGTCTCCGGGGCCGCCTTCGGTCGGATAAAACTCGTCACGAAACTCCGGATTTCGCCGAAGGATGATTTTGTGCGCCTTTATCCACTCGCTCAACAGGTAAGGCCCGGTGCCGACAACCGCTTTTGTCTTGATAATCTCGGGGCTGCGCCTGTTCATCGGAACAGGTTCAGGCCCACCGGCCAGGTGATATGTAACCACCTCCTGCGGGATAGGCGCGTACACGTGCATCGCCAAAACGTACAGAAACTGCGGGAAAGGCTTCTTGAGTTTGAATTGCAGCGTATGCTCGTCCAACGCGGTTACGCCGGGTAGTTTTTCTTTATCGTACCGTGAAAAATCGCCCTTATGGTAGATGCGTGTTCTTTGCCTGTATTCATCCATGCCGACGATCTTGTCGAGGATGAACGCCAACGACAACGACGTGGTAATGTGAAAATCGGCGATACGTTTGAACGCCAGTACGAAGTCTTCGGCCTTTACGGTCCGGGTTTTAGCCTTGCCGTCTCTGTCGAATCCGAAACAGGGGTTGCGGGAGTATTTCACTCCCTCTTTAATCTTGATTGTGTAGGTCAACCCGTCCTTGGAAATTTCGGGCATGCCGTCGGCCAGTTGCGGAATTACCTCTATCGGGCGTTTGAGGTAGTCATAGCAGTACAGGCCCTCGTAGATGCTGCCCTGGATTCCCGATGAGGTGGTATCGCCGCAAGTGGCAGGGTCAATGGACTTGACCTTGGAGCCGTAAATATTATAACTGACGATTTCACCTGCCGTCAGGCTCTGCTTCTGTTCCGGCAAAAGTGCAAACGGCGAAGCCACAAGCAGGCCCACCACACACAGCGAGATTATGTAGAACCACTTCATGGCATTCCCAATAGGGCGTGGACGTTTCAGATTACTACTTCGCCGGCGGCGTTGTTGTCGTGGCGTTCGCCTTTGTCTTAGTTTTGGGCAACGGTTGCGGCTTGACGTCCAGTTTCTCCAGCAGCGGTCTCCAATGCTCCAGCACCGCCTTCAGGCGAATTTCACCGGCCTTCTCATCGATCGACTTGTTTGCCTCTGCCAGTATGTCCTGTATAGGCGTCTTGCTTGTCCGGGTAAGTTTCACCAACTTTCTTTCCAGATCGCTCAGCAGGTCTATCCATGGTTGCCTGGCCGATTTTTTTCGGCTGCCTGCCTCATCGAAGCCCTGCGAGGCGGCCTCCAGCGCATCGACCAGCAGTTGCAGGATTTTTTTCTTGTTATTCTTGTCAAGCGGCACAAGAAAGTCGATGGCTTTGCGATAGACCTCGATTATGTCGGCGTTGCCGCCGCGCAGGCCGCCGCAACGTGCAAGCCAGACTTTATCCAGAGCCGCTCGCAGGGGAGTAACGGCTTTGGCTCTGCCGGGGTAGATAATCAGCGTCTGCAGGACGACCGCCAGGACAGGCCCGGACTCTTTCCGCCCAAGCCGCTCCAGTGTTGCGCACATCTTCTTTGCACGTTCGGGAAAAAGCAGCATCTTCCTGGCCGACGAGCGATAGCCCCGCGCCGCCCAATATCGCACCGCCGGGTTCTTGTGCCGGGCCATCTGCTCCAGTGCCGGCTGGATCGTGTACTGGGGCATCAACGCAATGGCCATGCTCGCCTGTATCTGCCTGACGCGGTCTGAAAGCCCCAGCAGGGCCGGTATCTTTTCAGCCGAAATCTCCGCATACGCAGCCCACCATTGCGGTGAGTCATGAGCGCCATAGCCGGCGGTCAGGGCCTTTCGGGCCTTGACTATGTCCGGCACCTTCCCGGCATCGGTCATTTCCTTGACCCAATGCTCGACATACTTTTCTATTGTTCCGCGAGCGCGAAGCCCCACCCGGTTGATGACCGGGAGTTCCTTGAGGTCTTCAAGTTTCGGGGCGTCGGCGCCTTTGGCCGAACCAGCCCAGAAGCCCGGGGTGAAAAACATCATAAACAGAACGGCTACGGTGCGCCTGGTCATAATGAGTATTCCTTTTCGGGAAAGTCCTGAAAAAGTCTATATTAAAGATGAATTGATAGTAGGGGTCTTCGGTGTGTATGTCAAGCGTCTGTTGGCATGGATACGGGGGAAAAGAGAATATTGAATATTGAACAAGGAATGTTGAATTTCGAAGTGAAAAGAAGAAAAAGATAAATGACACCCAAAGTGTGGATTCTCGTCCTCTTTTCTTTCTGTTACTTCGAAATTCAACATTCCTTGTTCAATATTCAATATTCATTTTTTATTGTTTATCCCCTGTGTCCCCGCGAGTTTTTACGACCTTGACGCCTTCGCGCGGCGCGGTCTAGAATGTCTCTTGCCATGAGTTCAAAGCAGTCCCGCCAGCCTACCGGTTCACCTCGCCGCACGCCGCCGGCGTCGCTGACCGTCAAACGCCTGAGCCTGTACCTTCGGTACGTGGAGACCCTGGCGGAGAAAGGCCGATCGACCGTCTCAAGCCGGCAACTCGGCAAGGCGCTCGGGCTGACCGACACACAGGTCCGCAAGGATTTGTCGTGTTTCGGCCAGTTCGGTCGGCCTGGGGTCGGATACCACGTCGGCGACCTGGTGGGGCGATTGCGGGCGATATTAGGCACTGACAAGGTTTGGAACGTGGCGGTCGTCGGCGTCGGCAGCCTTGGGCGAGCGCTGCTGCGATACAAAGGGTTCGTCGGGAAGGGCTTTCGCCCGGCGGCGGCGTTCGACTCGGCGGCGGGAAAGGTCGGGAAAAAATTCGGCGGAGTCGTCGTCCAGCCGATGAGCGAACTCGCCGGCGCCGTCAAAAAAAGCCGCATCCGCCTGGCTGTACTGACCGTACCCGCCAAAGCCGCCCAGGATGTAGCTGACCGGCTTTGCCGGGCGGGCATCAGGGGCATCCTGAACTTTGTCCCCGTTACGCTCACCGTCCCGGCCGGTGTCGCCGTCGTCCCGGTGGACCTGGTCGTTCAACTCGAACAGTTGAGTTACCTCGTCAACGCATCAGGGAAGAAGGGGCCGGGGTCCGGGGATTAGGGACCTGGGATATTCCCTGGGCCGGTTGACCACCTATGTCTATCTCTTTTACTGGGCGATACAGGGCTCGAACCTGTGACCTTGCGGGTGTGATCCGCACGCTCTAGCCAACTGAGCTAATCGCCCGGATTTGTTATTTGTGTTATCCCATTATCCGGCGGCTCGTTTCGGCTTGCGTGAAACCACCTTCCGCCCTCTTTTATTTTGTTTTTCTTTCAATGCCGCGACGAGTTTGTGAACATCATAGTTATACTCGGCGGCAATTGTGTCTTTAATTCTGTGTACTTCCCGTATAACTTCATCCTCTTTCATGATTATTCTCTCAATATCATCCGGCAACCCGCTTGGGTGGCGAAACGACTTTTCGCCCGCCGCTTTTTTCCCGATTACGCACGTTTCTGGCAATTTTGTCCATGTCAAACCCAAAGCGTTCCGCTCGTTGTCGGCGGTATTTTCTCACTTCTTCTACAACCGGGTCTTTTCTCATCATTATTCTCCCATCATCCCTTCCGGCGTACAGATAACCGGCGAATCATAACCTTTAGCGATGACCAGTCGTCCGACTGCGCCTAATATCTCGCCGTTGGCCAAATGTCGGCAATTCCAGGTTAACAGAACGTCCATCCCGTGGACAGTCGCCGTGGCAATGTGAAACGCATCCACCGCCGCTTTTTGCGGAAGCACGTCCTCTTGAACGAGGGCCTTGCCTAAAGCCACAACCTCCTGGGTCGTTTCCAGAAGCGGAATTTCCTCGAGCAGCAATAACCGCCGCCTTGCAGCGTCCGCATCTCCATCTCCGGCCTCATCCAGAACAAACTGCGAGATGTACAGGTCGAAGGCCTCTTTTCGCTCATTCCACCATTCACGGGTAAGTTCCTGTCGAGCGGCGTCAATCAGGTCGCGGCTGGGACGGGCCGTCAGATAACTTACAACCGAAGTCTCAATATACACGCGCTGCTTCAACTGAAGACTCCCTTCATTAACCTGACGAGAAATTTATTCCATTGAAGTCATCGGGCTGAAAATTATTGCTTCTGCCCATCGTCTTCTTCGCCTGCCTCGGTGGCATCCTCGGCCTCATTCGCCGTCTCTTCGACCTCGTCCTTTACGCTGCGCAGACCTTTTTTGAATTCCACCAGCGCCCGGCCCAGGTTTTTTCCGATTTCCGGCAACCGCCGACCGAACAGAAGCACCGCGATTACGACAATAGCCGCTATCTCCCAAGGCCCTATTGTCCATGCCAATGTCGTCATGATTTTGCTCCCGGCAGTTATTTATCTGCCGTTGTCATTATAAACTCTGCATGGAGGCTGTCAAAGGGCGGATTTGCCACCCAGCGCCCGCAGGGCCGTCAGGAAGTCTTCCGGCAGGGGCGCCTCGATTCGCAGCGTCTTGAGCGTTCGTGGATGCTGGAACTCAATTACAGCGGCGTGCAGTGCCTGGCGAGTGATGATCGGCCCGTAGGCGATGTCGGCCTTACCGTCCAGTTGGCTCTGATAGATAGGCCCGCCGCCGTAGATTTTGTCCCCGACGATCGGATGTCCGATATAACTCATGTGGACCCGTAACTGGTGTGTTCGTCCGGTCTTCGGATACAACTCCAGATAAGTAAAACCACCGGCGATTACGCCGGCGTCAGTGAGTCGCTGAAGGACGCGGTATCGCGTAACAGCCGACTTGGCCGATGCCGGCGTTTCGGCGCCTGTCTGTCGGTGAACGACATACCTTTCGCGGAGGTGATGGTGAACGCCGATTGGCGCGTCGATAATGTCCTCGTCCAGTTCGATCTGCCCGTGAACGATAGCCCGATATGCCTTTTGGATTCTTCGCAGTTCGAATTGCCTGCCAAGCCGCCACAGCGCCAGCCTGGTCTTGGCCAGCAGGATAACGCCGGTCGTGTCGCGGTCGAGCCGGTGGACGACGCCGGGGCGGCATTGGTCGCCGCCGTCGGGTATCTCATCAAGCCGGGGCGAATCTTCCCCTCGCTGCTGGAGGTGATACGCCAGCGCATTCAGCAGCGTCCCGGCGTGATTTCCCCTGGCAGGGTGAACGATAAGCCCCGCCTGTTTATTGACGGCGATGATGTCATCATCTTCATAGATCACATCGAGCGGGATCGGTTCGGCCTCGATGACGAACTGCTCCGGCTCGGGCAGGAGCATCTCGATTACGTCATCTGTCCGGATGGTGTATGAAGGTTTGACGATTTGCTGATTGACGGTAACGGCGCCTTCGCGGATGTACTGCTGAAGTGCGGTGCGGGACATTTCGCTGAGCCGGCCTGCGAGGTATTTATCCAGCCGGCGGTTCGGCAATGCCCGACGGATGTCGATTCGCAAGCGGCGCAGGCCGTCCTGGTCCGATTCGTCCGGTGTCTCGACCACCTGCATCCCCACGCCGGGAGCGTTTTTATGCACCTTGTCGGGCATCTGTTCAAACAAAGCATTAGCAGGGATACAGGGGATAAACAAAAAATGAATATTGAATATTGAACAGGGAATGTTGAATTTCGAAGTAACAGAAAGAAAAAAGACTTTGAATCCACGCTTTGGGTGTCATTTATCTTTTTCTTCTTTTCACTTCGAAATTCAACATTCTTTGTTCAATATTCAATATTCTTTTTTCATCCCCTGTATCCTCTGCATCCCTGCTAATTTTTCACCGCAATCGGCGCACACTTACGCCACTGAAAACCGACCGCATCCTTTTATCGCGTTATTGTTTCGCCAGTTCCAGAACCTTATCGACTGCGCTGGCTGCATCAGGTGCGTATCCGTCGGCGCCGATTTCGTCAGCGTAACTCTGGGTAACGGGCGCGCCGCCGACCAGTGTTTTGACGTCCAAACCTGTGGCCTTGATGGCCTTTATCACTTCGGGCATCTGCGGCATCGTTGTTGTCAGAAGTGCGCTCATTGCGACGAATTGTGCGCCGCTTTCCTGGATGGCGGC
>DAOWOP010000260.1 GCA_030642005.1 Planctomycetales bacterium
GCAGACCTCGGCGGATTCGCCGGGGGCCATCCCCGCAGCCCGACAAGACCCGCCCGAATCAGGCAACGCCCTGGAAAACATGGAAAAGACGCTGATAATCAAGGCCCTTGGCGAACACAACGGCAACCAGACCCGCACCGCAAAGGCCCTGGGCATCAGCCGGGATAACCTCCGATACCGCATCAAAAAATACCGAATCAATATCCCAAATAAATGATGAAGTGGTAACAGTTTCGCCGACCGATGTGTAACAAATCAGATTGATTCGGCTTGACGTTTGAGCGAAGTTAGGGTATATTGTTATTGTGCTGAAGATGGAGAGAATGTAGATGCTGGCAATGCGAACGCGATATGACGGTAAGAAAATTCGTGTTCCCCCGGACGCGAGGGGGCTTGAACCCTGCGACGTTATTGTCCTTTTCGAGGAAGGGCGGTTGCACGAAGAGGCCGAGTGGCTCATGATGCAGCAAGAATCCCTGGAAAAAGCCTGGGACGACAAGAAAGATGCCGTTTATGACAAGGTTTAATGCCGGTGATGTCGTTCTGCTTCGCTTTCCTTTCACAGACATGGAGACGAAAAAACGGCGTCCTGCCCTGATCGTTAATCCTGCCGAGTTTTCGAAACGCCATGAGGATGTTGTCGTTCTTCCACTGACAAGTCGCAAGCAGAACGACGATCTGTATTTGGAAAAATGGAAGGAAGCGGGCTTACTGAAGCCGACCTGGCTGAAACCCCTGATAGCGACAATATGTGAAACATTGGTCGAAAAATCGCTCGGTGTTTTGTCTTCCGATGACGAGGACAAGGTTGCGCCGGTCATCAGAATGTTAATCGACAAGAAATTTATTCACGGTGAGTAGAGCAAGCAGAAGGGAAAACACCGGATGTTTCTTTTGTCGGCTTCTGACGAAAGAAGCATCCTTCTGTTTCTTAAATTCCGCAATCCGGTTTCGCCAAAGGCTCTCGTCAGGGCGTAGCCTGCCGTAGCCTGAACGCCGGGACAAGTCCGCAATCTGAAATCCGCAATTCCCTATACCCTACGTTCTTTTTTCACAATTGCATCACGCGGTTCTTCTGACTATACTCAAGCCATGTTGATCACCCCGGCAAGCATGTTGAACACTAATGTGCTGATGCTGAACAAGCATTATGCAGCCATTCGCATCATCCCCGCCCGGCGGGCGTTCAGCCTGCTGTATCGTCAGATCGCCGAGGTCGTCAGTGTCGAGAACGACCAGTACCTGTCGTACGATTTCGACTCTTGGCGCGAGGTGAGCGAATTCCGTTCCAGGTACCAGCGCGACGGTCACGAGTGGATCCGCTGCGTTCGGTTCGAGATTGCCGTGCCGTGGATTGTAAGGTTGCTGTTCTACGACCGCCTGCCCCGGCAGAGGGTCAGATTCAATCGCAGGAACATCTACGCCCGCGACCGCAATCGCTGCCAGTACTGCGGCCGACGATTCGACTCATCGGAACTGAGCCTGGACCACGTTACTCCACGGAGTCTTGGCGGCAAGGCTACGTGGGAAAACGTCGTCTGCTGCTGCGTAGCCTGCAACGTCCGCAAAGGCGGCAGGACGCCGAAGCATGCCGGCATGAAACTCATCGTTACGCCGGTCAAACCGAAACGCTCGCCTGTAATCCAGGTGCAACTGACGGGGGAAAAATACGCCTCCTGGAAACAATTCCTCAATGCCGCATACTGGAACGTGGAATTAAAAGAATGACCTGACTGCTGACTGCTGATCGCTGATTGCTATTTCAGTTTCATTCCGTTGGCTTTGGGTATGAAGTCGTCTTCTGTCAGCCCGACGTTGAATTTCACGTTGTTGTAGGAATAGCGGCATGTATCCTGGTCGTCCCAGTCGGCAGCCTCCAGCCCTACGGGGACGAGATGATCAACGTCGAGGTACCAGATGGTGGTCTTTGCGGGATAGTCTTTTTTCGGCGGGAGGACTCGTTTGAGCATCATGACCTTGCGGGCCTTGGTTCGGTAGCCTTCAAAAGTGAACTCGCCTTCGCCGCGACTTGAGGCCAGTTCGTACACCTCCAGCAGGCTTTCCATCAGACGTTTGAAACCGAAGAGGGTAACGGGTTTGCGTGTGTTGGCCATTGCGTCCGGCCCGTCGGGCGCCCGTTTTACTGTGCCCACCAGAGCACCCAGGAATCCTTTGGGCTGAACCAGCATCTGCCCGTTATGCTTGCCCTCTACGTAAAGCACGCGGTCGCCGACCGGAGCGTTCTTCGTCCATCGCATCGCCACGGAGAAAGGCTGATCCAGGAACTTGACCTCGATTTCCTGCTCTTTGCCAAACTGGCCGTTAATCCGCTCGTGCTTGGTGAACGTGCAGGTGTAATCCTGGTAACTGTTGCGGTAATTATCCAGCGCCATCCGAAGCAGCCCGATATGGTCGGTCTTTGCAAGGCGTTCCAGTTCCTTCAGCCGATCGGGCGAAGTCTGCTCCGCCGAAGTCCCGGCGATGGCCGACACCTCCATGCCGCCGCGGAAGGCGTCAGTTTGAGTGCACTGGACGCAAAACATCGCCGCCAGCAGCAGTCCGACAACCAGCCGGATGCGCGTATTTGTAAGACGAACAACTCGCTTTAGCAGCATTGTTTCGAGCCTCTTGGGGCCTGTAAAACCGACCAGACCGGCACTTTCGAACCACCGATCTACGTTAGACTATAATCGGCATAAACCAACCGCTAACTTTAATTCTCCTCGCACAATCAAAATCGTGCAATTTGGAGGGATTGTAGCGATATTCGCGAGGACTGCAAATTAAAAATTCCAAAAAAATCGACCTGGTTCAAAAATGGTTTGCCTTGGGTAACACTACACAACGATCGCAACATGACCTCATAAGAGAACACAAGTATCCGGTAGTCGGCAGCCTGCTGTGCCGGGGTAGATGGGAGTCTTTTCGGAACGAAGCGGAACAA
>DAOWOP010000118.1 GCA_030642005.1 Planctomycetales bacterium
AGGCGCTGCCGGACCAACGGGAACGGCCGCCGCAAACTAGAACGCCGAACGCCGACGAGCATTTGTCGGCAAATGGCTTAATGAGAGTGAGGCGCACAGATGCATGAAATAACATTAGAAGGCCCCCCCTATCAAAGAGGACTGAAGCACGGACAAACCTTCGCAAAAGAGATAAGTTCGACCTATGAGGCCATCCGTGAAGCCATTAAGGTCGAGTGGAGCAAAGCGAAAATCCAACTGCTTCACAGACTCCTCAAAAACGTGGAAGAACCTTTTCCGGACCTGGCGGAAGAAATAAATGGAATATCCGAAGGATCGGGAATGCCTCTCGACGATATTCTGCTCCTGAACTTCTATCACGGACTGGAGGCTGTCGATTTCCAGTGCACCAACCTCGGCTTCATCAACAAGGAGCAGGGCGCAATCCACGGGAAAACCGGAGACGCTGAAGATTACCACAGCCCCTTCTACCTGTTGGAAATAGTTCATCCGGATAAAGGCGCTTCTTTTATCAATGTCGGTTTCGTGGGAACCGTCTGGACTGAGGCGGGTCTCAACAGCGTCGGCCTGTCCTGTGGCCAGTCTTCCTGCCCATCCATCAGCGGGCAGGATGGAAGAGGGATTTCCGTGCTGGTCATGCCCAGACCCCTTTTACAACACTGCTCATCTGTCGAAGAAGGAATAGAATTTTTAGCCAAATATCCAATGGCCGGTAAAGGCCTGAACATCTTTCTTGCCGACTCGGCGGGCAACGTTGCGGTAGTGGAGAAATCCTATACCAAGCAGGCGGTAAGAAAAATGGAAGACGAAGTCGTCTGGAATACCAATCATTTCCTTGATAAGGAATTGGCAAAATATAACTCTACAAAAGCAGAAAAGGATATGAAGGAGTCACAAGGCAGATACTCTTATCTGGAGAAGGTTTTAAAAGAAGAAAGGGTTCCTCATACCGTAGAGGAAATGAAAAAAATATTGAGCCATCACGAGCAATCGGAGACCGGTTCTGTCTGTAAGCATCCCGACAAGGAAAACGACAACAGAACCCATTTCGGCGCCATCTTTATCCCTAAGGAAAAGAAAGCCTTAATCACTCACGGCAATCCCTGTGAAAATGAGTTCAAGGAGTACAAGGTATGAAATCATACCTGGAGAACATCGACGTCCTTTCGCCCGAAGAATGCGACCTGATGCACGATAACGCGCTTCGCATCATTTCAGAAGTCGGCCTCAATGTGGAAAACGAGGAGATGGTCAGCCGGCTGGTGGAGTTCGGAGGCAGCGTCGAGCCGTCCCGCCCCGGTGTAGTTACCTTTCCCGGCGAGTTCGTTGAGAAATTCATCGCCGAATCGGAGGATGCCCCCGCCCCCACCAGCCAGGTTACCACCCTCAGCGCCGGGTACTCACTGAAGTATCTGGCCCCGCAGGCCGACGAGCCGGAACCACTGACATTGAAGACAATCGCCAACTGCATTCATCTGGCCAATGAACTGGGCAACATAGACCGGCCTCACACATTCATCGGCAGTCCTTCGGACGTCGCGCCGCAGGTCAATCCGCTTTACTGCGCGCTGCTGGCGTGGAAGTACATGAAACCCTTCCCTCAGTGCTATAGTGTTATCATCAATCCCGATCTCTGTGACTACATGTTCGAGATGGGAGAGGTGATGGTGGCGGAAAAGGGAGGTACGCTCTCGGACTACGTCGGGGGAGGCGTTTTCTTCGTCTCCCCTCTCCGGGCAGTCAGTGAATCCGTCAGTATCTTCCTTGCATGTTGGAAAAAAGGCCTTGATTCGGGCTTCGGTATCATATCCAGCATGGGAGGAAGCGCTCCGGTTACCTTCGCCGGGGCCTTGAGCATGGGCATCGCCGAAAGCATATTCCGCGCCGTTATCCAAAGGGCCTACTACGGAAGTAAAAGGATAGACATTACCGTCCCCAGAATTCTTGACATGAAGTACGGTTTCGTCGATGCCTGCCGGCCTGAGAGGTCTTTAATGATGCTGGCTGTCGCCCAGCTCTCCCGCCGCTATAAGGCGAGACTCAGCTTTTGCAGCATCTCCGCCGCGGCGCATCGGCCGAGTTGTGAAGCAGGTTTCTCAAGGGCCTTCAACGCCATCCCTTTTATTCTTGCCGGAGGCGGCGACACCATTGAAGGCGCCGGGCACCTTTCCCATGACGTCGTCGTCTCGCCGGTACAGATGGCCATCGACAATGAATTCTACGGCGCACTGAAGTACATTCGCAGGGGTTTCGAGGTGAACGAAGATACCCTGGCCTTCGAGACGATTAAGGAAGTCGGACCGGGAGGACTGTTCACCTCAACGATGCACACACTCGATCACTACCGCACGGAACTGTGGGAGCCTGAAATCTTCGCCAGGGAATCATATGAGACCTGGCGGCAGAAGGATTCGAAAATCGACGTGGACTACGCCGGCGAAATCGCCCTGGATATCCTTAAGACCGAACCTGAACCCAACATCGATTCGGCGACTGAAGAAAGGCTGATGAAGATTATCAGAAAGGCGGAGAAAGAATGTCTGTAACGCGAGCAACGAGCGTGTTGTTGACGGTATTGGCTGCTGTGGTTTTGGCGTTTCCGACGGCCTGTCTTGCCGCCGATGAGGCCAAGACAACCAACCTCGCTCCCAACGCGGGGGCGGAAAAAGGTGATGCCGGCAAACTACCGGAAGGCTGGGGCCGATATGATAACACCCCCGCCGAGGCCGGCGCGACCGAGCGGGTCCGTCACGGCGGCAAACGCAGCGCATACCTGAAGGTTACAGGATTCGGAAAAGACGGTCTCGCAGACACGGGCCTTGCCGTTGGCCGGACCGACGGACTCAAGGGTCCTAATGCCATTCCCGTCAAGCCTGACACCAGGTATTACTTTTCCTTCTACATCAAGGGTGGGGGGTTTATCCGCAAGATCACCGTCCAGCCGTGGTGCTTCAAGTCGGACGGCAGCGGCCTGGACCGGACCGCCGCGGGTATCGAGGTGCTTCCGACGGGGCAGTGGATACATCACTTCGGTTCGTTCACCACCGCAGCGGAAACCGAACGCGTCGCCTTGATGTTTCTCGTTGACGGGAAGAAAGACCGGGACGTAAGGCCCGGCGCGGTGTTTTACGTGGACGACGTGCACTTGGGAACCGATAAGGCCGCCGCCAAGATGTGGGTGTTGGACTGGCGGGGGTCGGCGATGGCCAAGGGCCTTTGGCTGGAACCGGATTACCTGGACAAGAAGATCAAACACATCAGCGACGAGGAAGTCTTTGCATCGCTGGATCTCGCCAGGCCTGGGCTGGAAGAAGTCAACAATGCCGTCAAAGCCCGCGATTATCGGCGGGCCTACCTCGCCTGGGCGGCGTACTGGAAACGAACGCATCAGGAAAAACCGGCTTCGCCGCAGGACTCGCCGAGCAAGCGGCTCCTGGAACATACCGCCGGCATCGTGCGTCACGAAATCAGCGGCTGGGGCGGCATAACGGTCAAGCACGGCCCGGTGGTGAACTTCAACACGGACGGCTACGGCGCCGGCGGGAAGGCCGGCTTCCATTACTGGGGTTGGTCCAGGTCGCTGCTCAGGGCCTACCATGCGACGGGCGACGAGAAGTACCTGGCCTGCTTCGACGAACTGTTCAACCAGTGGTACGAGCAGCGGGATGACGTAAAAAGTCCCTCTGTTTTCTCCATTATCTGGAACGAGTTGGGCGCCGCCCATCGCGCGGAGATATTCATCGAATTCTACCGCCTGCCGTTTTCCAGGCGGACCGCCCTTACCCACGGGCGGATGCTCAAGACGCTGCTCGGTTCGGGGCGCTGGCTGTTCGAGTTGGAAAAGATGGGTTACGACAAGGGCAATTGGCAGGTCAGCGGCTGTTCCGGGCTGGTCAAGATAGGTCTGGCGGTTCCGGAGTTCACCGAGGCGCAGGGGTGGGTGCGGACCGGCGCGCAGCGGATTGCCGAGCACGCCGAACGGGATTTCTTCAGTGATGGGTGTCACTCCGAAAGGTGTCCGTCATCCTATATGTTCGGCGTCTATTACAGTCTGATGCGACTGGCCCGGTCCTTGGAGGACAGGCCCGCTTTCGCCGGGATGGTCCGGCGGATTGACACAAGACTGGCTCGAAGCGCCGAGTTCTGGATGTACCTGACTACCCCGGAAGGACACCTGCCGGGCATCAACGACGGCGGGCGGGGCGTCTTCAGCCCGAAAACCCTCACCCAGGCCGGAAAACTCTTCAATCGCAAGGACTGTCTCTTCGTGGCGAAAAACCTGCTCGGAGGCAAGGTCGAAGGGCAGGTCGCCCCGCCGAAGCACACGTCGATTAACTTCCCGGATTCGGGCTTCGCGGTAATGCGAAGCGACTGGAGCCGACAGGCCCGATACATGCTGCTGAACTACGGGCCTGACAGGGTATGGCATACTCACCGTGACATACTCGATTTTGAGATCAGCGCCTTCGGCCGGGCATTGGCCATCGACGCGGGGCTGGGAGTGAGTTACGACGACCCGCTCAACAATCCCTGGTACAACGCCTCCCGCGCGCACAACATGCTGGTAGTGGATGACGGCGAGATCGACCGGGCCGTCGCGCAGGGCCGGGACGTTGTCTGGGACTCCCGCGCGGGTCTGGACTTCTTCGCCGCCACGACCTACGGCTGGGACAAAGACGCCACGATAGTCAGGCCGGGGGATGAGGAAGTGCCGATGGTCAAGGGCAAGGGCGTCGTTTGGCGCCGCTGCGTCGCCTTCGTCAAGCCGGACTACTGGATAGTCTATGACGTCGCCTGGACCGCCAAAGCGGGCCATACGCTCTCCTGGTATCTACATTCGCCGACTGATCTGGTCGCAAATAACGGCGGCTACGCCAGTGCGAAGGCTCCGGGGCTGATCGTCCGCCCCATAGGCGGAACCTTCACGACCCGCCGGGGCAAAGCCCGTGCTTCGGTCAGGGGCCTGGGGTTCAAAAAGCCATACCGCGACATCGACTGGGTGGCGTTCGACGCGCCGTCCCGAAAGGCGGGCCGAGTTACCTTCCCGATGCTGCTGTTGCCTTACGAAAAATCCCTGCCCAAGGTCGAACTCCGCATCCTGACCGAATCGGACAAAGGCGCTCACTTCGTGATCCAGATTGGCCGGAAAACCGACCACGTGGTTTTCTCGCTCGGACCGAAGGGATTCCGCGACAGTAAGATCGAAACCGACGGGTGTTGCGCCGTTGTCCGCTGCCTGGATGGAAAGCCTGTTTCCTGGAGCGTAGCCGGCGGGCGGAAACTGACCTTTCCGGGCATTAGCGACCGACCAACAACGACGCCGGCGGCGACATCGAAAGCCGATCCGGGCGTATCCCCGGAAAAGGCGAAATAGCCGCCGGCTGGAAAATTTACCCCGGCTACTCCACTTGGCGCAGCCGCAGCGAGGGCGAGACGCCCCGGTTTTTTGATTAACGTTTGTCATTTTTATTGAACAGGCTGCTACATGGGCAAGACCGACATAGCCGCGATATTCGCCGAGACGGTCTCCGATCGGTTCCGCCTGGATGAGGCCGGAGACGTCGCCGATGCCCTGCGCGAGGCGGTTTCCGCCTGCAAGGGAGCCGGTCGCGTCGAGTTGGCCGGAAGTCTCCGCCGGCGGTGCGAGACCGTCGGAGATATAGACATTCTCTGCGAAGCGAACGACAAAGACGCCCGAAAAATCATCGCCGCCTTCACCGCCGCCGACGGCGTTACAAAGGTGCTCGCCAGCGGCGCGACGAAAGGTTCCGTGATAATCGACGGCCGAATCCAGGCCGACCTGCGGGTCGTGCCGACCAAAAGTTTCGGCTCGGCCTTGCAGTATTTCACCGGCTCAAAGGCGCACAACGTCGCACTGCGAGAAATCGCGGCCAAGAAAAAAATGAAACTCAACGAGTACGGTCTGTTCAAGGAAACCGCCGCCGGCGCGACCAGGCGGATTGCCGGTCGGGATGAGAAAGGCATCTACTCCGCGATGTCCCTTGAATGGGTTCCGCCGGAACTGCGTGAGGATCGCGGCGAACTGGCGGCTGCGGCGAAAGGAAACCTGCCGAAACTCATCCGCGCCGAGGACATCCGCGGCGACCTGCACATGCACACGACGGCCTCCGACGGGACCGGCGACATCGAGGAGATGATCCGGGCCTGCCGGGCCTTGGGATATAAGTACCTGGCCATTACGGACCACTCGAAGAGCCGGGTCTGGGCCAACGGGCTGGATGAGACCCGCCTGGTCCGGCACGTCGCCGCTATCGGCGTCGCTGCCGGGAAGCACAAGGACATTCTCGTCCTGGCGGGCATCGAGGTGGATATTTTCAAGGATGGGTCGCTGGACTTTTCCGACGACGTTCTGGCGGAGTTGGATTTCGTTATCGCCTCGCCGCACTCCGCCCTTTCGCAGAAGCGCAACGAGGCGACCCGTCGGCTCATTCGGGCGATCGAAAATCCTTACGTCCACTCAATCGGGCATCCCACAGGCCGGCTTATAAACGAGCGGGCCGGGATAGATATCGACATCGTGAAGGTCGCCGATGCCGCCGCCGCCAACGACACCGCACTGGAGATTAACGCTTATCCCTGGCGGCTTGACCTGCGCGACGTTCACATCCGCGCCGCAATCGAGGCCGGGGCCAAACTGCTCATCAGTACCGACGCCCACAACCCATCCGGCGACGGCAGCCCGTCGCAGATGCACTTCGGCGTGGAAACCGCCCGTCGAGGCTGGGCCACAGCAGCCGACGTGATAAACACCCGCACCCCCGCCGCACTGAAAAAATGGCTGAAAAGGTAGCGATTTCCAAATCCCGACTCGTGCTACGTAGCGAAACGTTACTTCGCAGAGTAGTATTTCCAATTTCCAATTGACAGAAAGAGCCGCCGGATATTCTTCCAATTGAAAATTGAAAATCGGAATGGTACTGTCTGAATGGTAAAATGAGTAAGCGAGAGAACGACGGGCACCGGAAAATCAATGAAATCTCATGAATATCACGAGAAAACTGGTTGCCGATAAACTCACCGCTTACCTGCATCATCAACTCACGATTGCAGACTTGGTGGATTGGGCGGAAAACGCGATTCAGGACGGCGATTTCGCGGATGACGGCCTGGAAGATATCCGGGATGTCGTCGCCCGGCTTGGCGTAGCCGACGTTCGCGCATTTGGGCTGACGTGGGAAGATTGCGAGTCTCTGCTCAAAAAACTTGGATATTCAACGCATGTCGAGGTAGCCGCAGGCTGAATTCCGAAAGGAGGACCTGCCGGCCCATCTTATGACGGCAGGTAGGGATTTCGTCCGCGCCGAAGCGATGGCTTTGACAAAATAGCGGGCGTTGGGTGGCACCTTCAACCGGAGCAAAGCGGAGGTTGTGGGTGTGCTGGATGGACAATGGCGTAAAGCACCCACAGGGAGCTTGTGGGCGTGTTGATGTCCTGTCCCCAAAGCCGGCAGATGAGTCCCCGGGGGACGAATCTGCCGGTAATATTTCCTGTCGAGACAGATTTTCCGGCAGATTCGCTTGCTACTTTGCGAAGTAGCGACTCTGCTTTGCGTAGCGGCTTCGCAGAGCAAAGTACTTCGCTACGAAGCACGAGTCGCTTATCTGCCGGCTTTGCCGAGGCGCTCGTGTTCACGTTTGCGCGCGCGAACGTGAACGGAAAAAACGCACATTCAGATTTTTCTGAAAAAAATTAACTACCGGCCGGGCCGGGAGTTACAGATTTCACGCCCGTTTTTCGTTCACGTTTGCGCGCGCAAACGTGAACACGAATGTTAATATGGAGGCGGCTTCGCCAAGGCTTCGCCGTCCCAAGGGCGCGATATAGACGCGCCGAAGGTTTTTTGACAAGTGAAGAGAGAGAAGAACAGGGACCAGGGACCAGGTTCTAGGGACTAGGGAAAAACGGAAAGAGCAGAACCGATCAACCGATTCACTGATTCACCAATCAACCAACCAACCAGTCAACCA
>DAOWOP010000024.1 GCA_030642005.1 Planctomycetales bacterium
ATTACCAATCACCAATTATGTCCACGACCGATTCGGCAATTTGCATCCGCGCGACCGATTACAGCGAGACCTCGCAGGTGCTGACGCTGCTGACTCGCACCGGCGGCGTGGTGAGGCTGCTGGCGAAGGGTTCCCGCCGACCCAGGAGCAAATCCGGCGGGGCGATAGACCTGCTGGCAGAAGGAAAGTGCGTATTCACCGTGCCCAAGGGCGATGCGCTGGGCACGCTGATTGAGTTCGTCGAGACGACCGGCCGGTCGGCGCTGCGGGACAGACTGGACCGGCTCAACATAGCCCTGTACATGCTGGAAGTGTGCGGGGCGCTGCTGGCAGAGGGCGACCCGTACCCGGAAGTCTTCGACCTGCTGCACAACGCGATGGGTCGGCTGGGGCAGGCAGACGCCTCGCCGACGCCGGTTCGACGCGGCTCACCGCAGGCCGTGCTGGCGTATTTTCAATGGCGGTTGATAAGGCACGTCGGGCTGCTGGGCGAGTTGAATCTCTGCGTTTCCTGCGGCGGGAAGGTCGGCACGCAGGGTGTGTATTTTTCCAGTTCTCTCGGCGGGTTGCTGTGCCGCGACTGCGAATCGGCTGCGACGGAAAAATACCACGTCAGCAGCGCAGCCCTCTCCGGCCTGGCCTCCCTGGCGGCAGCCGAGGCCGGGAAAAAACCTGCACTTCCGCCCAAACAGGCCGACGCCGCAAACGCACTACTGGCATATCACATCCAATATCAACTGGGCCGACGCCTAAAAACCGCCCGCGGCGTCATCGTCCCATGAACCACCAACACCCGCACATAAAGAATCACAGTTCGACAACAGTTGCGGATATGAAAAACGGGTGTATAATTCCGGGCACTGGATGGTAGGGTCATTGCAAAGCACCATGGCTAATACAACGAAAAGCCAGTTCCTCCAAGAGCTTATCGCACGTTTTGGGCCTCTCAAGAGACTGGAACGAAGTCAATCTCTATTTGAAATCGGCGAGGAGGCTGTCCGAGTATACGTTAGGTACTCTAGAATCCACCGCAGGCAACGCGCGTTCTACGGTCTTCGGGAAGAAGATTTGCGCAGATTGGAAGGACATCCTTCGGTCTTGTGCTTTCTCTGGGATGATCAACAGGAACCTCTTCTTATTCCATTCTCAGAATACGAGGAGGTGTTCCAAGAAGCCTCACCTGCACGTGATGGGCAATACAAAGTGCAAGTTTATCTGGACCCAGAGGGACTGGATTTCTATATCGCTAAAGCAGGTCGTTTTAACGTCGAAGCCAATGTTGGTTGGGGAGCAATCGAGCCGCTAGTCAAGGTTGGGGAAAAAGGACCATTACCGGAATTGTCTCATTCCCAGATTCAAACACTCTTGGGCGCAATCGGCGACGCTAAGGGATACGACATATGGGTTCCACCCAATGATAGGGACAAACTCGACTGGTCATTGACCAGAGAATACGCCCTGCGCAGTTCATTACCCAGCGGGTTTGAATCGGTTTCCCACATTCTACAAGAAGTTGACGTGGTTTGGACTCCAAAGGGATCGGGGCAATTGCGTGCCTTGTTCGAGGTGGAGCACTCTACACCGATATATTCCGGTTTGCTCAGGTTTAATGACGTTCATTTAACGGTTCCCCAACTTTGCCCGCGATTCAGTGTCGTTGCAAACAATACGAAACGCAACCGCTTCGTCAGGCAATTAAACCGACCCACATTCCGTGCAAGTGGCCTCAGCGACCTTTGCACATTTCTTGAGTACGTCAATGTGACACATTGGTACAATCGCGTAGTCTCAAAGATATTATAGGAGCCCCAGAACGGTGACATCCACGCCTGCTGAAAACATTTGGGTTGTTGTAGAAGTGATGAGCGGGATTCCTGTTGATGTTCATTTATTCAGGGATGAAAAAGATGCATGGAAAACCGAGGCTTCCATTCGTAAGAATCTAAGGCCTGATTACGATGAAGCGGGGGTCTTTTGTGTGGAAATGCCTCCAATCTCCGGCTCGCGAAATCACTAACAAGACAACCGCGGCTCCAAGGTGCTGAATGGCGCTTCCGTAAGTCTAAATGGTTGTGGTAAGAGCATGGAGTAGTATAATCGCAGAATCGCAGTTGACGTCGCAAGGATAGCAGGAACGAACAAATTGGACTGTATCGCATGAAGAAACTACTGATAATCGCCATATTGGGCGCTTTGGTGTTACCGGTTTTGTCGGCGGAGAAGGCTGATCTTATCTGGAAAGACGGAAAGTGGGTCCGCCAGGCGGCCCCGGCCGAGGGTACGCCCGCGGGCGAGGCGGCGCTGATACGACGGAAAATCGACCGCAGGAAATATTCTTCCGCAGTCAAAGCCGCCAAAAAGTTCCTGAAACGCTATCCCTCCAGCCCGCTGGCCGAAGAGGTGCTCGGCCTGGCCGGCGAAGCGGAACTGCGCCGCAAACGATACTGGCAGGCCTACGAATGGTACGAAAGACAACTGGCGGAATTCCCCAGCGGTGAATACTTTGAGCAGGCGCTGGAAAAGGAGATTCAAATCGCCGAGGCATTTCTGGCCGGCAGGAAGCGGGTCGCGCTGGGCATTTTCCGCCTGCCGGCAGAGCAGGAGGGAATCGACATCCTCAGCGGCATCGCCGGCCACGCACCGTCTTCACCGCAGGCGGAATCGGCCCTGCTGACGATAGGCGAGCACCACTTCAATAAGGGCGATTGGACCCCGGCGATCGAGGCTTACGAGCAGTTCCTGACGCTCATGCCTGAATCGTCCCGTGTGCCGCAGGCGGAGTTGGCCCTGGCTGAAGCGCTGCTGCGGTCGTATCGAGGTCCGATGTGGGATGAGACACCGCTCATTGAGGCCGAGCAGCGATACAAGGCCTTCGCCGCCAGGCGCCCCGCCAAGGCGCGAGAGGTGCAGGTCGGGCGGATCGTCAAGGAGATACGCTCTGCCAGGGCGGAAAAACAATACGAAACCGGACGATTCTATATCCGCACGAGCAAGGGCGAAGCGGCGGCGCATTATTTCCGCCTAATTCTCGAAAAATATCCGGACACGGAGTGGGCCAGGCAGGCACAAGCGGAACTGGCCAAACTCCGCCATCCCGTCAAATCGTCCGGTAAAACGGGAAAAAAAACTGAACCCGAAACCAAACCGGCCAATATAAAAGACAAGAAGGAAAATAAACCATGAACAGAACATCGCTTGCCATGACTGTTCTTGCGGTAACGGCCGCCGTCTTCACCGGCTGCGGTAATCCCGATCCGACCAAGGGTTACACCACCATCAGCCAGTACCGGCCTGATATAAAAACCATCGCCGTACCGATTTTCCGCCGCGGGACCTACGAATACCGGCGCAATATCGAGTTCCGCCTGACCGAGGCCGTCGTCAAACAGATCGAAGCCGAGACGCCCTACAAGGTAGTCGATAAGGCGCGGGCCGACACGCTGCTGACCGGGACGATACAGCGCATAGAGCAAAACGTGTTGAGTTTCAATCCCCGCACGGGCCAGGCGAGGGAAATCCAGTTGCGCGTCATCGTCGATTTCACCTGGAAAGACCTGCGGGGCGAGGGAAAGGTGTTGGTGGACAGGAAAAATTTCCGCGCAGCGTCGGAGTACATCCCGACGGAGCCATTTAATGAGGATTTCTTCCTCGGCAGCGAGGACGCCTTCGGCGAAATGGCCCGGCGTATCGTCGAACAGTTGGCCCAACCGTGGTGAATGTTTCCCGGACCACCGCTTCGGCGGCTCGCTTTTACGCGAGGCTATGTGGTAAAATAGAATAGACGAACCAGCGAATTCACGAAATATCGGATACATATGTCGGAAGAACCAGCCAACAAGCCTCCCGAAAAAAGACTCATTACACCTGTGCGTTTCGGACGCAACACGATGTGGTGGGTGGTTTTCGGCCTGATAGCCGTCCTGCTGATGAGTTATTTCATGCAGAGTATCGACCAGCGTGTCGAAATGTCGCAGGGCGAATTCTGGGGCTATGCGAATCGCGACCAGGTCGAGGCGCTCCTCATCAAGACCAGAGACGGCCGCCTCGAAGGCGAATTGATTCCCGACATCAAGGGGCGCGACAAAGACGCCCCGACCCGCTTCTATGTAATCGTCGATTTCAACGCCAACAAGGATTTTCTGCCGAAGTTGCAGACTGTCTTCGAGGGCAAGCGGGCGAATCCGACAGAAGCCCCGCCGCCGAGTTGGTTCACGCGGGCTTTGCCCTACATCGCCCTGTACGGCGGGCTGCTGCTGCTGCTATGGTTCTTCCTGTTCAGGCGGATCGGTCAGATGGGAGGCGGAGCGGGCTTCCTCGGACAGTTCGGACGAAGCAAACACCGCCTGACCACCAAGGAGCATACCAACGTTACTTTCAATCACGTTGCCGGCATCGACGAGGCCAAGGAAGAAGTCGGCGAGATAATCGAGTTCCTCAAGAACCCCAAGAAGTTCCGCCGGCTTGGCGGGCGAATACCCCGCGGCGTGCTGCTCGTCGGCGAGCCGGGCTGCGGAAAAACGCTCCTGGCAAAGGCAATCGCAGGCGAGGCAGACGTGCCGTTCTTCTCGATCTCCGGGTCCGATTTCGTGGAAATGTTCGTCGGCGTGGGGGCCTCGCGAGTCCGCGACCTCTTCCGCCAGGCAAAGGAATCCGCCCCGTGCATCATCTTCCTGGACGAGATCGACGCCGTCGGACGACGCCGAGGGGCGGGCTTCAACGGTGGAGGCGGGCACGACGAACGCGAACAGACACTCAACGCCATCCTCGTCGAGATGGACGGCTTCGAGACCAACGACCAGGTAATCGTCATCGCCGCGACCAACCGCCAGGACGTGCTGGACCCCGCCCTGACGCGACCGGGGCGGTTCGACCGCCAGATTCAGGTCCCCCTGCCGGACATCAAGGGGCGATACGAGATACTCGAAATCTACGCCGCCAAGGTCCAGTGCGGACCGGACGTTGACCTGCATCGCCTGGCACGAGGTACGCCGATGTTCAGCGGGGCCGACCTGGAGGCGATGATTAACGAAGCCGCCATCGCCGCGACAATGGCGAACAAAGACTCCGTCGAGCAGGAAGATATGGAAGAGGCGCGCGACAAGGTCCGATGGGGCAGGGCGCGAAAGAGCCGGGCAATCGACGAACGTGAAAAGGAAATGACGGCCTACCACGAAGCCGGACACGCACTCGTTCAGGTTCTCCTGCCTGACGCCGACCCGCTCCACAAGGTCTCAATCATCCCTCGCGGGCAGATGGGCGGGGGAACGTTCTCGCTGCCGGAGAAGGACCGCTACATGTTCACCCGGCGATGGTGCGAAGCGTTTATCCGCGTGGCGGTGGCCGGTCGAATCGCAGAGGAAATGTTCTGCGGCGACATCGACAGCGGCGCAGCCGCCGACATCGCGCAATCAACCGAACTGGCGCGGAAGATGATCCTCGAATGGGGTATGAGCGAGAAACTCTCCTTCGTCCGCTACACGCCGGGATCGCATCCGCCGATGATGTTCGACGTCGGCGGCAAGGACTATTCCGAAAAAACTGCCGAGGTAATCGACGAAGAAATCAAGGTCATCATGGACGCCGCGTATGCCGACGCACGCGAAATGCTCCAGACCAATCGCGACAAGGTCAAGGGTATCGCCGATGCGCTGCTGAATTACGAAACGCTCAATGTCGAGGACGTAAAAAAGATCATCGCCGGCGAAACGCTGGACAAACCCTCCATCAACGAGTTACTCGAGGCCGAAGCCGCCAAACCCGCCCCCGACGCCCAACCGCCCCCGCCGCCAAAGACCGACCAAGCCCCCGACGCCGGAACAATCCCCGAACCGGGATAATCTCATGGAAAGTCCCGCGCTGCGAAACTCCAAGCCCAGCCATTCGAATGGCTGGGCTTTTTTTCTGATTCGACCTGAACGGAAAACTCACCTTCGCCGCTTCAACATCGCCAGCCCCTGTATTAGGCGTGGGGACTTGCTTCTATCAGTAGGTGGGTTTACGATCCATCTCTGACCGTAACAGTGGACACAGCAGGCCTTTCGCCTTTAGCAACTTACAGACTGTGTCTGTTTCTTGGTCACCTGACCCCGGCGCTAATCGCACCTCAGTAACGAATTTCTCAAGGTCGGCAGGAACCAGAACACCATCTACGGGAATGTCTACCCCCCACTCGTGAGCCTTCCGAAGCGGTAATGCTGCCCGGACTTCTCTCTCATGTCCGAAGTTCTTGCGCTTGAAGAAAAACGGGTTCAGCATAGAATCGTGGACACAGTAGTTCGGCATTTTCTCGGTATCATAGTCCAAGTACTGTACCCGCCCCACAAAGATGTCCTCTTCGCCGTACTCAGGCCGTAGCCTGAACGTCCTCAGGGAATCAGCCAGCCTTCTTACCGTCGTGCAGATAGCAATCCCTTTGCCTTGTCTGACATGTAGTTTCCACATTGCCTCAGACTCGTACTCGCTCGCGTACCAGCAACTGATCTTTGTCATCATCGCGAGTTGCCTGAAGGCCTTTGACAGTGATTTGATGTGGAATGTCTGCAAGCCAGTATCTTGCAGAGCGCGTTCAGGCCAAGCCACTCTCCGTCGTTGCTCGATTGCCGTTATCGCGCCTTCCCATTCGTCACCGAACTGCATAGCCGATGCAAAGTAAACTGCCTCGTCATTCAGCAGGGACTCCAGCTTCGGGAAGTCCATATACCGCCAAATTACCTCGTCCCGGTTTATATCTTCCAAGATGTGAATCATGCGTCTTATCTCCTTTGGCGGAGACGCCTGTGCTTCTCTGCACCTTCATACACTTGCCAAACACCTGCGGCGGACTGCCATTAGCCACCGCGTTCCCACGTCATTATCCGCTTGCCACAGTTCCGGTATTTGTGACGGCGTATGATGCGTATGCCCAGGTCGGGCGTGTGTAGATTACACGGAAGTGCTTACAGCCGCAATCGTGGGTCTATAACTGCGAAGTCGCCAATCGACGAGTGGATGTAACCGAATTCATCCTTTGGGCGAAGGCCTGCGGTGTTGATCCGCTGCTGGCATTCAAGCGGATACTGGAAGACTGGTAATTCGCGCGCGAGAAATCTTCCCAATCTCCGCCATCTTCGGTTATAATGATGTCATTCTGGTTTCAAGTGGTTCATAACAGGCAGGGAGATTGCGATGCCGATTGCTACATCTCACACATACATCGAGCATATTGAAGACCGGGCCGGTGGCCGGGCTACGATAAAGGGTACGCGCATACCCGTCTGGGCAATTGTCCAGTGCTATCAGTCGGGGCTGACCCCGGAGGAGATACTCGCGCATTACCCGCAATTGACCCTCTCCCGCGTCTTCGATGCGCTTGGATACTATGACGACAACCGCCAGGAGATCGAAACAGACATAAGCGACAACTGCTCTCCTACCCATCGCTGCGTCAGGCTTTGAACGGATTCTGGACGGGGATATTGGCGTAGCGTTGCCCGGCGCTGAAATCTTCGCTCATCAGCATACTGCAATTGGCATGTTCAGCCGCTGCGATAATACCGGCGTCCCAGAAATGAACCTGATACCGCTGGGTCAGTTCCACGCTGCGCCTCACGAGAGAAGGTGTCATCTGCACAACTTCGAGGGTCTCCAGCAACAACAACTGGCGCAAAATCACGTCAACATCCTGGCCTAGTTTCGCAATCGCCGTGGCTGCATATTCCTGCAAAACCTGCGTAGAGATTACGCCGCCGCTTCGCATAGCGTCGGTAACAACCTCGACGGCCTTGGCCTGCTTGGCCGGATCGCGCCGATCATTGGCATAGACAATCAGGTTCGTATCCAGGAAAACTTTACTCATGTCGGCCTCGCGTATGGACTGATTGACGGTCGAAGCGAAATCCATCATCAGACTCACCGGCTTGAGCACGCGATAAAGACGCGAACTCATCGGCAGCATCTGCGCCGCTCCTGCCACCGGCCAGACACCGCATGTAATCCCGAATCAACTGATTCAGCGTCGTATCGTGTGCCGAGGCATACGCGCGAGCATCGGTAAGCAACTTCTCATCCGCAGAAAGAGTTATATTCTTCATCCCAAGGTCTCCAAAAATAAATCGCACATATTGTGCGTACACATTATACCATATAACTGCAGTATCTTTTCGGTATTTTTTTGTTCAATCCGTTGTAATTTCCGATTTTTGCCATAGAATCTCCATATATGCCACAAACATTGGACGAAATCCTGAATTCGCATCGCACGCATCGGCCTGTGGTTATGGGGATTCTGAACGTTACGCCGGACAGTTTCTCCGACGGCGGACGGTTCCTCGATGCGCCGGCGGCTGTCGCCCAGGCGCGACAGATGGTCGCCGAAGGTGCGGATATCATCGACGTCGGCGCCGAATCCACCCGCCCCGGCTCGGCGCGAGTCGGTCCCGACGAGCAAATCCGCCGCATCGAACCGATATTACCTGAACTAACCAAACTCGACGCCATTGTCAGCATCGACACCACCATTGCCGAGGTAGCCGAGGTGGCCCTCGATGCCGGGGCGCAAATCATCAACGATGTCTCGGCCGGTCGGGACGACGCCAAGATGTTCGGCCTGGCGGCATCACGCAACGCCGCCCTGATCCTGATGCACATGCTCGGTAGGCCCAAAACTATGCAGGAAAATCCTCAATATGACGATGTGGCAAAAGAGGTCCGCGACTTCCTGGCTGGGCGAATCAAGGCCGCAACCGACGCGGGCGTGAAACGAAATCGCATCATAATCGATCCGGGTATCGGTTTCGGCAAAGACCTGGAACACAATCTGGCGCTGCTGAATAACATCGGCGTCCTGGCCGAACTGGGCGCGCCTGTGCTGGTTGGGCCGAGCCGGAAGCGGTTCATCGGGGAGATTTCGGGGCGGGCCGATACGTCCGAAAGGCTTGGCGGGACTATTGCTGCTTGCCTTGCATCCTGGCGCGGTGGAGCGAGCATCTTTCGCGTTCACGACGTCGCCGCGATAGTCCAGGCGCTGACCGTTGCGCGTGCGATTGAAGAAAAAGACAAAAAGCGTCGTCGTACCGACGACGGCTAAACGGGTATTCGGCTTTTCAGAAGAATCCGTGTAATCTGTGTAATCCGTGGACTGATTACTATAGAATATCATCGTGGGTGAATTGATCAGGAACATCACGAATCTACTGCACCGCGTGGCCAGTTATGACCCTATGGTTGTAATCGTGGAGATGTTGCTCATTGGTTTGGTGGTGTGGTGGGTGGTCCGTTTCCTTCGCGGAACCCGCGGCGAGAGTCTTGTCAAAGGCGTGGTCGTTGTCCTGGTGGTAGTGTATTTGTGCATCCTCCTGCTTCCGAAGGGTCAGGACCGCCGCTGGGACCGAATCGAATTTCTTTACGGAAAGTTTCTGCTGTTCGCTTTCGTGGCGGTGGTGGTAGCCTTTCAGCCCGAACTCCGCCGGGCATTGGGGCAACTGGGCCGCGCGCCCATATTCGGCGGTCTGCACCGGTACGTGGAGGAAAATATCAGCGTTCTCGTAGAGTCTGCTGGGTATCTCTCACGCAATAAGACAGGCGCCATAATCGCTGTAGAGCGCAAGATCGGGCTGGGGGGGCTGATGGAATCCGGCGTGCCTCTGGACGCTGAACTGACAGCCGGACTTCTGAACACGATTTTCTACCACGGTACTCCGCTGCATGACATGGGCGTGATCGTCCAGCAGGGGCGTGTGGCGGCGGCAGGCTGCCAGTTTCCCCTCGCCGAGAGCGAAGATGTGGACGCCTCGCTGGGCAGCAGGCACCGGGCGGCCTTGGGACTGGCGCAGGAAACCGACGCCGTCGTCATCGTCGTCAGCGAAGAGACCGGACGCATCTCCATCGCCTCGGACGGACAACTGCACATCGGCCTCGACGCCGACAACCTGCGCGAACTGCTGCGGGCGATGCTGATGCCGAGGAAAAGAAAATGGTTGCCGCGATGGATTACCACAAGCCGATAAAACTAAAAGCCCATAACAACATATGAGCACAAGACTTAACAAACCCGGTAAGTGGCTTCGCACAGAACTTCCCGTTACCCGATTCAGTCGGGAATGGTTCATGCAGTCGTTGCGTACAGCCGCATGGGTCGCCGTCATTACCGTCCTCGTCTGGGTCTATGCCGACATCCATTTCACCGATAAGGAGTATATTACCGCAATCCTGCACTTTCACACCAACTCCGACAGCAAGGTGGTGCTGCTGAGCGAAAGCCGAATCCCCATCACCTTCCGCATCAAGGGAAACCGTTACTACATGGACCGTTTTATTAACCGCCTGGCCGGAGTGAACTCGATTCTGGAGTTCGACGTTGCCGGGGCCAAGGAGTACAAACCGGGACAGAAGTACCAGGAGCGCACCGCGAACCTGATGAGTAAACTGGCGGCGTTTCGCGGTTCGGGCCTGGAGATCATATCGGCCAGACCGGCGAGAATTGATATCCACATGGATAACACGCTCCTGGTTCCCGACGTACAAGTGGAATTCAAATACAGCGGTGCAGTACTGGCCGAAGACCCAAGGATAGAACCGGCGCGTATTGAATTGCGCCTTCCCGCAAGCCTGCGACAGAAGATTGATCCGAAGAAAATAACACTGATGACCCGAACGGTTGATTTGAGCGGCAAGGCCGCCGGTAAGACCGAGACGGTCAAAGTTGTCGTCCTCCCGCCGTCGAATCTCAACCACGTGAAACTGAAACCGCGAAAGGTTACCGTAACCTTCAAAGTCGGCCAGCAGACCGATAGCAGAAAATTCACCGTAACCGTCGCCGTTCAGTCGCCCAAGGCCTGGCTGATGGATGGGACTGGGAGCAAATATGAACTCCAGACCCCGCCGCCGGAAAACTGGACCAGGCAGATTACCGTCGCCGGAAACCGCATCGACCTGGACAAACTCAGTGCCGAGAATATCCAGGCTTATATCGTCCTGACGGACAACGACCTCAAGCCGGTTAAGAGTTGGTGGCCGGGCAAGGTGAAGGTCAGGTTTCCCGAGGGGTTGAAGGTAAGCCTTGCCGAGCCTGCGCCGGAGGACCTGATGTATCGTCTGGTAAAGCGCGGCGAAGCACCCGCGCCACCGGGTTCCTGACAGGCCTGTCCGCAATGTTTTTTTAACCACAGAGGACACAGAGGTTACAGAGAATCAGAAAATTCTATTTCTTTAGCGGAGGAGTTTGCCTACTCGCCGCAGATATTGCCGGTATTGACAGCAAGGAAGCCCAACCAGTGCGTCGCAGTGAAAAAGAGGTGAAATACTTGTATAAGTCTCTATAAAATAAAGCACCTCTGTGATCTCTGTGTCCTCTGTGGTTAAGGAATCGTTATGGACGCCGCCGCATACGTAAAGCAAATCGCTTCTGCCGCCCGGTCCGCCGCAGCCGAACTGGCCGTTGCGACCGGAGCCGAACGGGACGCCGCACTTCTCGCCGCCGCCGGGGCAATCCGCAACGCCGCAGCCGGCATCCAGGCCGAAAATGCCAAAGACCTCGCCGCCGCTGAACAGGCCGGACTGGCCGAGGCGATGATCGACCGGCTGAAACTGACGGATTCGCGCGTCGAGGCAATGGCAGCGGGCCTGGAGGCCATCGCCGCGCAGACCGATCCGGTCGGACAGACCATCTCCGCCTCCAACAGGCCAAACGGCCTGCGGATCGAAAAACGCCGCGTCCCGCTGGGCGTAGTGGCTATCATCTATGAGTCCCGCCCGAACGTAACCGCCGACGCCGCCGGGCTGTGCATCAAAAGCGGAAACGCCGTAATCCTCCGAGGCGGCAAAGAAGCCATCCATTCAAACCTCGCCATCGCCGAGTGTCTGCGAGCGGGCTTGGCGACCAGACCTCTGCCCGAATCAGCCATCACCGTCATCGACAAAACCGACCGGGCCGTCGTGCCCGCGATGGCAAAGGCGGAAGGCCTGATAGACCTCATCATCCCCCGCGGTGGGGAAGGTTTAATCCGCGCCGTAGTCGAGGCCGCTACCATCCCCGTCATCAAGCACTACACCGGCAACTGCCACGTCTATGTCCACGCCGACGCTGATTTGAATATGGCTAAAGCAATCGTCGTCAACGCCAAGTGCCAGCGCCCCGGCGTCTGCAACGCCGCCGAGACGCTGCTGGTCGATGCGGCGATTGCCGACGAATTCCTGCCCGTGATCGCCGAAAAACTCGCCGACGCCGGCGTCGAACTGCGAGGCTGCGAAAAATCGCGAAAAATCGTCCCCGATATGAAAGAGGCCACCGAAGCCGATTGGGCTGCCGAATATCTCGCACTGACGTTGGCGGTGAAGGTGGTCGATTCGCTCGATGAAGCCGTCGAGCACATCAACAAGTACGGCTCGCATCACACCGACGCGATTGTTACAGGTAGCCTGGCCGCTGCCGAGGCATTTGTCGCGCGGGTCGATAGTTCATCGGTGATGGTCAACGCCTCGACGCGGTTTTCCGACGGCGGCGTGTACGGCCTCGGGGCCGAGGTCGGTATCAGCACAGACAAACTCCACGCCCGCGGACCTATGGGCGCAGAAGACCTCACCACTTATAAGTGGATCGTTACCGGCAGCGGCCATATCCGCGAATAGAATCGGCAGGTCCCGTGAATCCGCCCTGGGTGTCCCTAGCGGGACCTGCTAAAATGTTCTTGGTATGGGCAAGGAACCTGAAGCGCATTTATTTTGTCATCGCTGCGGTGCGGTGCTGAGGCCGGGGGTGGAGAATTTCTACGTCGTGCGGATCGAGGCGTTCGCCGACCCGACCGGGCCGAACCTGACAGAGGCAGACCTTGCCGCAGATATTGACGAGGTTATCGAGGACATCCTCGAAGAAATCCGCCACACCTCCGAGGCCGAACTGATGGACCAGGTCTATCGCCGCCTGACGATCCACCTGTGCGGAAAATGCTACTCCGAGTGGATCGAAAACCCAGCTTCGTAATTGCCAATTTCCAAATCGGTGGTATTACACATCCGCGTCTTTCGGACGGAACTCCAGGCGGGCACGATTCACGTCGGGGTAGATTCCGAAGATTTTATTGAGGTGCGTCAAGTTCAGCACCGCGGCGACTCGGCTGTGCACGTTGGCGATCTTCACCTCGCCGCCCGCCATCCTGGCCCGCTTGTGCACGCGGAGCAGAACGCCCAGGCCGTAACTGGAAATGTAGGTGAGTTTGTCGCAGTCGATAATGATCTTCTTAAGCCCGCCCTTGATCAAATCGACGATCTCCTGGACGAACTGACTGCTGGTGTGCCGGTCGATCCCGCCGTCAGCCGAGATGATCAGGACGTCCCCTTCATCTTCGTGGTAGTAGAATTCCATGGCTGCATTGTACAAAGATGGGGACTTGTCAGGAAAGCCAAAACGAACTTCCGACCGTGCTAACCCCTCGCCGAGCGCGCAGTAAAAACCCCACCTGGTTTCTGATCGACCATTCCTTTAATCGCCAGCATTGTCATCGCCGCGGTCGCCTCTGCCGAGGCAAGCCCCGAGCGGCGGATCAGTTCATCCAGCGACAGTTCGGCGGCCAGGAGGTGCTCCATCAGGGCTGACTCCGTCTTGGTCAACTCAACCTGCCGGGCGACCGGCTCGGCGGCGCCTTCGCCGGTGAGTACCTCGCCGACACGATCAAGCCCGTCCAGAATATCCTCGATGTTCTGCACCAGTCCGGCCGATCCTGCGGCGATGAGGCTGTTGGTCCCCGCACTGAACGGCGAATCGACCCGCCCCGGAACGGCGAAGACCTCCCTGGACTGTTCGAGCGACAGACGGGCGGTGATTAGCGAGCCGCTGCGACGAGCGGCCTCGACTATAAGAACGCCCAGCGACAGGCCCGAAATGATGCGGTTGCGCCTGGGAAAGTTAGCGCCCTTGATGCCGATTCGCATGGGCAGTTCGCTGATAACGGCGCCTCGCTTCTCGGCGATAATCTGAGCGAATAGTTTTTCGTTTTCTCGCGGATATGTATTGCACAGCCCGCAGCCCATCACGGCGATGGTCCTTCCTCCGGCGGCCAAGGCCCCGCGATGAGCGGCGGTGTCTATGCCACGAGCGCCGCCGGAGATAACGGTGAATCCCGCCCTGCCAAGCAGCCCGCCGAACCGGTCCGCCTGCTCCAGGCCGTAATGCGTGCAGCGGCGCGAGCCGACCACACCCAGGGCCACTGCATCGGCCTCGACAATTTCACCGCGAACGTAAAGCACCGGCGGGGGATCGTAAATCTTCTTCAAAGCCGCGGGATATGATGAATCTTCGAGACAAAGCACAGCCGCGCCGTGCTTCTCGATCAGGGCAATTTCTTCATCAACAGCCGATTCATCGACGGCGGCGATAGCGGCGGCGGTTTTTTCCCCGACGCCCTCAACCTGCCTCAACTGCCCCGCCGAGGCCTTCGCAACAGCCTCAATATCGCCGAAATGCTCCACCAGCCGGCCGATAGTAACCGCGCCGACCCCGTCGGCCAGATGAAGCCGCAAATACATCCGCCCATGTTTGTCGGATTGGTCCATCGTATGTCGAAAGTTATTTCGCCGCGTAGGGTGACTTACTTGCCGCTCTGCCTGCGAGGGCCTTTTTGATGCCCAGCAGCAGCGGGCTGGCGATGGCGATGGACGAATAGGTTCCGACGATGATTCCCACCAGCAGTGCGTAGGTAAATGCGTGGATACCCGCCCCGCCCCAGATGTACATGACCACAACGGCAATGAGTGTGGTCGTGGTCGTCAGCAGTGTCCGGCTGATGGTCTGGTTTATCGAGCGGTTGATAATCGGTTCGTCCACGCTGGCGAGTTTGCCTCGGTTCTCGCGGATACGGTCGAAGACGACGATGGTGTCGTTGACGGAATACCCGATAATCGTCAGGAAGGCCGCGACGACGGCCATGTCGATTTTGAAAGGTTGGACCAGCAGGAACCGCCCGATGACGTTATCGTGGATGAAGGCGGCCAGCGCCACCAGTCCGACGGCGATGACGACGTCGTGGACCAGGCAGACTACCGCGGCCAGGCCCCATCTAGCCGAGCCGAACCGCAGCCAGAGGTACATGACAATCGCCAGCCAACTCAACACGAATGCGATAATCGCCAGTTGCGACGCCCTTCCGGCGATGGCGGGGTCGAATTTCGAGACCGCTTCGAGCGATTCGGCGCGGGCCAGCGACTCGGTCATCAGGTTCAGTTCGCCTGCGGCGAAGCCCTTCCACTCTTCGGGCCTGCCGACGTAATCAGCGTTGGGGTTCAGCACCAGTACAGCCAGTGTCGAAAAGCCCTCGCTGACCGGATCGGCCTTCAGTCCTACAACGGCGGTGCGGTTAAACTGATAATCGGCGAAATCCGACTGCAACCGCATCGTCTGGATTCGACCGGCCAGGTCGGCCTCGGTCAGGGCGGGGCTTACATTCTGCACGATGAACATCGCCCCGCCGATGAAATCGATGAATTTCGCCCTCATTTCAGGCGCGACGCTTTCAGCCAGTCCCGCCGATATGTGCGTAAGGCCCTTATCGGTGCTCTTCAGTTCCACGTTCAGTCCGGGGACCGGGCCGGACTCGCAGAGTTTATATTCCACGCTGGTCCGCACATCCAATGCGGCGACGAACGCCCCTTCGATCACTTCCCGCAACAGGTCCACGTCGGCAACCGTCGTGGAGACCTGGTACGACCGCTCCGGCAGGGATGTGGCCAGTCCCTCACGGGTAACTTTACCGTCGCCGTCGGCGTCTATAGCCGCGAAGAAATCCCTCGAGCCTTTCCCGGCCGTCCATTCCGCCATGTCGATATATTTATTACCGTCGGTATCGAACTTGTCGAGGTACTCGGTCGCCTTGTCGGGATTCAACAATGTTTCGACCTTGATAGTTTCGAGAAGTTTTTTCAGAATTTTCGCTTTTTCGGCGTTGTCGGTATCTTCGGCGAGGCGGAGGGCTTCGCCCTTTAAGGCATCTTCGATTTGCCGGCGCTGCGGCATTACGGCTTCACCGTTCGTGTCCGAGACCATCCGGCCAGGCTTGAAGGTGAACACCGCCTGTGTGCCGCTGCTGAACTCGATGCCCAGGACGTCTTTTCCCTGCGACGCCAGCGAGCCGATGCCCGCAGCGACCAGCAGGACCGAAACGACCCAGAAAATCTTCCGCTTGCCGAGCCAGTTGATCTTCGGAGTACCGATGAACGCCGCCATACGGACACGATTTTTTATCCATCCCCATTCCAGCAGCAACTGGAATATCCAGCGGGTTACCAGCAGGGAGGTGAACAGGCTGAACATCACGCCGAGCCCCAGCGTGATGGCGAAGCCGACGATCTCTTCCGAGCCGACCCAGCCGAGGATCACGCAAGTCAGCAGCGTGGTGATATTGCCGTCGAAAATGGCCCTTGCGGCACTGGAGTATGCGTTACGGAAGGCGATGCGCAGAGATTGCGTCTTCTTCTGTTCTTCGCGCAGTCGCTCGAATATCAGCACGTTTGCATCGACGGCGATACCGATGGTCAGGATTATTCCGGCGATTCCCGGCAGGGTGAAGACGGCCTCGATGAAACTCATCGCCCCCAGCAGCAGCACGAGGTTCAGCAACAGCGCGAAGTTGGCGATGAGGCCGGGAAGCAGATAATAGGCCGCCATGAACACCGCAACACCGATAAGACCCCAGATGGCCGCTTGAAAACCGGCGTCGCGGTTGTCCTTGCCGATCCCCGGAGCAACGGTCTTTACACTGACGGGGGTTTCGTTGACCTGACCGGCCAGTGCGCCGGCTTCGAGTATGCGGACCAGTTCGCCCACTTCTTTGGTGGTGAATTCGCCCGTGATAATGCCGTTGGCATAAATCGGCTCATTGATGACCGGCGCCGAATACGCCTCATTGTCCAGCATGATGGCCATGAAGTGGCCCTGGTGCGCTCCGGTCAACAGTCCCATGAGTTTGGCGCCGCGTGCATCCAGACTGAAGTGCACCGCCGGCCGGCCCATAGTATCACGGCCCGGCCTGGCCGACAAAGACCATGCCTTCCTGGCCGAATTGCGCAGCATCGTGTAGCCGTCACGGTTGTACAACAGGATGTATTTTTTGCCGGCGTATTCGCCGACGACCACGTTCGTCGGAAGGTTCTCGCCCTTGCCGTGGAGGCCAAACCACTGGAAATCATCGATCCGGCTTCGCCCGACCAGAGGCCCGTGCTCGGTCAACTGCTCCAGGTACGTTTCGTACTGCTGCTCGGTCAGCGCCAGCGTTTTTTCGTCGGTCATTCCCGGCAGCGGGAGCGTCGGCGCGATGCGAAACTCCAGTACACCGGCCTTGGCGACCATCCGCCTCAGGTCGGCCGGATCGTCCAGACCGGTACGCTTCTCCGTCCAGTCCGTATAACCCGACACCACCATATCAATCTCCGCCCGCCGGGCCGGATAACGCCCGCGAAACTGCTCCAACTGCTCGGCGTACTTGTCGCGACGCTCCTTCAGTTCATCCCTCGGAAGGACCTTTGCCTCGCGATCCGACACATACAATCGCAGCACCTGTCCGAGGTATTCGGTATTGACGTTGAACTTCAGCAGGTCGCCGAACGCTGTGTTGTGTTCGCTCCTGGCGTCATCGAGGTCGGCGCGGGCTTTTTTGATGGTCTCGGCGGTGGCGCGTCCGCTGCGTTTGAGTTTTTCAAGCGCTCCGCCGGCGCGGACTTCGGCGTCGTGTGTCCGGGCCACTTTCTGCAAGGCGGCAATTCTTTCGGCATCGCCGCCGGCAATTCGCTCAATGGCGTCGGCGCGGGCCTGAGCGCCAAGCGAAACGACCTGCCTGATCTCGCTGCGCCGAATGTTGTCTTCCTGTAATTCCCTCAGGGTCTCCAGATAGATTTGCTTTGCCCGGCGCGATTCATCCGTACCCAGCGGCATACGGACCTGGAATCGAGTAGGGCCGACCTTGCGCCACTCCAGGCTGCGCGTGCCGTTCGGATCAATCCGCTTTTTCAGCCGGGCGATTACCCTCTCGACCAGGCCGGGGGTTTTCCCGCCTGTGGCGAGTATCTCGAAGGTCAGTATGTGCCCGCCCTTCAGGTCGATGCCCAGGCGCAATTCCTTCGCCCAGATCGAATAGAGGCTCAGCGCTACCAGCAAAGCAACGAAAGCGAATTTCAAACCGAGATTCTTCGATTGCATAATAACCTCAATACAGGAACCATGAATCGGGGATCAGGGACTATGGAGTCCCTGTATTCAGGATTTCCCGGACCCTTCGTCGCTGTCTTTCACGGCGCCGACATTGCGAATCGCCGAGCGGAGGAACTTCATCCGCACGTTGGACGACTCATCAACCTTGACGACAACTTCCCTGTCCTTGACCTCGACGACCGTTCCGACTATCCCGCCGATGGAAGTTACCTTATCGCCTTTTTTCAGGGCCGACAGCATCTCCTTGTGACGATGCTGTTCCTTTCTGCGCCCTCTGCCCATCCACCACCACAGAAGGGCCATAACGGCTACCATCACGATGATGAATGTCGGGTCGCCGCCGAACAAGCCCTTTCCACCACCGCCGTCCTGGGTTGTCGCCCCGCCGTTCTGGGCGGGCTTTTCGGCAGCCTTGATGACGGGAGAATCGCCCGCAGGCTCTTGTGCATCATCGACAGCGGTCTCTTCAGCCGGTTTGGTTGTCTGCGCCTGGACCAACTGCCCCGCCGAGAACATCACCACCGCCGCCAACACCACAGATACATGCCAAATACGCATAAGTACATTCCTTTCAATATTGCCCCTGTTTCAGACCATAAAAAAAGCAGGTTGCGTATTCTGATGGACTTACCGCCGGTAGTCAACATAAAACGCGGCGCACCGTCGGCGTTCTCTACTGCGGATACATCCGCCTCATCCACCGGCGCGACCGGGACTCAAACTCGCCCTCGGTAATCGCCCGTCGTATCTCCGAGGTCAACTGCGAGAAGAACGTCAGGTTGTGGACCGTTACCAGCGTAGCGGCCAGCATTTCGCCGGCCTGAAAATAATGCCGAAGGGCGGCCCGCGAGAAGTTCCGGCAAGCGTAGCAGGTGCAGTTCTCATCCAGCGGGCGTCTGTCGCCGGCGTTGGCGGCGTTGCGGAGTTTGACGCGCCCGCTCCACGTAAAGGCCTGGGCGTTCCGCCCGTTCCGCGTCGGTAGTACGCAGTCGAACATGTCTATCCCGCACGCCACCGCCGCGATGATGTCCCTCGGCTCGCCGACGCCCATCAGGTAACGGGGCTTCTCGCGCGGAAACTGCCCGTCAATGTGCTCAAGAACGGACTTCATCTTCTCGTGGCCCTCGCCAACGCTCAAGCCGCCGACGGCATAGCCCGGCAGGTCCAACTCGACAAGCGCCTCGGCACTGCGGCGACGCAGGTCCGTGAAGATTCCGCCCTGCTGAATCCCGAAAAGCGCCTGCCGGGGAGCCTGGCCCGACTGCTCCTGTGCCGCTTTGCAACGACCGGCCCATTCGGCGCTTCGCCTGACGGCTTCGGCGACTTGCTGCTTCGGCGCGTCGGCAGGAGGACATTCATCCAACTGCATTACGATGTCGGCACCCAGTTTGGCCTGAACGTCCATACAGGTTTCCGGCGTAAGTTCCACCGTGTCGCCGTTGATGTGGGATTGGAAGACGACACCCTCGTCGGAGACCTTCCGCAGTGCCGGCAGGCTGAAGACCTGGTATCCGCCGCTGTCGGTCAGGATTGGTGAGTCCCACGCCATTAATTTGTGCAGGCCGCCCATCTCGGCGACGGCTTCAGCGCCGGGCCGGAGCATGAGGTGATATGCGTTGGCAAGGACCACCTGCACGCCGGCGGAGCGGAGTTGATCGGGCGTTACGCCCTTGACAGCCCCGTATGTCCCGCAAGGCATGAAGACCGGCGTGGCAACCTCCCCGTGGCCGGTGCGAAGAACGCCCGTCCGCGCCTCACCGTCGGTCTTGTCTATGTGAAAGGCGAATATCGAATCCGTTAGCGGCATAAATAATAGAATAACAAGGAATGAACCCCGCGGCCAATCAGCGTTGCCGGGCTTCTAGAGCATTTTTCGTAATGGTTGTCGTATCAGGGCGTAGCGAGATGTCCTGGGACAAGGACGGCGAAGCAGGCAACCCGCATGGGTTGTCGATGCAGCCGGACGACGTACCAGGACATCGCAGTAGCAAGGATGCGACAAGAATTACGAAAAACGCTCTAAGCGGAACGTTGCTTCTTGATGCCCAGCATCTGCCCGACAAGATCGGGTTTCTGGTCGATAAGCCGCAAAAAACGGAGCGCACAACCGGACGGCTTAGACCGACCTTGTTCCCATGCGTGAATTGTTTGAGGAGCAGCGTTTATCATCCGGGCGAATACGCCCTGGCTCATATGTAATTTCTTCTTTCGCAAAGCGATGATTTGCTTCGGCGTCATCGGTCGGGGCGGATCGGGCAGCCGCACCGTGCGAGTCTTCAGAGTGATCTGTCCCCGCGAGTAAGCAATCGCCTGCTCCAGCCCGGATTTGAGATTTTCAAAAGTCGCTTTCTTTGACATCATTAACTCCCGTGCGTCTTGTCCAATTGTCGTTTGAGACGCCTGATGATTTTCAGTTCTTCCCGGTCGAAATCAACCCGCTCGCCCTTGCCCAAAGCCGAAAGAAGGTACGTTACACCGAACCTGGGATAATCGGCGAACAGAACACGAACGCCGCCTCGCTTGCCGCGACCTGCGGCGCCACAGCGTATCTTCTTTACTCCGCCGGTACCCGGTACCGTCGCTCCATAACCCTGCATTATCTGCTTTTCCATCTCGCGGGTTTGCTCATCCGAAACGCTATTGGCCTTGAACGCTTCCCTGACCTGACTGCTCTCAATAAATTCGCGTTTCATTGACAATTTCCTGCTGTACTAACCATTAGTATATCATAAATCAGGAGGCAAACAAGAAAATTTATAAAAATATTCAGCGAAACGCCACGGCCGTTTCAAGAAAACGGGGTTTAATGTTGCTTATTTTGCTCTGGCTTGTTGCTCTAATTCCCGTCTCGTCTTTACGGCTATGCTCTTGTCATCCAGTTCGACATCATCGTAGCCGATCCATTGGTCCTTCCTGACGGGTCTGACAAGTTTGACCCCCGAAGCCAGCCCCAGGGGCAGCACGCCCTGGTCCAGACTCGCCTGTGCGGTCAGGAGTTTGCCGAATACGGTGTATCCACCCTCGCCGTCAAGCACCTTGCCTACAGCCAGATCGCACTTGGCCACGGTTCCTACGTCGCCCACGAATTCCCGCGACACACCTGTGGGTTCGCGGCGCAATGCCGCCGAGGCAACGCTCACGCCCAATTCCAGGCCGATTAGATGGCTGGGACGGTACATGGCTGCATAGTCGCCCGAATCATCCGTGCAAACGCCATACTCCGCAAAGCACTGTTTAACGTAGTCCCCCGCCGCTTTGAACGTTACGTACACTCCCCATCGCAGGTCTCGCTGGACGGCCGAGCCGTCGCGATTCAGCGAGGAGACAACTTCGACTGTGCCGCTGTGGGCCAGAATGCCGCCGTCATGCTCCGGTTTGAGGATTCCGGCAAGATCGTCCGCGCCGGCTGGAGGGAATTGCAACCCGTCGGCCTGGGGAACCAAACCTGTGGCATTGGCGACCGCGGTCATTTCGATGGCGGACTTGGTGCCGTCCAGGAACGAATTGAACATCTTGGCATTAAAGTCGCCTTCGGCCACCTGCTGCTCTGTGAACCCGTAATAATCGAACACGGTATCCGGCGTGGAGTAATGGTACTCCGGCAGATATTTGGTTCCCTTGCCCGCGGCGACTACTTCAAAGCCGCATGTCCGGGCCCAATCCACCATCTCGCAGATCAGCGCCGGCTGGTCGCCGTAGGCCATGCCATAGACGACGCCGGCGCGTTGAGCCTTCCGGTGCAATAACGGACCCACAAGCACGTCCGCCTCGACCGTAACCATAACCACGTGACGGTTCGCATCAATGGCGGCGATGGCGTGGCGAGTACCCGCCTCGGGGATGCCGGTGCATTCGATCACGACATCCAGTTCGGCTCCGATTAACGCCAGAGCATCTTCGGTCAATGCGACCCGTCCGGCCGCCGCGGCATCATTAATGGAGCCGCTTCCCGACCCCACGGTAATACAGTCGTCAGGCCAGCCCGTTCGCATCAGCGCGTCGCGCGCCCGCGGAACGTGCAGATCGGCAATACCCACGACCTGAATTCCCCTGGTCAGTCGCGCCTGCGCCAGGAACATCGTCCCGAACTTGCCTGCGCCGATAAGACCGACGCGGACGGGCTTGTCGGCGTTTGCTCGTTGTAGAAGTAACTGATGCAGGTTCATCTAATTGTCGCCTCTTTTCCTTATGCCAAATGCGATCACTGCTTTTGGCCGAATTTTCCCAAATAGATTCCCGCCCCCGACTGCCGGGGGCGTCTGATTCTATTATCACGTGCGTAAGAACGCGCGTCAATTGTAAGGCCCGTTCGTCCGGCCACTCCCTGTCGCCGGTGCGAACTCGCGGCTTCTTGCCTCGCAGACGGGAATGTGCTACGGTTGCAACGTAACCTTGAATCGAGGCTGGAGATACGCACCTGCCTTGCAGTTGTTTTTTGTCAGGGAGTGAACGTGGCTTTGCAACTTACAATGCATAATGCGTACGAGCGGATTGCGGCGAAGGCCCAGGCGAGCCACAAACACGGTCGCGGCGCTGAGGACATCACAGACGAGGATGTCATTCTGGCCAGGCTTTACAGCTACGCTTTTCGCGTGCACACGATAGGCGCGTATCATGCCACGCGCGAAGCGCTACAATCCTGCGAGCGAAACGGTTCGTCCGGCGACCCGCATCTTCAGCGGGCAATCGAGACGCTGGAGGACCTGGCGAATATGGGAATGGAATCTATCCCGGAGGACTTTCGGGCGCTGATCTCCACGTTCTACCGATACGACCGTAACGTGCGAAGAGCGGTCGATGCCATCCAACGGGCGTCTAATGGTGCGGGGGATGCGACGATGGTTCGCATCGGCGAACGTTTCTGTGAGATAATGGGTGAAATAACCTCCGGCAACGGCATCCATTTGACACG
>DAOWOP010000166.1 GCA_030642005.1 Planctomycetales bacterium
ACTTCAGCGCCAACCCGCCCCGCCGGCACGCCGCCGCCAGCATAACGGCCGGACTGTGGGCCAACTGTCGGGCGGAAATAATCTCAGCAACACGGGCCATGTTCAGTTGCCCGGTCAGAGAATACAAAACCGTAATCCCGATCAATATAAACGTCGAAGCCAGCACGCCCAGAACCAGATACTTGAACGCTGCTTCGAGTTCTTCGCTTTCGGTTCCGAAGGCCACCAGGCCGTAACTGGCAATGGCCGCTATCTCGATGAATACGTACATGTTGAACAGGTCGCCGGACAGGACCACGCCGTTCATCGCTCCGGTCATCAGCAGGAACAGGCTGTTGAACAGCCAGACCGTCGTGAAGCGCTTCATGTATGAAGCGGAAAAGATAATCGCGGCAAGAGCGACGAGGTTGATGGTAACCACCATCAGTCTTGCCAGGCCGTCGCAGACCAGTTCGATTCCGATAGGTTTCCACTGGCCCGCCCAGACTATGGTGTCGCCGCCGCTCTGGGACGCGATGCAAATCCACACGCCCAAGGCCAGGTTCGCCGCCATCGCAATCGGCGCAAACAACTCCGTCAGGCGTGAAGTTACCTTCACGTGGGACAGGATGGCGATCAGAAACGCCGCGCCCAGCGGAATTCCCACCAGCAATGGCACCATTTCGGTCATTGGGGTTTTTAGCCTCTCAAATTACGTATGTCGTTCATGTCAAACGTGCCGTACTTGTCGTAAAGCCGAATCGCCAGCGCCACAGCCAAAGCCGTAACGCTCAACCCGATAACAATACTCGTCAGCACCATCGCCTGCGGGAGCGGGTCAACCGACCGCGCCGCCAGGTCCGCCGAAGTCTGCCCGTCAGCCAAAATCGGAGGCGTCCCGCCATGACGATACCCCACCAGCACCAGCAGCAGATTGACGGCGTACCCGAGAATGGCGATGCCGATGATGATCCTGACAATGTTCTTCTTGGCAACCAGCGCGTACACGCCGATTAACAGTAAACCGAAGGCCAACACATATACGGCAATTCCCATATCATTTATCCTTTTTGAACATCGCAGCCCGACAGCCGATAATCAGCGCAAGGAAGATGCCGATCAGCCCGGCAGCGACACTCATGGCTATGGCGAGGTCGGAAATCGCGATCGCCCCGCCGCTGTGCAGATGATGAACTCGGCCCGTCGGCAGGAAGTTGACGAAGAATCCGCCGTACCACAGGCCCACCAGCGCCACGACGAGAAAGGCAAGGGCGCCGGCGCCTTGCAGGACATGGCAACGACGCTCTTCCATCAGTTCCCTCGCCTTGTCGCCGCCGAAGGCCAAAATCAACATAACGGTTCCGGCCATGATTATCACCCCGCCGGCAAATCCGCCGCCCGGGCCAAGGTGGCCGGTGCTCACCACGTACAGGCCGTACAGCATGACAAAACCGGCGATCAGCCCGACAATGCTACGCACGATTGGCGACATTCCCTTCATGACGGTTCCACCTCTTTGGCGTCTTTTTTCCGGCCTACCCTTCTAAGAACCACGTATCCGCCGAGAATGGCTACGAAAATAACCGTAGCCTCTCCGAGCGTGTCATATGCGCGGTAATCCAGCAGGATTCCCATGACAGTATTGGCCGCTCCGGTGTCTTCGGCGCACCTTGTCAGATATTGCGTGCTGACGCCGGTATCGGCGGCGCTGCCCATCACTGGCTGTCCGAAGGGCGGTATCCCCCCTGACATGCCCATCCCGCCGGCGGCAAAGAACACCGCTACCAGGAAGACGCTGCCGGCCAGGAGCACCACCGCCGTTCGCAGCGTATCCCGCGACGTCTGGCGCGAGGTGTCCCTGCGCGTCATTACCATGCGAATCAGCAGCACCAGTGTAATGACCTCGACCAACACCTGTGGAAACGCCAGGTCAGGCGCTCCGGCCAACAGGTCGATTACCGACAGTGCAAAACCCGCCGCGCCGACGGCGATGACCGCACTGAGCAGGTCGATGGACTCCACGGCGATCAGGGCCGCTATGATCATGAAGATAATCAGCATCAGGATGAAAAACTCTATCGTCATGACGCCGGGACTCCCGTTATTAACAGGTACACGAGTATTACCGCCAGACCGACGATACACCATGCTACGTAGAGGCTGATTAGTCCGGTATGTTGCGCCCGCAGCAGTTGAACAAACGCTCCGCCGGACCGCCCGAACCAGTGATACGGGTCCATCGCCCCGCCTTCGCCATGCTTCAGCAGCGTTCCCAAAACCGGCAAACGGCGGACCGTCTCATAGAAGCCCGTGCCGCGAATGCGGAAACGGTCGTCGCCTATGCCGATCTCGCCGGACAGGAAAGGCCTGACAACACGCACCTTCTTCAGCGCGAAAACACCCAGCAGCAGGAAGCCGCCAATAATGCCTATCACGATCAGTCCCGTCGCTACAGACGGGCTCCACAGCCCGCCGGCGTCGGTTGTTACCACCCTGTCGGCAACGGCAACGGCCTCGGCCGCACCGGGAAGAACAGGTTCGACGGCGGGTACTAACACATTGCCGATTATTATCTGAGGATACAGTCCCAATACGATACAAGCGACCGCCAGCACGATCATGGGCGCCGCCGTGAAAAAACTTTCTCCTCCGCCCTTCACTGCCGACGAAGCGCCGGCGGGCGGGCGTGAAAGAAACGCCGCATAGATGACCTTGACGAAACTCGCCAGCGTCAGCGCGCTGCCGAAGACCGCCACTACCAGCATCGCGACGCCAAGCCCGCTGTGAAGGTCCAGCGCACCCTGGTATATCAGCCACTTGCTGACGAACCCGTTGAAAGGCGGGATACCGGAAATTGCCGCCGCTGCAATCGCCCCGCAGATGAAGGTAATCGGCAGGCGGCGAGCCAGGCCGCCCATCTCTTCGATATCGTCGGTACCGGCCGCCTTGTTCACGTTCCCGCTCATCAGGAACAGGTTCGATTTATAGATGGCGTTGTTGACCATGTGGAACAGGCCGCCGATGACACCCAATGCCGTGCCCGTCCCGATGCCAAGGACCATGTACCCGACCTGGCTGACGGCGTGGAAGCTCAGCAGGCGCTTGAGATTATGCTGCACCATGGCCATGAACACGGCGGAGATAATCGTTACGGCCCCGATAATCATCAGGACAACCTGCATGGTCGGGTCCGGGCGGAAAACGTCAAGCGTTACACGCGCCAACAGATAGATGCCCAGCAGTTTGTCCAGCGCGCCCGGCAAAAACGCCAGCACGGGCGCCGGTGCGCCCTTGGCGGCAGCGGGTATCCAGGTGTGCAGCGGCACAGCGCCGGCCTTGGCCAAGGCGGCAATCAGCAGCAGGACATAGACCGCATAGCCCATCCAGCCAAACTGCCCAACCGACATTGGCGACGCGGAGGCAGGAAGGATAAGATTGTACAACGGCATTGACGGCTTCGTGTCCAGGGCGAACATCAGCGCCACGCCTAACAACAGGCAGGCGTCGGCAAAGCCGAGGATGGCATAAGTCTTTGCCGCTCCGGCCTCACAGCCGGCCTTGCCCTGGTTAAGCATCAGGAACAACATCAACGTTACCAGTTCCCACCCGATAAGCAGGACGAAGAAATTGCCCGCCCATCCGACCATGCACGCGCCCGCCAGCGCCCAGATCAGGTAAGCGTAAAACTTGCCCTCCCAGTATTGCCCCGCCATGTGCCTGAACGAATACAGAGCAATAAGGATTGTAAAGGCCGCTGCGCCTATGGCTGCAAGGCTGCCCAGATACGTGGCTGAAAACCGGACATCCAGCACTACCCGGCCAAGGTCCAGGCTGAACAGGGGCGCAAAGTCCACAGGCACACAGGCTGCGATCCGAACGCCCATCGCGATGACCCATACCCCCGCCGCAAGTGTCAGGACCTTGCCCACAACCGGAATGATGCGCGAAAACAAATAGGCCGCGACGCCAAAGGCCAAAACCACCAGAATCGGCTGGGCCGCCAGATTATTCCAAAGTTCCATCATGCCCTATACCTGCCTGCCGGGTGCCATGCCTTCACGCGAAGCGTGTAGGCATGTTTACGCCCTCCGCTCTGCTGCGGGCGAAAACATGGCACCCTGAAATTCTCAATTTCTCAAACCTGTTTGCGAATCCGCTCCGTCTTTTCCTGCGATAGTTTTACCAGTTGCGCGAAGTCGAACATTTCCTTTCCGCTGTCGGCATCTACGGCGGTGCACATCCGCTCCGTGCACGAGTAGCACGGGTCCACGCTGGCCAGCGTAATCGCTACGTCGGCGATGTCGGCGCCGATGCAGGATGCCTTGAACGTCGGGACGTTGTTGTAACTAGGCGCGCGAATCTTATGCCGGACCGGGTAGTTCGACCCGTCTGATCGGACGTAGTGGAACGTCTCGCCGCGAGGGGCCTCGACGTGCCCGATAGCCTCGCCGGCGGGGATATTCTCGACCTTCGCGTCAATCTCGCCGCCGGGGATGTCGCGGACCGCCTGGTGGATTATCTTTATCGCCTCCAGCACCTCAAGCAGGCGGACCTTGGCCTTGGCGAATACGTCGCCGGTGTCCTCGACGAACATTTGCCAATCAATGCGGTCGTAGGCTGCGTACGGGTCGTCGCGGCGGACGTCGATGTCCATGCCCGACCCGCGCCCCGTAGGCCCGCACGCGCCGTAGGCATAGGCGTCTTCGGTTGAAAGGACGCCGACGCCCTTCAGGCGAGCGTGAAGGACCGGGTCGTCGATCACCGCGCTGGTGAGCATCTCAATATCACCCCGCGTACCGGTAACCAGTTGGTCAATCATCTTGAGGTGCTCGTCGGTCATGTCCCGGCGGACGCCGCCGATCTTGCAGTTGGCGTAATTGACCCTGCTGCCGGTGGCGATCTCCAGCGCCTCCATCGTCGGCTCACGATACTTCCATGCCCACATAAATACCGTGTTGTAACCGAGAAAATGCCCCGCCAGGCCCACCCACAGCAGGTGCGAGTGGATACGCTCAAGTTCGTTGACGATCGTTCGCAGATACAACGCGCGTTCGGGAACCTGGACGTGTGCTATTTCCTCAACGGCCTGGATGTACGCCAGCGGATGAGAGGCTGAACAAATCCCGCAGACGCGCTCGACTACGAAGGGGACCTGGTCGAATGTCTTGGACTCGTCGAGTTTCTCGATGCCGCGATGGGTGTAACTTATGCGGACGTCCACATCGACGACCCGCTCGCCGTCAAGGTAGAGTTGGAAAAATTCGGCCTCCTCCTGAAGCGGGTGGAAAGGCCCGATGCTGATCATTGATTTATGGCTCATGGCAGGGACTCCTCCGGCGCGGGCGGGACCGGCGGCAGCGGCGGACGGTCGGTTACCTGATCGAAATCTCTTCGCAGCGGATAGACGCCTTCAGGCCAGGAGTCGTCGAGGATTAACCGGCGCATATCGGGGTGATTGCTGAAGTTCGCGCCGAGCAGGTCGTGCATCTCCCGCTCGATCCAGTTAGCGGCCGGCACGTCGTTGGCGATTGAGTCCAGCGTAATGTCAGGCCCCGCCGCCAGCGCCTTGAGAGTAACGACCACACCGGCTGGCTCGAAGGCCCAGTGGTACAGCACGTCGATCCCGTCACGGACGTCGATGCCTGTGGCCGTGACGAAACGTGCGCCGTCCATTTTAAATACCTTTGCGGCCACCTCGACCGTCCGGGCCGGGTCGATTCGAGCCATCCCGCGACGTTCATCGCACTGCTCAACAACCACAACCGCATCACCCAGCGACGACAATATCTCGCCGACGAAACCCTTCAGCGGTACATGTGTCTGACTATCAGCAACAACTCCGCTCATAAACTCTGCCTCAAATGACTAATGTCTAATGACCAATGTCTATTCAATGACTAATATGACAGCGCTACCTTCTCAATAGCCCCAGACGGGGCGGTCGTTTTTAGCCCAGGGCGCAGCCGAAGGCAAGCCCTGG
>DAOWOP010000178.1 GCA_030642005.1 Planctomycetales bacterium
ATCGACCTGGCCAAAGACGCATACCTGGAACTGCAAAGCTACTTCCGTCTATTCGACCCGCTCCACGAGCGAGAAGAAGACATCTTCGTCAAACTGGGCTACATTGACGTCCAGTACCTGTGCCCGCGGATTCGCGGCGAGGTGCTGCTGGGGATGGGGCTGATGGACACCATCTGCCCACCCTCAACGCAGTTCGCGGCGTACAATAAAATAAAGGCCAAAAAATCACTGGCTGTCTATCCCGATTTCGGACACGGGGCGATGCCGGGATATCCGGACAAGATATTCCAATTCCTGGCCGGGCTCTGAGGCCTTTTCGAGGACTTGCTTAATGAAACGCAGGCCGTATCGAGCGGGGAGTTTTTACGAGGCCGACGGGGATGCCTGCCGGCGCAGCGCGAGTAAAATTCTCGACGAAGCCGCCCTTCCCGACGACCTGCCCGAAGCGCTCTTCGGCGGGCTTGTCCCCCACGCAGGGTGGGTTTTCTCCGGCCTGATCGCGGCAATGACGCTCAAGGCGCTAGCGGCCCGAAACCGGCTTGGGCGGGTCGTTATCTTCGGCGCAGACCACTGGGGCACAGCCGGCGGCGGAGCAGTCTATGACAAAGGCGCCTGGCTGACGCCGTTGGGAGAAGTGCCCATTGACGAGAAACTGGCCGATGCCCTGCTGAACGGTTGTTCCCTCCTGCGAGCCGACAGTTCCGCCCACGAGCGCGAGCACAGTATCGAGGTGCAGTTGCCGCTGATGCAGGTCGCCTGCGCCGACGTTCGGATCGTTCCGATTAATATCTCGCCGTCGCCCGACGCCATCCGGGTCGGTCGGGAGGTCGGCGAGGTGCTCGCCGGGGATTTCCCCGACGTTGCGGTCATCGGCAGCACGGACCTGACGCACTACGGGCCTCAGTACGGCTTTACGCCGGGTGGGACGGGCTTGGCCGGGCTGGAATGGGCCGGTAAAAACGACGCCCGCGTGCTGAAACTCATTGAGGCGATGCAGGCCGATAAGGTCATCGCCGAGACCGCCGCCCACCAGAGCGCCTGCGGCGGCGGAGCCATTGCCGCCACCATCGCCGCCTGTTCGGCAATGGGCGCTACGGCCGGTCTGACACTTAAATACACCTCCAGCGCCGAGGTGATGCAGGAAGTGTACTCCCAGCGCTGCGACGACGCCGTCGGCTATGCAGCCGTGGTGTTCGCATGTGTTTAGCCCCCGAAGGGGGTGGTCGTTTTTAGCCCAGGGCGCGGTCCGACAAAGTCGGGCAAGCCTTGGGTGCGAAGATGCTGCAGGAGTCGAGCCCCATCGGGGCGTTCGTGGGCTTCGGGGCCTTCACGACCGCCTCTCCGAGGCTTGAAACTATGTGCGTCCTCAAATCCCAGGCCTCCCGGCCTGGGCTAAAAACGACCGCCCCGACGGGGCTAAACACGCACTGGTATTCGCCTGATAAAACGCCGTGCTTATTTTTTATTGACGTACTTTTCGATGAATTCCACGGCGTCGCCGACGGTCTGGACCTCCAGTGCGTCCTCGGCGTCCATGTTGATGTCGAACTCCTCGTCGAAGGCCGCGACGAGTTGAACCGACTGCGTGCTCTCCGCCCCAAGGTCGAATACGAAGTCGCTCTCGGGCGTAACCATATCAGGCGTAACGCCCAAAACCTCGCAGGTTACCTTGACGACACGTTCGGTAATTTTACTCTTGTCCATGCTTTTCTCCAAACAACACTCTGCTTATTCATTCGCTCAATCTAATCCGCACGTCGGCGACATTGCTGCCTTCGCCGGCAGGGCCGACGATTAACGGGTTTATGTCCAGTTCCACGATGCGTTCAAAATCAACCACGAGCCGACCCAGTCGCAGCAGGTAATCTTCCACGCCGGCTATGTCGGCCTGACCCGTCCCGCGTGCGCCTTCAAGCAGTTTGAAGGCCTTGATCTGGCGAACCATACGCGAAGCGGCAGCCGGCGTTATCGGCGCCAGGGCGAACGTTACGTCCTTGAATATCTCCACAAACAGCCCGCCAAGTCCGAACATCAGCGTGGGCCCAAAGGCGGCGTCATGCTTGGCGCCGAGAATCACCTCGCGCCCGCCGGGTATCATCCCGCGAACCAATACGCCTTTAATCTCTGCCTCCGGCATCGCCTCGCCGATGTGGCTGACCATGTTGTTATAGGCGCTGCGAACGGCATCGGCGTCGGCCAGGTCCAGTGCAACGCCCTTGACGTCGAACTTGTGGACAATCTGCGGGCTGACCACGCGAAGGACGGCGGGGTAGCCGTTTCTTTCGGCAAATTCGACAGCCTCGTCGGCATCGCAGCAGAGTTTGTGGGCCGGTACGGGGAAGCCATAAGCCTCCAGAACCGCCAAAGCCCTGTCTTCGCTGAGGTAGCCTGCCGGTGCGGGGTTGATGATGGCGGCGACGGCTTTTTGGTCCGCCTGCGGGGGCTGATAATCCGCCTCTTCCGGCAACTCGCGCCACCGGCGGATACGCTGGACGTCGGCCATGGCCCCACACGCCCATTCCGGCATGATGTAGTGTGGAATATGGGCGGCCTGGAGAATATCCACGCCGACGGCCACGTCGGTAGCACCGATGAACGAACAGGCCATCGGTTTATCCGTCCCCTTGCGAACCTTCACTATTCCGTGGGCAATCTGCTCAATATCCGTCATGGACTGCGGCGTGAGGATCACCAGCGCCTGGTCAACGTTTGGGTCTTCCAGGACAGCGCCGACGGCCGCTTCGTACCGGTCCGACCGCGCGTCGCCGATGACATCGACGGGGTTTTTCATATTCGCCGCCGCCGGCAGCGACGCTTTAAGTTTCTTCGTTGTCTCCGGCTGGAACCTCGCTATGGTCAGCCCGACATCAACGGCGGCGTCGGTCGCCATCACGCCAGGCCCACCGGCGTTGGTAACGATGGCCAGGCGGTCGCCCTTCGGCATAGGCTGGGAAGTCAGCATGATAGCCGTATCGAACAATTCCTCGATGGTGTTTGTGCGGATGATGCCGGCCTCGGAAAAGACGGCCTCGCATATGGCGTCCTCGCCGGCGAGCGAGCCGGTATGACTGGACGCGGCGTCTGCGCCCTGCGGTGTCCTGCCGCTCTTTATCGCCAGGATCGGCTTGGGGTTGTCGCCGCGAGTAACCCGCCGGGCCGTCTCTATCAACGCACGACCGTCGCGGAGTTCCTCAAGGTACAGCAGGACCACATCGGTCTGCTCATCCTGGTGGAGGTAGTCCAGCAGGCCCATCTCGGTTACGCCGGCCTTGTTGCCGAAACTGACGAACTTGGAAAAGCCGATGTTCCTGCTGCGAGCGTAATCGAGAACGGCTGTGCAAAGCGCGCCGGACTGGCTCAGGAAAGCGATCCGCCCTTCTGCCGGCATCTTGCGGGCAAAGGAGGCGTTCAGCATAATTTTCGGGTCGGTGTTTATCACGCCCAGGCAATTCGGCCCGACGAGCGAGATGTCATACTTGGCGCAGATTTCCTTGATTTCCTCCTCGCGCTTCTCGCCCTCGGGGCCGACCTCGCGGAAACCGGCCGAGATTATTATCACGCCCTTGACGCCCTTTTCGCCGCACTGCTCAAGCGCCCTGGCCACTACATTGGCCGGAAAAACTATCACTACGAGATCAATATCATCCTCGATGTCCGTAAGGTAACGGTAGGCCGGCACTGCGCTTATGCTGCGCTTGCCCGGCGCGACAGGGTAAAGAACGCCCTTATACCCGCTGGCGAGGATGTTGTAGAAAATGTCGTACGGTACAGTCCCCGGCGTCGGGGTAACGCCCATAACCGCGACGCTCTTGGGATTGAAAATCCGGTCGCGCGGATACCCGCCGGGAATCGTCTCTACAGAATATTTCGTCGTATTCGGCATGGTTTATATCTGCTCTCTTCTGTTGTATAAATATTTCAGTTCGTAGGCTGGGACGAAGTCCCGGCAATTCAATTTCCACTTTTTTCCATCAAGTTGCCGGGACTCCGCTGCGCTCCGTCCCAGCCTACCAGTTATTTTTTCAGCATTTTTCGTCGGCCTCGGCGAATGGCCTCGTCGCGCGCCGGCGCAGTCATCTCAAAGACGGCGTCCCACATTGCCTGCTCGGCTTCGGTCCACTCGCATTTGCGCCGACCCATGGCGATCCCGGCTGTTTCGTACAGTTTGCCTTTCCCAAAACCCTTTGTCGTAACGCCTTCGAGGAACCATGCGAACGACGGGATGAACTTCGGCAGCGGCTTGCCGGTGGGCATTATCAGCGCCATCGCGCCGACGTAAGAACCTGTATTCAGCAGCACGCCGATAGCGGTCTTGGTGTGGTCGCCGATGATCGAACCGACCTTGGTCGAGCCGGTGTTTATCGGTCTCCGGCCATCCAGCATGACCGATACGTTGGAATAATCGTTTTTCAGGTCGCTGTTGGTAGTCAGCGCGCCGAGGTTGACCCACTCGCCGACGTAAGCGTGGCCCAAGAAGCCGTCGTGGTACTTGTTGGAGTAGCCCTGGATGATGGACTCTTCGACCTCGCCGCCGATCCGGCAGACCGGACCGATGCTGTTGCCCTCGCGGCACTTAGCGCCCAGAAGGATCGACTTTTTGCCGATGTAGCAAGGCCCCTCGATCCGCGTGAACGGATGGACCTCGACGTCCTCGTCGATATAGACAGGCCCGTTTTCGGCGTCGATGACGACCATCGGGTGTATGACAGCGCCGGCGGCGACGAAAACATCCTTGTCACTGCCGCGGATGGCGTTGGGCTGCTCGACGGTCCCTTCGATACCGCTGCGTCCGGCTGACTTGAAATCATCGGTCAACTGCTCCGGATTGGCCAGGACCAGGTCCCACGTGTAATTCCACGTCGGCAATTTCGGCGTAACGGTCGCCAGCGTCGCGGTGGCCGATTCCAGCAATTCGTCAATCCCGCCGGTCTTCAGTTTGGCCAGGTCGTCGGCGGCAATTCGCGCATAGAGCACTTCGCCGTCATCGGCAACGCCGACCTCGCTCGGGCCGGTCGGAGTAACGTCAAAACCAGCCGCTTTTACGCGACCATTGACGATGAGCAGATCTTCGCCGGTCAGAGTGGCAGGATCGTTGACTTTCATCTGCGTCTTGGCGCGATAAGAATCCGCCATGTACGGCTCGACGAAGCAGGCCACGTCGGTCGCGCCGATCCTTGCGATAAGTTTCTCGATCAGTGTGCTCATGCCGCATCGCAGTTCCCATATTGGCCTGCTCAACGACAACGGGTGAAAATTCGCCCTCTTGTCCGACGGGCCGTCATACAGAATCATTCGCATTGAAATATCTCCATTATCCTAAACAGCAAAACGTCCAATGACTAATTCCCAATGTCTAATCAATGTCTAATGACTAATGCCTAATATGACAGCGCTACCTTCTCAATAGCCCCAGATGGGGCGGTCGTTTTTAGCCCAGGGCGCAGCCGAAGGCAAGCCCTGGGAAAG
>DAOWOP010000179.1 GCA_030642005.1 Planctomycetales bacterium
AACAATCGTGTTCACGTTTGCGCGCGCAAACGTGAACGGAAAACGGGTCTGAAATCTGCAACTCCCGGCCCGGCCGGTAGTTAATTTTTTTCAGAAAAATCCAGAAGTGCTCTTTTTACATCGACGTTCGCGCGCGCAAACGTGAACATAGTGAGGTGCTCTACTGGCCTGCCGAAGAGCAAAAGTGATCTGTGCTTCCGTAAACCGCTTCTTCATCTTGAACTCCTTTCTGAATACGACAATCTACCATTTTTCTCGCATTCAGACTGGATCAAGATTTGGGGTTCAGATCAGATGGAGCGTTTATTCCACGAAAGTAACGTCGAAATTTTCCGCCCAGCGGATCAAATTGACCCATCGCCAGACCCGGCGGTCGAAGCGCCTGTGGCCGGCTTGGACGGATTCGTACTCTTTCTTCAGCGCCGGCAGGTTGAAAGCGGGAATCCGCGTCGCCGTTGCATTGTTGAGGACACCCTTGATCCATTGCTGCAACGCCGACAGCCACGACCGCTCCGGCGTGGTGAAGCCGATTTTGTCCTTCCGGGCCAGTACTGTCTCCGGGACGATGCCTCGCATGGCTTCGCGGAATACGGACTTCCGCGTGCCGTCCGGGGCGATGAGGTACTCCTCCGGCAAAGACATCGCGAAATTCGCAAAGGCGGGCGTTAGAAACGGCACGCGACTTTCTATGGAGAACGCCATCGAGTTGCGGTCCTCGAATCGCAGCAACTTAGGCAGATTATTTTCCTCAACAGCGAAGCGGAGTTGTTCCCGCAAGGCCTCGCGCGAACGGCTTCGGAAAGGAGACCTCGGCGTAACACCCTGACGGGCAAACCATTCGCCGTTCAGCCAGGGCGGGTTCAGGTCTTCCCTGATTAGCCGCTTGGCCAGACCCTGGAGCGCGGGAGGCAGCAGAAAAGCCCCGGTGTACCATAAGACCCGCAGTCCTCCTTCAGGCCCCGGCATCCTCGCGGACTGCCGGGCCAGCCGGGCGGCCTCGAGCCATCGTCCCTGCCGGACGAGCGATGTTATCCGCGCGCCGGCGAAGTAGATGTACCCGCCCAAAAGTTCGTCCGCGCCCTGCCCGTCCAGCATCACCTTGATACCCGCCTCGTGTGCCAAACGGAAGACGCGCTGCTGGGCATACATGCTTGTACTGCTGAACGGCTGGTCCTGCATGAAAATCAGGTGGTCCAGGTCATCGACCAGTTCGGCGGGGCGGGGCCTGACCTTATGAACCGTCGCACCGGCGGCCCGGCCTACGAGGTCCACCCATTTCTCCTCGGAAATGGTCGCATCCTCGGCTATGTAACTGAATGTGTGGAGGTCCAGCGAATTTCCCATCAGGCGACGCATGGCCATGACAATGGCTGAAGAATCAATACCTCCGGATAGGGCGGCCCCGACGGAAACGTCGCTGCGGAGATGCAGACTGACGTTTTGAAGGAACAATTCCCGCATCCGCCCGGCAGCGGCCTCGAATGAAATCTGCGCCGTCTCGCCGGTGTCGGCCCGCCAGTATCGCACCGGCTTTATGTCGCCGGGACGGTCCAGGGAAATTTCGATGTAATGTGCAGCCGGCACCTGGCGGATGTTCTCCAGCATCGTTTCGGAGCCGTAATCGGTGATGCCGAACCGGAGGTAGTCATACAGCGGCCCAGGATTAATCGTACGCCTGACCTGCGGCAACTCCACTAACGCCTTGATCTCCGAAGCAAAAGCAAACCCGCCGTTCCAGCAGGTATAATAAAGAGGTTTGATGCCGAAGAAATCGCGCACCAGCAGCAGGGTTCGTTTCTTCATGTCAAGCAGGCAGAAGGCGAACATCCCCACAAGCCGGTTCAGGGCCTCCTTGCCCCAATGGGCGCAGGCGGCCAACAGCACCTCGGTATCGCTGCGAGAGCGGAAATGATGCCCCATGTCCTCCATCTCGGCCCGCAGTTCGAGGTAGTTATAAATCTCGCCGTTGAACACAATGTGGTATCGGCCGTCCTGTGTGCTCATTGGTTGATGGCCGGCGGGGGAGGGGTCCAGAATCGCCAGACGCCGGAACCCCCACGCCATGTCGAACTTACCTGAAAAACTGTCTATGGGCTGGAGGTTCAGAGAAGGTTCCGTATCGGCCCCCGCTAGTGAAACAGCGGTCGCAGCGCCGAGGTCCGCCAGGAGGTATCCTTCATCATCCGGGCCTCGATGGCGAATCCTGTCGGCGCTTCTGACCAGTACGCGGAGGTCTATCGGCTTGTCGTCGTAATGCCGGATGCCTAAAAAACCACACATCAGATCGAGCCTGGTCCTTTCCCGGACGCCGTAACGGCTTCATATTCAGACTTGAGCCTGGCGGCGATTTTTTCGGCGCTGTGTCCGTCGCCGTACAGGTCGGTGGGGCGGTCGGCGGGCAGGGCCGCACCGGCCGATTCAAATTCATTCACCGCCGAGACGATCGCCCGCGTCTCCGCGCCGACGACGCGGTTGCACCCGGCATGGACCAGTTCGACCCACTCCGTCTCGTCGCGCAGCGTGATACAGGGCTTGCCGAACCAATACGCCTCCTTCTGCACGCCGCCGGAGTCGGTGAGGATGATCCGGGCGCCGGCTTCCAGCGTCAGCATATCCAGGTAGGCCACCGGCTCGATGATACGGACGTTTTGGGCGATTCCTTTCTCGGCTGACCCCAGCGTTTTCTGCGTGCGGGGGTGCATCGGCAGGATAATGGGCGCATCAATCTGCCTGAAGGCCTGAAGGATGCCCGCCAGGCGGGCGGGATTATCGGTATTTTCGGCACGATGGATCGTGGCCAGGTAGTACGACTGCGGCTTCAGTTTCAGTGTCTGCATTATGCTGCTGGATTTTCGGGCTAAGTCGGCGTTGAACAGGACCGAGTCGTACATCACATCACCAACGTTGTGCACGCCTTTGGTGATGTCTTCTTTTGTGAGGTTGTCAACGGCTGTCGGCGTCGGGCACAGCAGCAGCGTCGAGAGGTGGTCGGCGACGATGCGGTTAATCTCTTCGGGCATTCGGCGGTTGTAACTCCGCAGTCCGGCCTCGACGTGCGCGACGGGGATGTGAAGTTTTGCCGCCGCCAGCGCACCGGCCAGCGTGGAGTTCGTGTCGCCATAGACGAGCACCCAATCGGGCCTGGCTGCCAGCAGGATTTCTTCCAGTTTTTCCAGCATCGCGCCGGTCTGCCGGCCATGGGGACCCGAACCGACTTGAAGGTTCACATCCGGGCGGGGGATACTGAGTTGGTCGAAAAACACCTTCGACATGTTCTGGTCATAGTGTTGTCCGGTGTGGACGATGCACTCGTTCAGGCGTACCGGCGGGTCCGTCCGGTTGAATGCGGCGACGGCCCTGCTGACCGCAGCGGCCTTGATGAACTGGGGTCTGGCCCCGACCACGGTAATTATGCTGATGTCCTGCATGGCGAAATATCATACAGTTTTTCCCGCTTGATTACCAAAGAGGCTTGACCGGAGATGTCAAACCGGGACAATCTTTATTCGGCGGTTACTTACCGGCTCAGGGAGTCGGTCTGATAGTTTATCGGAGCGTCAGAGATGAGGTTTCTTTTTGATTTAGGTCATCCGGCACACTTTCATCTGTTCAAGAACGTCATAAGCGCGCTGAAGGCCGACGGGCATAGCGTTTTAATAGTCGCTCGCCAGAAGGACTGTCTGCCTGATTTGCTTGCCGCGTCCGGCTGGCCTCACATCTTCATTCGTCGCAGGCGGCGGCGGTTGGTTTCACTGGCGGCAGAGGCGGTGAAGGTGCTGGGGCGGGTCTCGTTCAGTGGGCTTGTCAAGCCGATTGACCTGATGATAGGCACTTCCATCGTGATAGGTCCTGCATCACGTTTGACGGGGGCGACGTCGGTGGTTTTTTCCGAGGATGACGCTTCCGTGGTGCCCATGTTCGCTAAACTGGCGTATTCGACCGCTCATTACATCGTTACGCCTCGCTCGTTGGAGCACGAGGCCTACGGCCCGAAGCACCTGACGTACCGGGGTTATCATGAGTTGGCCTATTTGCATCCCGACGTATATCAGCCTGATCCCGGCGTGCGTGAACTGCTCGGCGTCAAGGGCGATGAGAAGTATTTCGTACTTCGTCTGGTTGCGTTGACGGCCCATCACGACATCGGCCAGAAGGGCGTCAACCCCGTCCAGGCTCAGGCCATCGTCCAGCACCTCCTTCCGCACGGCAGGGTCTTCATCAGCGCCGAAGCGGAGGTCCCCGACAACCTCAAACAGTACCTCCTGCCGACGCCCGTGAACCGGATTCTTGACGTAATGGCCTTCGCCGAGATGGTCATAGGCGACAGTCAGACCATGACCATCGAAGCGGCGGTCCTCGGGACGCCCTCCCTGCGGTGCAATACCTTCGTGGGCAGGCTGTCGGTTCTGGAAGAACTGGAGCACAGGTACGCTCTGACCGTCGGAATCAGGCCTGAAAATTTCGACAGGGTCTTCGAGCAGATAGACTCCTGGCTGGCCCAGGGCGACCTGAAGCAGCAGTGGGCACGGAAGCGTCAGGTCATGCTGGATGAGTGCGTGAACCTGGCCGACTGGATGCTGGACCTGTTTGATCGCCTCGCTCATCACAAGGCCGTTGGGGCAGGCGGTCTTTTCCGCTCGCGCCGTCGCGGGCGGAAAACGCCCGCGCCTGCGACCGCTTTCTCCATGGAGACCTATGGCCCGCTCGAAAGGGACAAGCCGTTACAGGATAAGTACGCCATACGCGAGCCGGTCTCGCAGTTACTGGTGAAATACTTCTTCAAGTCGATGGAGGAGTTGCTGAATACCACACGGGGGCGACTACTGGACGTCGGCGCGGGTGAGGGCGACGCATACCAGTTCCTCTCGCCTGAGATAACAGCCCGCGGTGTTACGGCGCTGGAGATCAACCCGGCCTGCTTTGCCCGCATGGCGAAGATCGCACCTTCGCTGACGCCGGTGGCCGGCACAATCTATGAAATGCCGTTCGAGGACGATTCCTTCGAAACGGTGCTTTGTTCGGAAGTCCTGGAACATTTGGATGACCCGGCCAGGGGCCTGCAGGAGTTGCTGCGGGTCAGCAGGCGATGGGTGCTGATCAGCGTGCCGCGTGAACCGATATGGCGCATTTTGAACATATCGCGCGGCGCCTACTGGCGGACCTTCGGCAACACACCCGGCCACGTCCGGCACTGGAGCAAGCGGGGTTTCATACGCTGGGTGAAGCGATTCGCCGAAGTAAAAGCCGTCCGGTCTCCGCTGCCGTGGACGATCATTCTGGCCTCACCTCGCAGTGCGCCCGATGATTAACTTACGGCGTGCATTTGCTTCAGGCTTCGCCAGGTGGCTGCGACGCGGTCCATCAGTCCCATGTTCTGCAGCGACAGCGCAAGGGCTGCACG
>DAOWOP010000183.1 GCA_030642005.1 Planctomycetales bacterium
GTAGCGCTGTCATACCAATTACCAATTACCAGTTACCAGTTACCAATTACCACTTCACGGCGTTTCTCGCAAAGACAAGCCGTAGTCTTTCAAACGCAGGTTGACTTCGTCCAGCGAGGTTTTGCCGAAGTTCTGGCAGGTCAGAAGTTCCGGCTCGGTTTTACTGGCCAGTTCGCCGAGGGTTTTGATCTTCAGGCGGTCCAGCACCTTGCGTACACGGACGGAAAGTTCGATTTGCGCCAGTGGTGTCGCCAGGACGCCTTCATCTCCGACCATCGGGCTTGTTTCGGTTTCATCGGTTAATTCCGAATCGTCTGTCTCCCGCATCTGTCCAATGCTCAAATTTTTCGCCACCAGCATTGTTTTGATTTCCGCCAGCGAGGTTTCGCCGAAGTTTTTATAGGACAGCAGTTCCGGCTCGGTAACGTGCAGCAGGTCGCCGAGCGTACGGATATTCATTTTTTTCAGGCAGTTTCGAGCACGGACGGACAGTTCGAAATCGGTAACGGGAATTGCCAGCAGGTCGTTGCGGCGTGCGAGGCGCTTTGCCTCGTCCTCGTCGAAGACCATTGTCTTGGAGGCGTTCACGTCCTTAAGGAACAATTTGGCGCGCGGGTGATTGGGGTTGCACGCCAGGATTCGCCGCAGGCAATATTCCGCCTGCTCATATTGCCCGGCATCCTCATATAACACGGCAAGGTTCAGCAGGGCGTTGGCGTGAACGGGGTACGGCTGACCGGCGGATTCGCCCCCGGCGCTTTCACTTCGGGTAACACATTCCAGATAAAGTTCCGCCGCCGATTCCGTATCTCCGTGCAGGTCGTAATAATAGGCCAGGCGGAAAGTGGCTGCCGGGTGCCCCGAATGAAGGCGTCTGGCTGTTTCGTATGACTGAATCGCCGTATCGTAATCGCCCTGCATTTCGGCGATCATGCCGACTACGTGGTGCCAGTTCGCGTCTTCCTGGCTCGATTTGGCGAACCGACCGATTGAGCGGGCTGCCGCTTCTGTGTTACCGGCCAGGCACTGCGCTTCGGCCGTTTCCAGAGTTACCTCTTTGGGGTCCCAGCCGCGGTCCTCGGCGAAACCAAAGGCTTCGACGGCTTTATCCCACTGGCGAAGATGTTTATAGCAGAGCGCCTGGTAGAATCGGCGTTCCTTGTTGTCGGTGCCCCGCCCCAGCAGTTCCAACGCTTCGTTGAACCGGCACAGCATATAGTTTGCGATGCCGAGTTTGACGGCTGGAGCGCCGGTGGGGGTCGGATTCGCCGCTGATATCTCGGCAATGGCGCTGCGAAACTTCTTCACCGGCTCCTTGACGTTCAAAATCGCCTCGCGAATATGCAGGCAGTCTTCCTGTGTCCAGGCTTCCTTGTCCATTATCTGTTTCAGATCGGCAACCGTATTCATAAATGCTCTCCTGCTTCATTTCTGGCGGGACACTTTGCCCGCGGGTAAAGGAGTTGGTATTATATTATGACGATTTGAGATTTCAAGGACAGCGTGAAAGACTTGGCTCTGTCTGAAAAGTCAGACATTGCATCAAAGCAATCAGTATTCAGCGATCAGTTCTTTTGTTTATCGGTTTTTATCTGAATGCTGATCGCTGAATGCTGATCGCTGATTGCTGAATTCGATGACTCATTTGATAATCAATCCCAGAAGTGGCAGCGGGCTGAGGCGCGGTGCACTGGCTGAGTTTCGCATGGCCCTGCAAACTCAAGGCAGGGAACTGGTCGAATATCGCACCACGTGTCCGGCCGATGCGACCCGCTATGCCGCTTCGATACTGGATGAGGCCGACGTGGTAGTCTCATGGGGCGGGGACGGGACTGCCCGCGAGGTGGCCTCGGCACTGGCCGGGTCGAACGTTCCGCTGCTGGTCTGCCCGGTCGGGACGGAGAACCTCCTGGCCAAGGAATTGCGCATACCCGCCCACCCGCATCGCCTCGCCGAGATTGTCGCAGGCGGGCGAACCGTTGAGTGTGATCTCGGAATCGTCAACGGGCAGGACTTCCTCCTGATAATCGGGATCGGCTTCGACGGCGAAGTGGTCAAGCGACTGGCCACCGTCCGGCGAGGGCACATTACACACCTTAGTTACTTCTGGCCTATCTGGCGGACGTTCTGGGAGCACGATTATCCCCGCCTGCATATCTTCGCCGACGGCGAGGAAATTTTCGATGATTTCGGCCTGGCGTTCGTCGGGAATATCTCGCGGTACGCAGTAGGTCTGCGCATCTGCCGGGATGCGGACTATAATGACGGGATGCTGGATTTGGTGGTCTTTTCCTGCCAGGAGCAGACGGCGTTGGTCCTTCACGCCGCATGGGCGCTGCTTCGCCGACATCCGTTGAAGGGCAACGTCATCTATCGGCAATTTCGCCATGCCCGCATCGAGACCGACCGCCCCGTCCCAAGCCAGACCGACGGAGACATAGGCCCGAACTGTCCGCTGGACATAAGCGTCCATCCGGGCAAACTCCGCCTGCTTGTGCCGCCGCCGCGAATGACCTACGGCCTCTGGCCGTGGCGAGGAGAACCACCGCTATGAACGAAACACCACAATGTCAGATCGGCTCTGTTACCGTCGGCGCAGGCCAGCTTGTCCTTATCGCCGGGCCATGCCTGGCAGAGAGTCTTGATATGTGCCTGGTCGTGGCTGAACGCCTGGCTGAGACCTGCCGGAAACTCGACATCGGATACGTTTTCAAGAGCAGTTACGACAAGGCCAACCGCACCGCCGGCGCCAGCCCCCGCGGGCCCGGGCTGGAGAAGGGACTGGATTGGCTGGCGGCTGTCCGCGAAAAAATCGGCTCGCCGATTATTTCCGACGTGCACGATGTCGGCCAGGCAGCCCCGGCAGGGGAGGTGCTCGACTGCCTCCAGATTCCCGCATTCCTCTGCCGGCAGACAGACCTGCTTCTCGCCGCCGGGCAGACAGGTCGGGCCGTCAATATCAAGAAGGGTCAGTTCATGGCGCCGGCCAACATGCGTTTCGCCGTCGATAAGGTCCGCTCAACCGGAAACGACAACGTCATGCTGACCGAGCGAGGCACGACCTTCGGCTACGACCTTCTCGTCAACGACATGAGGGCGATTCCCATCATGCACGATTTCGCTCCGGTGGTTTTCGACGCGACACATTCGATCCAGCAGCCGGGAAGCGGGAGCATCACCGGCGGGCAAAGGCAGTTCGTCCCGACACTGGCCGCCGCCGCCGTCGCCGCAGGGGCCGATGCGTTATTTATCGAAACCCATCCCGACCCCGACACCGCCGCTTCCGATGCTGCAAGCCAGTGGCCTCTGGATGAAATGGAAACACTACTGAAGCGATGCCTTGCTATCTTCCGGGCAATACGGAATAATAGCGACTGAAGAAGTCAAATCGGCAATCAGCCCATATATCCGCGAAGAAGTGCTGAAAGAAGCGGTTGGCCTATGAAAAGTCGTAGGCTGGGACGGAGCGAAGCGAAGCGAAGTCCCGGCTTTCCGTGCCCAAATTGCCGGGACTACGCTCTGTTCCGTCCCAGCCTGCGGGCGGTGAAGTAACAGACGGAACGCAGAGATTCGGATATGAGTTTGTCGAATAGCGAGATGAAGCGTCCGCTGGTTTGGTTGCGGGCGCTTATCGTTGTCGCCACAGCCGCTGCGGTTGCGGTAACGATATTCTTTGGCCGATGCAATTATCATAAAACGGCAAGGCTTACGACGGAACAATTCAGCCGGCAGCAGTTGAGACTTGCCCGCTCTGCCGCTAATGGGGTCAACACATACTTCAGCGAATTGTCCGCCTCGTTGAAATCCTTGGCGAAACTGCCCGATGTCCAGCAGATGAAACCCGAATGTCTGCGGTGCCTTCAACATACATACTGGGGCTTCCCCAAAAGGACCTCGCTGCGACTGCTGGATGCGGGCGGTGTCTGCCGGTTCATCTACCCCGTCGAAGGTTGGCGGAGCGAACTTGTCGGAAGGGACTACAGTAAAGAAGCATATTTCAGCGAAGTCATGCAAACCGGGCGCATTGGTGTCTATACGGTTCACAACGAACAGGGCCGGTTGCGTATCAGGGTGGCAGTTCCGGTCCGCCTGACGCACGAAGCCACAACAATAAAGGCAGGCGACGGAACAGGACTGATTGCAAAGCCGATGGACAGGAACAGGCCGGGGTGGGGCAGGTTCTGCGGCGTCATGATAGGCTCATTCGATCCTGAAGATATTGCCCGGAATCTGGTTACGCCCATTGTTTCAGGCAGGACCGGCTACGCCTGGCTGCTGAACGAAAAGGGCGTTTTTCTGTCACACCATGAGAAGGAATTTGTCGGCATGAGCGCGTTTGAGGCGCGTGCGAAAAGAGACCCCGGAATTTCCTGCGAGGCCGTCGATGAAATCCAGCGGAAGATGCTTTCCGGCGAAGAGGGGACAGGTCGGTATATATCAGGCCGGCACCGCGGGAAAACAGGGCAAATTGAAAAACTCGTCGCATACGCGCCGGTACACGTTAACGGTAAAAAGTGGTCCCTGGCTATTAGCACCCCGGTCGGCGAAGTTCAAAAGGTTATTCGCATGAGACAGCGCTCCGAATTTTTCACGTTGGCCGTCGTTATCGCTGCGCTGACGATGGGCGGAGTTTTTTTGTTTGTGGTCTCCTGTCGGTGGTCGCGCTCTCTGGAGCGGGAAGTCAGGAATCGGACGAATGAACTGAAGGAAACCAGCGATTACCTTACCAGGCTGATTCGATTCGCCAACGCCCCCATCATTGTCTGGAGCCCGGCCGGAAAGATAACCATTTTCAACAAGGCCTTTGAACAGATGAGCGGAAAAGGCGAAGCGGAAATGCTGGGTGAGCCGCTGAAAGTGCTGTTCCCGCCGGAAAGCCGCAGCGAATCGCTGGGCAAGATCGAAAGCGCCTCAGGGGGCCAATATTGGGAAAACGTCGAAATTCCCATCCTTCACAAAGACGGGCAGATACGCGTGGGGTTATGGAATTCCGCGAATATCTACGCCGAAGACAGCCGGACACTTATCGCCACTATCGCACAGGGCCAGGACATAACCGAACGCAAAGAGGTCGAGGAGTCATTGCGGCAAAGCGAGTCCCGGCTGCGGTTGATAATGGAGAACACCTCCGACGGTATCAACATTGTGGAGTATGACCCGCGGACATACCAGCGGCGGCTTGTGATGTGCAACGACCGCTATGTCGAGATGTCCGGCCGGAGCCGGGAAGAGTTGATGGCGAACGACAACCTCAACCGCTTCGCCAGCGAGATCGAATGTTACAGTCGGCCCTTCCACGAACAGAGCCTCAAGACCCTGCCGTCAGCGGGCATGTCATGCTGGCTCCGCCCGGACGGCA
>DAOWOP010000160.1 GCA_030642005.1 Planctomycetales bacterium
AAGTTGACGGGAATTCGCCCAAAGATGATTTTGACGTTCGTCGGTGCCAAGCCCAGCCATTGCAATGGCTGGGATTAGAGCATCTGACTCGAAGAAGCCTCATATTGTCTGAAAAACTTACACAAAATACTTGACGCTATCCGACAAAAGCAGGCGCTTCAAATGATCCCCAGTCGATTGTACAATTCCGCTATGGGTATCGAGATCGAAGTAAAGTTTCGCCTCACTGACCCGGCGGCAATGCGCGAGACGCTGCTGGTGGCAGGGGCTGAATCGTTGGGAACCGTGCTGGAGGAGAATACCTATTTCGACACGCCCGACGGGACTCTCCGCCGAAGCGACTGCGGCCTGCGGATTCGCACCGTCAAGCCGACCGGCGGCGGGGCGGAACGAAGCGTTCTTACCTATAAAGGCCCGTGCCGCGAAGGCGAACTGAAAATCCGCCGGGAGGAAGAAATCGACATAGACTCGCCGGACTCGGCCCGGGCGATCCTGGCCGGACTTGGCTATCAGCCGACCGGCTCGTTCCAGAAGCGGCGGGAGAGTTTCGGTATGAGCGCCGCGCGAATCGAACTGGATGAACTTCCCCGCCTGGGATTCTTCCTGGAGATCGAAGCCGACGACGAAGAGACTGTTAACGCCGCCCGCCAGGCGATCTGCCTGGAAAACGAACCGACAATCACGAAGACCTATATCGAACTTGTGGCTGGACACCTCGCCGACGAATCGTCGCGGGTGAATGAACTGCGGTTCTGAGTCATTCGGCCTTTGCGACAGCATCGGCGACGAGGTCGCCGACCTCGGTGGTGGTGAAACCCATCTTGCCGGCTGACTGCGATTTCATCTTCGGTGTAACGGCCTGAATTGCCGCTTCGACCCGCCGGCCTGCGTCGGAGAGTTTATCGTCGCCCGTGTTCTGACCCGTCTCGCTCAGCAGCATGGCCATCGCCGCGACCGCTGCGATGGGATTGATGACGTTCTTGCCGGTGTACTTGGGCGCTGAGCCGCCTATCGGCTCGAACATGCTGACGCCGGCGGGATTGATGTTGCCCCCGGCTGCGACGCCCATGCCGCCCTGGATCATCGCGCCAAGGTCGGTGATGATGTCGCCGAACATGTTGCACACGACGATCGTGTCGTAGAATTCGGGGTTCTTGACGAACCACATGCAGCAGGCATCGACGTGGTTGTAGTCGGTCTCGATGTCGTCGTATTCGGCTGCGACCTCATTGAACGCCCGCCACCACAGATCGTGCGCGAATGTAAGGACGTTGTTCTTCGCCACCAGCGTCAGATGTTTCCTGTCGTTTCGCCGCCGGCACAGTTCGAAGGCGTAACGGATGGCCCGCTCGACGCCCCGGCGCGTATTGCACATTATCTGCGTAGCCACTTCGTCGGGCGTGTCCTTGTACTGCAAGCCGCCCATGCCGGTGTAGAGACCCTCGGTGTTCTCGCGGACGACGACGAAGTTGATGTCCTCGGGGCCTTTGCCGGCCAGCGGGCAGGGGACGCCGGGATAGAGCGTTACAGGGCGGAGGTTGACGTACTGGTCCAGCGCGAAACGCAGGTGAAGCAGCAGCCCCTTCTCCAGGATGCCCGGGGCTACGTCCGGATGACCTACCGCGCCGAGATATATCGCGTCGAAGGTTTTGAGTTCGGCGATTTCTTCCTCGTTGATGATTGGGATGGAGGGGGTTTCCGGGTCGCCGCCGTCGGCGAGGTACCGGTTGCCGCTGACGTTAAAATCCTTCGTCTTGTATTCGAAACCGACCTTGTCAGCCGCCGCCTTGAGGACCTTCAGACCTTCTGCCACCACTTCCGGGCCTGTCCCGTCGCCGCCTATGACTGCAATCTTCATCGCTTGTGTCCTTTTCGCCTGGATTTGTCTCACTGATGAACCGCCGAGTGTACCGGCGCGCCCCCAAAACGGCAAGACATAATATCGTTTTCGGTAATAGCGCCCATCTAGAAATTCCCTAAAATTCCTGTTGTCGTAACTCGATACCTGTCCTATAATAGTAGATGACTGACTGGTCAGTCATCTGCATTGTGGTGAACCGATGAGCAGCGTCAAAAGGACAACTGACAGGCGTGGAGCGATTCTCGCCGCGGCGGGGAAGGTTTTCCGCGCCCACGGCTACGCCGCTACGACGATGGAGGCGGTCGCCGCCGAAGCCGGCGTCGCCAAGGGAAGCCTCTACAATTATTTCCGCAGCAAGCAGGACCTCTTCTCGCAACTGTTCGCTGAGATCATCTCCGCCGACGAGGCCGACGTCGAGCAACTGGTAACAGAAGCGATTCCCGCCGACGAGAAACTTCAAAAACGGATAGATAACGTTTTCGCCCAGTTGGAGCGGTACACAGCCATCGGCGGACTCGTTCTTGAGTTCTGGGCGACGGCTGCCCGCCAGCAGCACAAGGGCGAAATGGCCGAGATGTTCGAGCAGATGTTCAGCCGATGGCGCGGGCGGATTTCCGAGATTGTCTCCCAGGGCGTCGAGTCTGGGCAATTCCGCGCGGAGATAGACCCGAACGTGGCGGCGTCGCTGATCGTGGCGGTGGTCGATGGCATCATTGTCCAGTCGATCCTGGACGTGGGAGTGGATTTCGGTCCGGAGTACTTGGCCGGACTAAAAAAAGGCCTATTAGCTGCACTGACGGCGTGGGCGGACACGAAGCCACCGGAGTACAACCAGCAACAAGTACCAGGAGAATAAGTATGAGCCGTTTCGTCAAACGCGTATGGATTACCGTTGTGTCGGTCGTGATACTGGGCGGTTTGTGCTACGGTAGTTTCGGCGTATATCAACTCATCCAGCAGCGAAAAGCGACGGGTACGACCGAGAAGAGCCCCCTTAAAGTCGCAGTGGAGCGTATCGGCACAGCGACGCTGGAAAAGAATGTGGCTGTAACGGGCGAGATAAAGGCCGTCTCCGTGGTGGACGTAACTCCCAAGGTATCCGGGCGCCTGGAGCGTCTGCGCCTGCCGGATGGGACGCTTATCGATGAGGGAACCGCCATCAAAGCCGACCCTGCCACGAAAACTTTGCCGGTGATTGCCGTTATCGAACACGCCGCACTCGATGTCGCCTTACAGCAGGCCGAAGCAGCCCTGGAGGTAGCCAGGGCCGCCCAGGAGCGTGTGGCCATCACGCTGGCGGATGCCCTGCGCGACAAAAAGCGTATAGGAATACTTTTCAGGAAAGGCGTCGCAACTCAGAACGAAATGGACAAGGCCACAATGGCGCACGCGCGGTTAGCGGTGGGGCTTCAACTCGCCAGGGCGCAGGTGATACAGGCCGCGGCGGCGGCAAAGCTTGCACGAATAACACTGGACGATGCAACCATTACCGCTCCCATCGCCGGCGTCGTAACGAAAAAATACATTGATGAAGGCAACATGGTCGGCCCAGCCCGGACTCTGGTGAGGATCGAGCAGATCGAAACCGTCAAGGTCCTCGGAGGCGTCAGCGAGCGATACCTTTCGGCCTTGACTGTCGGAAAAACACCGGTCGAGGTTACGGTCGATACGTACCCGGATGAGAAGTTCACGGGCTGTCTCTGCCGGGTCGCCAAGTCGGTGAATCCGGCCACGCGGACAGGTGAGGTGGAAATCCGCATACCCAATCCGACGCTCCGCCTCAAGCCGGGGATGTTCGCCCGTATCAGGCTGATTCTCCAGCGGAAGGAAAATGTTCCAGTCATATCCGATACGGCGCTGCTCCGTAACGAGAAGGGGGCATACGTTTTCGTAGTTCAAGAATCCGGCAAACCCACAGCCTTCCAACGCTCCGTCCGGCTGGGAATGAGCCAGGGGATTCTGCACGAGGTGCTCGACGGGGTTAAAACGGGGCAACTCGTCGTCGTCCGAGGCCAGAGGCAGTTGCACGACGGGCATGTCGTCAAGCCAGTTGAAGCGGAGGACGGACAATGACGCTACCGAGATTTTCCGTCAGCAAACCTGTTACGGTGATGATGATCTTCCTCGGCATCCTGCTGATAGGCGGGGTGTGCCTGACGCAGTTGCCGGTGGACCTGTTTCCGAAGATGGACCTTCCGGCTATCAGCGTGATTACGATGTACGAGGGAGCAGCCCCGGAGGACGTCGAGACAAAAGTTACCGAGCCACTGGAGCGAATGTTGAGTACGGTGCCGGAGCTGAAGCACATCACCTCTAAGTCTAAAGAAGGAATGTCTCTAATTACGCTCAACTTTGAGTGGGGAACAGACCTTGACACGCGAGCCAATGAAGTACGGGACGCCGTCGGCATGGCGAAGATGCGCCTGCCCGACGAAGTTGGTGAACCTCGTGTGTTGAAATTCGACATCTCGCGTTTTCCCATCATGGTCTATGGCGTCTCGGCCAGGGAGAGTTACCCGAAACTCGAGGACATCCTGAAAGACGAAGTGGCAGACCCTCTCAAACGCCTTCCGGGCGTGGGATCGGCGGCCGCAATGGTCCCGCTTCAAAGACAGATAAATATAGAACTTGACCGCGAACGCATGGCGGCCTACGGCCTGACACCGTTGGACGTGGTTACCACTATCGCCAATGAAAATAAGGACACGCCGGCCGGTAATATCAAGATGGGCCTGACCGATTACCTCGTCCGCGTGCCCGGCGAGTTCGAAGACATCGAGCCGATGAAGCAGATTGTTCTGGCCATCCGCGACGGCGTGCCCATCCGCCTGGAGAACGTGGGCCGGGTCAAGGACGGGTATAAGGAGATATCGCGTTACATTACCATCAATGGCAACCCCGGCGCTATTATCATGATTCAGAAGCAGTCCGAGGCCAACACGGTGCAGGTGGCAAAGGCTGTGCGTAAACGAATGGCCGAACTGGTAAAACGCCTCCCCCCGGACGTGAAGGTGTTCAACGTGATGGACTCTTCGGAGGATATCGAGCAGGTAATCAACGACTTGTCCAAAACGCTTCTTCAAGGTGGCCTGTTGGCCATGGCTGTCGTATTGCTTTTCCTCCGCCGGTGGCGGGCAACACTTGTAATTGCCCTGACGATTCCGTTTTCTCTCATATTGGCTATCGTTGCGATCTACTTCCTTGATTACACGATTAACATGATGAGCCTGTTCGGCATGATCATCGCCATAGGCATGATCGTCGATAACGCCATTGTCGTCCTGGAGAACATCACTCGCCACAGGGAACAGGGAGAGCGACCAAACGAAGGGGCTGTTTTCGGGGCATCTGAGGTAGCGATGGCGATTACCGCCTCGACGCTTACGACAGTCTGCATCTTTTTTCCGATCCTGTTCGTCAAAGGTATCACGAAGATAATCTTCACTGAATTTGCAGTTGTTATCTGCGTCGTGCTGTTCGGGTCTCTTGCTTCGGCGATTCTGCTTACCCCGATGTTAAGCGCCAAACTCCTTGGTCGCATGAAAACCGGCATCAGGCAGGGTCGCCTCTTTCAGATGAGCGAAAACGCTTTCGATGCCCTCTCTGAGTGGTATTCAAGCCTCCTGGGGTGGGCCCTGGGACACCGAAAGACCGTCATGGTTTTAGCCGTCCTCTTATTCGCAGCCAGTCTTCTGTTCCTGCCTCACCTGGGCAGCGAGTTCATGCCCTCAGAGGATAAGGCCATTGTGCGGGGAACCATTCACTTGCCCGTAGGGACGCGCGTAGAGGAAACGGCGCGAGTAATGAGGGCGCTGGACAAAATAATCAAGGAAGAAGTTACAGAAGACGAACGAATTGCCGTTTTCACCCGTTGCGGCACCAGCCGCGGCGGAATGAGCAGCGTAATGGGCGAGGAAGGATCGCACATCGGCACCTTCGGGGTCAAACTCGTTCGCCGTGTCGAGCGAAAACGCGACGTCAAGGAAATTGCCGCCGCGCTACGAAAGCGCGTCAATGCGGCAAGGGGCCTGCTTCGCGTTGAAAAACTCCGTCTTGAATCCGGTGATCCGATGTCTGGAATGATCCTGGGCGGCGAGCGCCCACTTACTGTGAATATCATAGGCGACGACCTGGAAGTAACCGACCGTCTTGCTGCTAAAATTAAGAAGATCGCCGAACTGACGCCGGGTACGGTGGATATCGCCATTTCCCGCGTCAAGGGA
>DAOWOP010000210.1 GCA_030642005.1 Planctomycetales bacterium
CCGTGGCGCCGGATGAGGCGGGATTCCCCGAGGAAACTTACTGGCGAGGCCCTGCCTGGAGCAAGTCGTCTTCCGTGGCGATAGCGGCCGCGGCCAACTATTACCCGGACCTGCTCGGCAGGGGTAAAGACGGCCTGGTAAGGTTCCTCCTGAAATACCCCAGCGTCTGGGAATGTATGAGCGCCCGGACCGGCAAGATCGGACGGGCCGACATGGGCCTGATAGCCGCGCCGGTCATGTCCTCCAATGTCGGCGCCGGCGAGGCGATCGGGGCATTGCTGACCTACTACGGCCGGGACATGTTTTCTTTTTGAACTAATGCCTACATTTCCGGCGGCGTGATCGGGCCGGCCAGCAGGGGATCGTCGGTCTGCCGCATCCAGCGGTCCAGCCGGGCACGCATCTCCCGGAGCACGCCCGACTCGGCCAGTTTATGGAGGTTCGGCGTGGGAACCGCGTGGCCGAACGGCTGAATGTATCTGCCTGTGTCATGTGAACTGATGTACAGGATATTGGGGCGGATTTTCATTTTGTTCCGGTCCGGGAATCCGATCTCCGAGCGATTTTAGCCCGCATTTTTCATTCACCGCAGGCGCCCCGAAGGGCAATATCCAGGCTAAGCGCCGGAGCGGGTCGCAGGAGCCGAACTCAACAGACGCTTCAACCGCTCGGCGATGATTTTACTGCGGTCTTTTTTGCGACGCCCGACTTCGGCCTTCAGTTCGGCCAGTTGCTGGGCGAGCACCTTTATCCTGTATTCCTTGACGATTTGATCGTTGTCGAATTGCTTACCGAGCAGGGTTTGGAGTTTTTTGGTCAGTTCGGCCTTTCGGGACGCATCTTCGGTCCGGAGGAAGTCCCTGCGAGTCTGGAAGATGGCGACATTGAGTCGATGCTTGGCCACCGCGGCGGCCTGTATCTCGGGCGGGAGGTGCCGGACACGCTTGTACAGCCACCACAGCCGGCGAATCGCACGCCGGGCCTGACGGGGGTTTTCCTTACGCAGCGTCTCAAACCGCTTGTACTCTTCGGGAAGGTGCTTTTTGGCGAAGGCCAGCACCTCCTTGACCTTATCCTCTGTGAAGCGGTCCGCCCCGAAGGTTCGAGGTCTGCCTCCGGCGTTGTGCATGTGGGGTCGGCGGAGATTTGCCGGGCTGGTCGCCGGGGCGGTTATTGCCGCAGCCGGGGGCCGACCGGGAGCGTCCCGACCCAGAGTAGGCACAACCAACGCCGCTGCCAGAACCGCCGCGCCTAAAGCCGTTATTTGTCTGTTTATTACGTTTTTCATGGGGCGTCTCTCTTTCAACATAACATATATGACTACAAGGGGTTTTCGTCGCTATCCAGGTCCGACCATGAGTCCAATCCATTTTCGTCGAGCATCAATTCATCCATTTCCTGCTCAAAGGACGCCATTGCCAGTTCGGTCGTAAAATCCTCATCCAGCAGCAGTGCGGTCCGGGCGTCGGCCAATTCATCGGACAGCGTCTCGACGCGGAGGTCCAGGTCGTCGTCCGCGACGGTATTATATACGAACTGTTCGCCGTTGGCGGGCGGGAAGGGTTTGGGCCTGCTTACGTCGTCCGGCCCGGACGGCCACCAGAGAACGGCGGCGACGATAACGGCCGCCGCTGCGGCAGCCCAGCGAAGCCACAGTCGCGCAGGTCGCCGGTCGATATGGCTTTGCCTGATGCGGGCGCTGATCCGATGGAGCGTTCCGCCCGGCAGGGAAACATCCATCGCTCGCCCGACGGCGTCGGCGTCGGCGGATATTTCATCGGCCAGCGCCTGCTGGGCGTCGGTCAGTTCCACTTCCTCGCCGTCCAGCCGGCGGGCGATGAGTTCATAATCTTCATTGTTCGTATTCATCGCTCATCTCCAGCACCGCTCGCAGCGTCTTGAGCGCCCGGTGGACCCTTGCCAGGACCGTTCCGACCGGGCAGTCGTAGATTTCGGCGATCTCCTTGAAACTCATGTCGCCGAAGTGTCTCAACAGTACCATTTGCCTGGACCTTTCCGGCAGTTTTGCCAGCGCCTCGGCCAATGCGTCGCGGTCCTCGCCGGCCAGAAGTTCGGCATCGACCGGACTGGCCGGCCCGCTGATTGTCTCGCCCAGGCCGATATGTTCGTCATCGTTGCTCTCCAGCGACATCGGCGCCAGCCTTGCTTTGGCCCGGCGAATCCGGTCGCGGACGAGGTTGGCGGCGATGCGAAAAAGCCACGGCTCAAATCGTCCTCGATCGTCATATTCGCCCATCTTCCGCACCAGCCTGAGCATCATCTCGCCCAGCAGGTCTTCGGCGTCGTGGTGCGACCCGGTCGCCCGAAAAAAATATCCGTAAAGCCGCCGGCCATAGGCTGCCAGAAAATCCTCCCACGCACCTTCAGCGCCCGCCCGAACAGCGGTAATCAAGGCTCCGGGATGCCGAGAGTCTGCCATGCGGCTCTGTCCTGCTTAACGCTTCGGAAGGAGCGGTATTGCTCCTTGACCATAAAACATCATACAATTATACAGCCCGAGTCGTACAGGTTGGAGATAATCAAAATGAGAAAAACCGCAAAATTTCCCAGACGGCGATTCCGATTTCCGGTGATTCTTATTGTTTCGACTGCCTGTCTGTCCGCTGTCGGTTGCAGCTTCGGCCAAGTCGCAAGCGCCGGCGCAGCATACACGCTGGCCGCCGAGCACGGCACGCTGTTCTACGCCTTCGATACGCTGACGCACCCCGAAAAATCAACCGAACTGCTGGCCCAGGTCATCTACGTCAGGAAATTCAAAAAAGTCGAAGGGGCCACTGTCGAATTCACCCTTGGTCGAGAGTCGCTCGGAAAAGTGCTGACCGACAAGGACGGCTATGCCCGCCTGAAATGGACGCCTCCGAAGTCCGGCGACTATGAGATAAAGGTCAAAATCACCGCCGTGCCCGACGACATCTACAAGGACATGCTGAAGGTTACGCCGGCTTCGCTGCTGGTGTCGGCCAAGCCTAAGGACGCCCCCTTCATCGTGATTGACCTGGACCATACGGTGGTGGCGTCGAGTTTTTTCAGGGTGATCACGAGCGGGGCCAAGCCGATGTCACAGGCCGACAGGGTCGTCGGCGAATTGGCGAAAAACTACGGCATCATCTACCTGACGCATCGGCCCGACCTGCTGGGCAACAAGTCCAAGAATTGGCTGACGGACAACGGTTTCGTCCGCGCGCCGCTGCTGGTCAGTTCGTTCAGGCAATCCGTCGGCGACAGCGGCAAGTTCAAGTCCGCCCGCCTGGCCGAATTGCGAAAGGACTTTCCCAACGTCCGCATCGGCATCGGGGATAAAATTTCCGACGTCGAGGCCTACGTCGCCAACGATATGACAGGCTACCTTATCCCGAATTACGACCGCGACGACGACGATGCCGGCGATTTGCGCAAACTCGCCAAAAAAATCCGAAAACTCGATAAGCGGATCCACGTTATCGACGGCTGGGAAGAAATCCGCGCCGCCATCCTCACAGGCAAAAAATTCCCCGCCACCGCCTACGCCGACCGCCTCGACGCCCGCGCAAAACAACTAAAAGAAAAGAAAAAGAAAAAAGATGACGACGACGATGACGATTGACTTACGACTGTGTGCTATAAGCGCACAATCGGGATTAAGGGATTAGGCGAATTCACACCGGCTGTGTCCCCGAATGGACGCCCGCGCATGACCGGCGACCCGATAACAATAGCGAAACTCGATGAACTGCTGACCGTCATCCGAGGCTACGACGATCCCCGTCGGGCTGGAGGCGAATGGAAGCAGGTGTACAGGCTGCTGCAGAAGACCGACCTGCCTGGCGTTCGCGTGACGCATGTGGTGGGGATGCGCGACGTGGTTCGGTTAACCGATCTGATCGAACAGATTCGCGCACCTGCATCGGCATCTGCGCCGCCCGACGCCCCAGGCGCGGAGACCTGCAGACGAGCCTTGCGGGCGTTCCGCAAGAGGCGGGCGCTCACTCGTCTGGACGACGAATCGCGAATCAACAGCCACGGCCCGCTATCCAAGGGCGCGGACTCGCACGCCGCCACCGCCATTGTCCCGCCAAGTAACTGGCCGGAATCCGTCTGGCAGGAACTGGTCCGCAAGGGTAAGCTGCGCTACATCGGCCATGGGTGCTACGACCTGACGAAGCAGTAACAGCCGACCGCCTCGAAGCCCACGCAATACGAGAACAGAATTGAGTAATACCACCGGCAGTTAATTAGTGCGCTCGCGAGTAATCTACCGCTGACGGCGGGTGGCAGGGGCAAGGATTGTTAGTAGCGCCTTCAACCGGCGTGGAACGTAGTGGGGCGGCCCGAAGGGCGCTCCCCATACAAGGCGCGTTAACTTTGTGCGCCCGGTATAAGTTCTGAAAAAGCACACAAGGACTGGCCACTTAAGTGGCCAGTCCTCAGTTTTGATTCGGAGCCCATCCGTTCACGTTTGCGCGCGCAAACATCGATGCAAAAATCCACCGCCGGGATTTTTCTGAAAAAAATTAACTACCGGCCAGGCCGGGAGTTACAGATTTCGCGCCCGTTTTTCGTTCACGTCTGCGCGCGCAAACGTGAACACAAAAGTTAATATGGAGGCGGCTTCGCCAAGGCTTCGCCGTCCCAAGGGCGCGATATAGGCGCGCCGAAGTTCTTTGACAAGTGAATAGAGAACAGAACAGGCACCAGGGACCAGGCACCAGGGACTTGGGAAAA
>DAOWOP010000104.1 GCA_030642005.1 Planctomycetales bacterium
AATGTCCGATCCGAATCCAGCCCCGTAGGGGCGTCTTAATTTGATCACAACCTACTGCGACTACTGCGACAACAGCATTAAGACGCCCCGCTGGGGCTTGAAAAAACACGCATCTCTAGCCCCCGGGCTTCCGCCCAGGGCTAAGAAAGGCGCCGCTCTGCGGCTAAAAACTGCTTTTCAGACAAAACCTAATTCTAGGCATTCTCCTTCGCCATTCTCCCAGTCAACCAATCAACCAGTCAACCAATAGTGTGTTCTTCTATCAATTCACCCACTAACGCACCGACGCCTTCGTCGGTCGGGTCGATCTGCTTATGTTGGCCTCCGGTAAGGACTACCGACTGGATGCGGTGGACTTTCGTGGGGCTGCCTTTCATGCCGCACCACGACAGGTCGGCTTCAAGGTCGTCGAGATTCCACTGCTCAATCAGCAGGCCCTTATCCCGCAGTTTTCCACAGTATTTGTCCACCTCGGCCGCTTTCAGTTCGGCGGTGTAGTTTTCGTAATCGCCTTCCAGCAGGTGCTCTGCCCTGGCTTGAACCTCTGCCGGCGAGAGCGCCTTTTTGAACTTCATCATCTTCCTGGCCGCCGGCGGGCGAGGATTATTGGCGGTGTCCATGACTGTTACAAGCACCGGCAGTTCGGCCTGGACGATTTCGAATCCGTTGCCGACGTTTCGGCGGATTCGAATGGTTTTCCCCTCCAGCGAAATCAACTCTTCCAGGTATGTTATCTGCGTCATGTCGAGTTTTTCCGCCAGTTGCGGGCCGACCTGTGCGGTATCGCCGTCGATTGCCTGCCGGCCACAGAATACGATGTCAGGCTGGAGTTTCCTGACCGCGCAGGAGAGTATGTAACTGGTCGCCAGCGTATCGGACGCAGCGGCCCGGCGGTCGGTAATCAGTATCGCCCGGTCGGCGCTGCGGAACAGCCCTTCGCGGAGCACCTCCGCCGCCGACGGCAGGCCCATCGTAACGAGCGTTACCGTCCCGCCATGTGCATCCCGGACGGCCAGGGCCTGTTCAAGGGCGTTGAGGTCTTCGGGATTGAAGATAGCCGGCAGAGCCGCACGGTTGACCGTACCTTCTTCGGTCATCGCTTCGCCCGTGATCCGTTTGGTGTCGGGCACCTGTTTGACACAAACTACACAGTTATATCCCACGATTCGCTCCTGTTCTGTTCAATCAGACTCGATGCAGGCAAGGCAATTTAGACGCCCGCTGACCGCAAGTCAAGGTTTGGTTGATCTGAAGAAGTAGCAGGGATACAGGGGATGCACGGGATAAAGATTTAATAAAAAGAAAGAAAAAATAATTATATCCCCTGAATCTCCTGTATCCCTGCCATCTTTTTCGTCGATGCGTTTTTCGCTTGACAAAACCGCGATTCGTGATATAATCCGAATACTGAATGCTCTGACTCGCTATGGGAGCGGCGGAGTTATTTCACAAGTAAAGGCGGGAGCGAATACTCGCTCTCTCGTGCCTTCCTGCCTCAGGCCGCACCGGCCAAGTTCCCAAACCGAAAATCGTAGTCTGTAAAAATTTAACGTGCTCCAGCCCGCTTTGGGAGCGGCGGAGTATGCTGCGTTTCGGCAAGAGCCTTGCCGATTCAAAGAGAGGGTGTGGGCGACACATCCTGCGTAGCCGGACCCTTCGAAGCCGGATACTGCGTAGCATTGGCGAAGCAGGATCCGCTCACTCAAACACACCTTAGGCCTTGCCTACCTGCGGTAGCAGACAGGCGTCACGGCCAAGTTCCCACCGTTTAGGAGTTTATTTTTCTGGTGGCACAGGTTTGCAACCTGTGGCCACTGAAGCCCAGTGCTCATGGGTTGGAAGTCCGCTTAACGGCGGGTATGGGCGCTGAGGAACGGTTCGCTTACCTGTTTCATCAGCCTTGGATTGTAAGGAAACCCAGCCATCGCAGTGGCTGGGCTTGGCCGGAGCGTGTTGCGTGGCCTTGGAGAACTGAAACAGTAAGGAGCAAACAGATGAAAATCACCCATCGGTTATTCACAGTATCTCTGGTATTTGTTGCTATCGCCACCTCTCCTGTGGCCGCTTTGGATTGGGCGATCTCTTCGCCGGATCCCATGGAATACTCAGGGATGTTTAGTTCTCTGCAGCTGGATCCCAGCGGATTTCCACGTGTCAGTTATTGTACGGCCTTCGGTTCCGAAGATTATCGGGTTCGGTATGCCGCCTGGGACGGCGCATCCTGGCAGATCGAGACAGTCTCGTCAGTGGGTACGGGTGTCAGTAATGGAACAAGCCTTGTTCTCGATAACAACAGTAGCCCTCACATTTCATACAACAGCAGACTCTACGATCACGGTATGGAATACGCTTATCGGGATGATTCAACGTGGCAAATTGAGACGGTGGATGGCGGGCACGGCGCTAGTGTCGGTCCGTATAATTCGCTTGCGCTGGACAGCGCTGGGTGGCCCAGGCTCTCCTACCGGGACAACACAATCGTCCGGAACAAGTACGCCCAATGGAACGGTACAGGCTGGAATATCGAGGTATCAGGACAAGACGGTGTTCCAGATTTTCCATACGGTTGTCTGCTGGTTGATGAGCAAGACGTATCCCACCTCGCAGGATCCGGGTTGAGTTACGCTGTTCGGACGGATTCTGGGTGGAGCGTGGAAAACGGTATTGCTCCCGGCGGGAAAGGCGCCAGGTTGGTGCTGGACTCCCAGGGTAACCCCCACATCGCGCACTGCTCAGTTAGCGACGACATGGTTCGTTACACACACTGGGACGGCCTGCAGTGGCACACGCAGGTGATCGAAGGCAACGCCCATTATGGAGGAGGAGCACCGCTTGTCTTTGACGCGAGCGGCAAGCCGCGAATTGCCTACCTGGTTCACGACGAGGACCATTGCGGCGGCACCTACGTCCATTTCGCAGCCTGGGACGGAGCGCAGTGGCAGATTGAACAGATTGGCACCGATCACGCCAGCGGATCCTATGGGGTTTGCCTGAAGATGGACGACATAGGCCAGTACCACGTAACTTATTATGGCCACAACCTGGGGCTGCGGTACGCCGTCGCGATTCCCGAACCGGCCACGCTGAGCCTGCTGGCTGTCGGCGCGGTGGCGCTGATTCGACGAAAGCGAAATTGACTTTCAGGCCCACCGACGCTAGAATTGACATTAGATAAGCAGTAGGCGACACTTCTACAAAATCAATCGTAGTCGATAATGAAGGAGCATTTCGATGCCAACCAGCAACAGCCGATTCACGTGGGTCGTAACCCTGGTGCGAATCTGGTCCCTCATCGCATTGGTGTTTCTGGGTGTATGTTTTGTGGCGACGGGCGTGTATGCCGGCGTCGCGCTGGCCGGCGAGTTTGTCATCGACAGGCTGCTGTTGTGGATCGTTGCTCTGGCGGCGGAGGCGTCGGCCGGTGCGTTGGTGCTTATATTTCGCGGCCTGGTCGAGACCATTGTCAGCAACGAGCAGGCCGTCAAACCTCTCGCCGACCACCTCAAACGCATCGAAAGCCTTCTGGAAGCGGCGCACGAGTCCAATCGCCGGCTGATTGAACTGTCGCAGATGTCCGATGCCGCCAGGAGCCTGCTGTTCCGCCGCCACGAAATCGAGGCGATGAACGAACTTCTCCACGAGCACCTCATAGCCCAGGACTACGCCGGGGGCGAAAAACTCGTCAACGACATTGAGAAGCGATTCGGGCACACCGAACAGGTCGAGCAGATGCGAGCCGAGATCGTCAAGGCCAAGGCGACGACGAACGAGCAGAAGGTCGATGCGGCTCTGGGTCGTATCGGCAAACTCATCGAGTCGGGCGACTGGGCCGGCGCATCACGCCAGACCCGCCGCCTGTCCCAACTGCTGCCGGAAAACCCGAAAATCGCCGCCCTGCCGCAACTCATCAGCGACGCACGCACAAAACACAAGCGCGACCTGCTCGGCGATTACGACCAGGCCGTCAGGGGCGGAGATGTCGATCGCTCCATAGAACTGCTGCACGAACTGGACAAATATCTCACGCCGCAGGAAGCAGCGGCAATGGAAGAGTCCGCCCGCGGCGTATTCAGGGCCAAACTTCACAATTTCGGCGTGCAGTTCGCCATTCGCGTTACCGACCAGGACTGGGCCGGTGCTATCGCCATAGGCCGGCAGATCACCAGCGAGTATCCCAACAGCCGGATGGCGCAGGAAGTCCGTCAGAAAATGGATACCATGCGAACACTGGCGACCGCAAAGCAGGAAGCCGTCGGAGCGGAATAAACCGCGCTGATTACAACAAAGACTGAACCGTGTTTAACGAGTGCGAGCGTAACCGGTTGCCGGAAACACTCACCTGGCGATTCGCCCTTCTTCCGACTCGCGCTGCGGGCGAGAGACCGGGCGGGCGTTGGCGATCAGGTCGGCCAGCATCTTCTCGTACCGTGCGGCGCTGACCGGCAGTTTGACTTTCTTGCCGAGGTAGCTGGAGAGATAAATCGCGTTGATTGTCTCCTGTGACCAAAGTCCGTCGGCGGCCGAGACCAGCATTTTGGCTTTTTTCCGGGTAAGGACGGCCTCGGCGAACATCTTGTGAATGAGCGAGGGGTCATTCTCGCCGACTTCCGGCAGCGGCTGATCCTGGACGACCGGTCCGGCGTAGGGGTCGGGACCTTCGTAAGTGTGAGCGAAATCCACCAGGTCTTTCTCGAATCGAACGTATCGTGTGAACTTGCCGTCCTGGATTGTTATCGCCCCGGCCGTGCCGAAAACCTCGAACCGCCGCGCGTCGCCGTGCGTAGCCACACTGACGTTGAGGGTGAACTGGACTCCGTTGGGGAAGACCCCTATGGCTGAGGCGAAATCCTCGACCTGGCTGGCGTCGTGATAGAGATTGGTCCATCGTCCGGCAAGTTCAGCCGGCGCTGACTCGGCAGCGAGGTAACACATCATGTCTATATCGTGGGGCGCCTGGTTAATCAGCACTCCGCCGCCCTCGTCGCGCCACATGCCGCGCCACCCGCCGAGGGAATAATAGTAATCGCTCTTATAATACGAACCGGTAACGCGGATGCTGATGATTTTGCCCAGTTCGCCGGAATCTATCATCTGCCTGGCCTTCCGTGCGACGGGATTGGCCCGCGACTGGTAGTGAACGGCGCCGATGCGACGTTTGCGATTAATGGCCTTGATCAATCTACGGGCGTCGGCGGGCGTAGCGGCCAGAGGCTTTTCGGTCATCACGTCCTTGCCGGCCTCGACCACGGCGATTACCCCGGCGGCGTGAAACGGGTGAGGCGTGGCGACGATTATCGCATCCACGTCGTCCCGGGCCACCAGTTCGCTCACCTGCGTTGTGCCGAAGATGCCGAGTTTTTCGGCCTGGTTCCGCAAACGCAATTCATTAATGTCGCAAACCGCCGTCAACTCATAAGGCCCTTCGCCCTTCGTCAGTATGTCAGCGTGATAATTCCCGATAAGCCCCGCCGAACCGATAATCCCGAAACGAACCTTCCTGTTGCCGGTCATTTACTCATCTCCTGATAAACAGTTCCAAAACGGCGGCACCATAGCACATCGGAACGGAAAAGGGAACGTGATAAACACGCCTTTTTCATCGGCCCGGTGGAGGTCTGACTCGGTACAGGACGCCGGTAGGCTGATCGTCCACGTAGGGCAGCAAGGCGTCAGGGCAATAGCCGGGGACGTTCGAGACGACGAAAACCGCATTTCCGCTGCGTTCGACTCTCCGCAGGAAGCCGGCAGGATCGGCGGCGACATCTTTCAGCAGGTCGGTATCCGTCCCGCCGACGATGCGGAGTTTCGGGCCTCGGTTTTCGGCCTCGGCTACCCAGCGCAGAGGCCAGTACGTCGTCGAGTCGGTGAAGATGATTGTCAAACCGCCGCGGTCTTCAAGTTGCCCCAGCGCCATGCGTGCGAACTGACCGGCGGAGTTTTCGTTGTGCTTCCATGGCGTCAGCCAGTAGCGGGCGTGGTCGCGAAACGGCAGCGTTCGCCTGCCGCCGGGAAGAGGCAGTTTCATCGCCTTGGCCGCGGACGGCGCTATCGCATAGGCCATCGGCCCGAACACCAGCGAAGCGACTGCGGCGATTTTCAGCCATCGTCGCCGATTTTCGCAGAGGCTCGCAAGTCCAAGTCCCGCCAGCAGAGCGACCATCAGGTAAAACGGCACGAAGAACATGAACTGGTCGGGCACGGTATATCGAACGGCGAAGACGAAGTGTATCGCGGTAATGTACGCCATCGCAACGGCCAGGCCGGCGCCCACCCGCCGCCGCAGTCGCCACAGTCCCACAGCCGCCAGGGGAAGAGCAAGGTTGGGAAAGTTGTAGATGATGTATCCGAGTCCGAGGACAGCCGCCTTTGCCGATCCGCCGAGGACCTGCCCCTGCCAGGCCCGCCCGAACAAAGCGGATTGGATGGCCGCCGCCGCTCCGGCCTGCTCGGCCATTCGAATCGTCAGCCAGATAAGCGGCGCCGCTCCGACACACCATGCCGCCGCGAACAACGGAATTGCAGGCCAGGCGAGACGCCGCGGCTCGACTGAGCTCGCCGGAGTCCGCCAAACCAGCACTACCACCGCCAGGGCGTAAGCGGGCAGGGCCAAAAGCGCCAAGTTGTGCGTGGCGACGCCCAAACCGTTGAAAAACCCCAGCAGCAGCACCATTGAAAACCTCGGCTTGCGCAGAAGTCCGATGAGCGTCAGAAGTTCGGCTGTCATCAGAGCCGTCAGGAGCATGTGGCTTTCGGTTATGGTCGCCAGCCACCAGACGGTATGCGCCAGGCAGAAGGCGCCGGCGGCGAAGTATGCCGCGACGGGCGCTTTCGGGACAAGTCGGCGGACGATAACGGCCAGGTTGGCGGTGGCGACGGCGGCGGCGAGGGCGGACACGGCGTTGTATCGCCACAGTTCACCGGGCAGCCCGAGCAACCTGACGCACCTGCCCAGGATAATCAGCAGCGGATGCGCCAGCGCCAGGCCGAGGTGGCCTGCAAGGTCGGTGGTGTGCATTCGCCACTGGAATATGCCGCTGTCCTGCCAGGCCGGTCCGCGCTGTGCGGTCAGCAGAAACACCACCGCAGCGGCGGCGGCGACCAGAAGCCACACCCGTTTTGCTGATGGCGTTCCGTCCTGTGGCCGATATGGCTGTTGTAGCGACACCTGCATAGGCATTAAGATACATTATCGTCGTCGTGCCAGCGACGGCTAAACATTAATGAGGTAATCGCTGGGTTGGAACAGGGCGCGACAAAATCAAGCGGTTCAGCGACAGCGCTGGTCGAGGCGTTGCGGATTCGCCACTGGACGAAGAACATTTTCGTCCTGGCGGCGCTTCCGTTCAGCGGCAAGTGGACCGAGCCATCCGCCTGGGCGATGGCGACGGGCGCTTTTGCGGCTTTTTGCCTGCTGAGCAGCGCAATCTACCTGATAAACGACCTGGCCGACCGCAAATCCGATCGCGCCCATCCGGTCAAGAACCGCAGGCCCATTGCATCGGGACGATTGTCGCCGGCTGCCGCGGCTGTGGCGACGGCGGTGCTCCTGGCCGGCGGAGCGGGAATCGTCGCGTATCTGTCCTGCAAATTATATAGGCCTGGAATGCCTCTGGCGGGGTTGGGGATTGCAGCCTGGACTGGGGCTTACGTGCTGATTAACTTAGCTTACAGCCTTGGCCTGAAGGGCAAGCCGATCCTCGACGTCCTTATCGTGGCGATGGGATTCGTTCTCCGCGCGATGGCCGGTGCGGCGGCTATTGCCGCGATCATAAGTCCCTGGCTGGTGGTCTGCACGTTCATGCTGTGTCTGTTCATCGCCCTGGGCAAGCGTCGCGGCGAGATCGCCGCACTGGGCGACGAAGCCGGGCGAACCCGCCGGGTCCACCACTTTTACACGCTGACAAACATCGAGCACATGTTGGCGGTATCGGCGGGACTGGCAATCCTGACCTACAGCCTGTACTGCCTGGCGCCGGCCACGGTAGAGCGGGTCGGCTCGTCGCACCTGATCTGGACCATTCCGCTGGTGGTCTATGGCATGTTCCGCTACTACTGCCTGACGCTGTCGGCCGGCGGCGAAGACCCCGTGGGCGTGCTGGGCCGCGATAAGGTCCTCTGGCTGATCGGGGCGGCGTGGCTGGTGTGCGTCATTGTAGTCCTGCGATGGGGTGGCAGCGCGGCTGTCAGGGGACTATTGTTGCAGTGAGTTCGAGTGTTCCTTACTGCTTGATTTCCTCATGGACTTTTCCCGCTTCGCGTATCAGCGCTGTGCGCCATTTCTCCAGTTGCTCCGGCGGGACGGCTGTCGATCGCATCAGCCGACTGTTGTATCCCGGCGGCTTGGCGTCGGCGGTGATGCGGATTTCCATCAGTATCTTTTCCAGCGGCGTAACATCGACTGATTGCTCTCTGGCGGTCTTGATAATCGATTCACATCGGCAGGCCAGATCGTAGTCGGCCAGGCCCTGGCGGAACTTCAGCAGGGCCAGTGTAGGTTCGAAATCGCCCTTCGGCAGCGGCAGCAGCAGGCTTTGCGGGCTGAACATGAATGCGTTGAACAGCGGCCTGTAGTGAAATATCCGGTCGAGGCACGCCCCGTCGGCGCCGACGCCCCAGCAGTAGAAACCCCCGGCGTACACATCGGGGTAACTCAGCCGAAGCGCGAAGGTCCTGCCCCGTCCGGTCTTTTTAAACTCCTCGCCGATGCCGCCGAGGTCTTTGTGGTTGGGCGTGCAGATCAGCGTATCGGCCGTCGCCAGCAGTCTTGCCCGCGAACCGGCGGCCATACTGATCAGGCACGAGGCGGTAGCGCTGACAGCCGGTTTGCCGTCCCCGTCCCGGCGAACGGCCAGGGCCTTCCCGACGACTTCCGAAAGCGTCTTCTCGTCCCATCCGTGCCCGCAGTACAGCGCGTAATCGGCCAGTTTATTCTTACCCGCCAGGTCGCTGC
>DAOWOP010000146.1 GCA_030642005.1 Planctomycetales bacterium
AGGCGAGCCAATATCCAACTTCAGGGATGTTTCGAATACCGGGAATACCGCCGAAACACTCCCGCCCCAGGACGTCCTCGTCTATCTGGGCTTCCCGGTCGGAGTGAAAGGGGCAAACATCGAGACACAGGGCACATTCGGAGCACGACCCATGCCCAGGTCCGGCGACGATCTCGCCTGCACCGTTGTCCTTCATCGCAAGCGCCTCGGCTGGGCATACAGCGGCACAGACACCGCACCCAACACAAAGCCCCCGATCTACTGTCTCGACCAAGACGTTTCTCATGTCGCACCGAAAACTTTCACTTCTCTATCTATGTTCGACCCAATACGCCGAATCTGTTCCCTTTGCCTTTCATCGAAGTTTTCGATTTCCGACGATTTCTCTAATGGTCTGAAGGACTTCGCGCGAGCTCGCGGGAAATACGACGACAGAAGTCATCAGTAAGAAGATGATTCCTACTCCTGCCGAGCACGCCATCACCACGGGGTCCCCGAAGCCATGAGATTCCAGCGCCCATCGTGCAACGCCGGCGCTCGCTACGGTTGCGCAGGAAATGGCGACGGGGAAACGCAGAGCACTGAAGAAAAGTCCCCAGGACGCTTTCATAAGCCGCAAGGCGATGTGCAACAGATAGAACGCCGGGAGCGTCGAAAGCACCATACCCAGCGCAATGCCCACCAATCCCAGGGCGTATCCCAGACAGCCTACGACGGCAAACGTGAACGTCAGCCGGACCAATCCGAACTTGAAGAGGATGTCCGGGCGATCCTTGCACATAAACACCGCTCCTATTGGCGCAAAAACACATCGCATCGCCGCAGAAACACAAAGTATCTGCAGTGGTATTACGATAGGTAACCACTTATGTCCCCATAGGACCGCCACGGCCGGTCTGGCGACAACAGCAAGACCACCGAGCATTGGAAAAACGATAAGAGCAATGTACTTCACCGCTTTGACATAACCGGCCGCAAGACGTTCGTCGCTGGTTTGGACTTTCGACAGAGTTGGAAAAACCACGCTTCCAACAGGACCTGCAAGCCTGTCATAGATAAGGTGCGGGATGCGATATGCGAATTCATAAAACCCGAGTGTGGCCGTTCCTAATAGTCTCCCGACAAGTAGATAGTCGATGTTCTGATGAAAAAAACTTACCGTCGATGCGCCAAGGCCATTAATCCCATAACGGAACAAATAGCGGAAACTGGCTCGGTTGAAGCGGAAACTCGGAAGCCAGCGAGCATAGACGACTCTCGCCACTGTCATGGCAAAGGAGGATATCAGCATCGCCGAGACTAAGGCCCAGTAGCCGAGATCGAACACAACGACAAAGATGATCGCCAGTCCGGATTCAAGGGCGACCCCGGCACCGTTGATTATCGTCAAGCCACCAAATCGAAGACGCTTAGTTAACAGTGTAGATGAGACAGCAGCCACCGCCGAGAAAAGAAAAGTTATGGAGATAACCCTCATAACCCATGTGATTGCGGGAGTTTTGAAAAATATCGCCGCCAGGGGCGCAGCCGCAATCGCTACTAAGAAGAGGAATATCTGCACAGCGGCGCCCATCCAGAAGGCCGTTGACAGGTCATCCTGAGTAGCATCCTTTTTTGCGATCAAGCCTGCGCCTGTACCCAGAGCACCGATTCGCTGAATCAGGCTACGAGCCAGCAGGGCCATACCCAGGATGCCGAAATCTTCGGGAAACAGAACACGCGCAAGCACAGTGCTGGCGCCAAGGCGAATGACGGTCTGCCAGCCGCCGCCGGCCACTTGCCACAGTGCGCCCCGCCCGGCGGAACGAGTCAGAGCATCCGTATCGACCTCCTCAGTCTTTTCGACCTGCCGAGGTCCTTCATTCATATCCCGGATATCTTCTTTCGGTTCCGTCACTTGTTTCCATGCTTCTCGGCTACCGGAGTAAGCCGATTCAGTTTGCGGCGAGGTTTCGGGCGTATATTCCGGCCTTGCTCATACCAATTGGGCGTGCCGGCAAACCATAAACCCTGTATTATAGCACATCTACGAAGATTTGCGTGATTCTTTTTGCGGCCTGGTTCCGACTACGTTGATTATTTTCATTTGCTTGCTCGCGCGGCTTCCCTGCTCTTTCGGCGCCGGCGACGCCGCCGGATTATCACGCCCCCGCTGATTACAAGTACAAGGAACACAGGTGGAGCGAAGGCCACGGCGATGTTCTTCCAGCCTTCGCCGAGACGCTGCCAGGAGCGGTGATAGGTCATCCACCACCCCGTCGTCGGCATGTAATCGGCGCCGACCAGAGCGTTGGGATCGGCCCGCCATATTTCGTAGAGTTGCCTGGCCGTTACCACCTCGACGTCAGGATCGGCGACGAAGCCGGCAACAAGTTCGTCAAGGGTGCGTTCGACGCGATCATGGCGCTTGCCCATACGGAAAAAACTGAAACTGTGCATCATGACCACGGCCGTTCGCACACCGTTAGCATGCAGGTCGGCGACGACCTTGCGAACCTCCTGCGGCGAACTGGCTTCGATGTCAAGGAAACGCATGGACTTCCAACTGCCCGCACTGGCCTGGATGTAGCAGGTAACCGGAACACAGAGAACGCCGTCGCGGACGAAAGGCGCGTTTTCAGTCAGGCCTTCCCGACCCAGGTCGCTCTCAGGCCAGCCCATGTTGTACGAAAATTCCAATTGTATGTCCGCCTGTTTGCAGGCTTTGATGGTGTCGAGGTTGGCCATGTAGCCCCCGGCCCGATGGGCGACAACTTCAGCACCTGCCCATTCTTTGATCAGTTCGACCCCCCGCTTAAGTATCTGCGTTTGTTTGACCGGATCGGCGTCCTGCATGGAAAAGACATCAAACATAGGCCCCGGATGTGTATGTAGTTCCAGATCGTGCCCGCGCTGATGGATAACTCGGCACACCTCGGCCATCGTGTCGTTGCCGCTTGTCGGCGCTTCGTAGATATTCACGAAGAATGTACCTTTAGCGCCGTGGCGGTCGAGGATGTCCATCATCCGCCCGATGCCGTGCTCTTGGGGTTCGTTCGGTGCGCGCCCCCATATATCCCGCTCCGGATTTCCATTACTAAACGATTCCACATCCACGGTGAAGACAACATAGATAGGTAAACGCTTTGCTTCCGTTGTACGTCCTGCTTGTGAGGGGACGACAATACCGAGCAATGTGCATACCACGAGAAAACCAGCATTCAGCGAAATGTATCTCTGCATTCTCATTCTCCTTTTGACACGGGACGAACGTCGTTTCGCCGGCTGCTCTGCCGGGGTATCACGATTGAGTCGTACGCATCCACAAGCAGTTCGCTTGCCAGGCTGCGGGAATATCGCCTTCTCGCCAGGTCGGCACCGTAACCAAGGTACCCTAAAATTCCCGGTTCGGTCAAATGCGTCAGGACATTGGTCATTCCCTCCAGCGAACCGAGCCGACCGATGAGGCCACAGCGTTCCTCGCGCACGGTTTGGCCGATTTCGCCGAAGTCGCCGGTCAGGACGGGCTGGCCGGCGGCAATGGCTTCGTACAGTTTGTTCGGCGCGCTCCAACGGGCGTTGGGGTTTGTTTCATCGAACCCATAATAAACCACGTCACATGCGGCCGTTATCAGCGGCACGCGGGCGGGGGCGACGCGGCCAAGATAGGTGATGTTGTCGTTCCTGCGGGCATATTCTCGGACAAGGTCGGCTTGAGGGCCGTCGCCGCCGATGACGCAGGCAAATCGCTTGTCGCCGGCAACGGCGGCCAGCAGGGGTTCGAGGCGGCGTTCGGGGCCCAGATTAGCCACGAAACAGATTGCGATCACATCGTTCCGCAACCCGAGTTCACGTCGGGTTCCGGCGATTTGGTCAGCGGAAAACTCGAAATCAGCGGGATCCTTCCAATTGCCCACTACAATGACCTTCCCGGCCCCCATTTGCCGGTAGTGATCGGCCAGGCGATTTCCAACGGTGATGACCAGGTCGCAGCGCTGCACAAGCCGCCGCTGAAGTTCACGTAACGCCTTCACTGCGATAGACGGCAGGTGTCCCACCATCATATCCGGATAGTTCTCGTGCGCATCGAACACCAGATCGGCCCGAAGCAACCTCGCTGCCCGCCAGCCTAGCGGCAACGTATCCAGGTCGTGGCAGTGGATAACATCCGGGCGAAGTTGCCTGATTACAGGCAAGGCGCGTAGCCAGAAACCGGTAAGGAAAATCGGCTGGGTAATTCCCCGCCCGTGCGTGGAACGCAGCATCAGACGCAGAAACCTTACACCGTTGATGCTGCTTTCAACGGATTTGTCCGCTTCCCGATCCCATCCGATGACGGTCAGGCTATAACCCCGGCGTGCAAGGGCTTCGGCCTCCATACACACGCGAGGATCATCAATGCCTCGATTCGTTACCAACATACAAACGCTTGCCACAGGATACGTCCTCAACCATTACGTGGAATCTCGTAACCGCTTGCTAAACACAGAATGGTTCATCCTTCGATCATTCAGCCTCATACCCTGCCGGTTCCCGGGTTTCCGAAGCGGACATCCCGGAGGAAGTTGCCGCTTTCGACTGGATCAATCGTCGGCATAACGACACGAGCGGCGCCATTCGCGCTGCCCAGCGATACTTCTGCTCGACGCACTTCCTGGCGGCCTGGCCGAGCCTGCCGCGGTATTCGCCGTCGGCAAGCAATTTCAGGATATGCCCTCGCCACTCATCAGGCGTATCGGCTTCCAACAGGTTCTCCCCCGCCTCGGCCTCCAACCCCTCCAAGGCGGCCGGCGAGCCCACGACCGCTTTGCCCATGGCCATCGCTTCGAGGACCTTGTTCTGAATACCCCTGGCCATTCGCAACGGGCAGATGGCCACTCCAGCAGCGGCAAGGTATGGCCTGACGTCAGGCACTGAACCGGTTACGTTCACTCCGGGAGTTTCAGCGAGTTGCCTTACGGCCCGTGTCGGATTCCGCCCGACAATCACAAACGTCAATTCCGGCATCCGGCTTTTCAACTCCGGCCAAACCTTATGAACAAACCAGCAGACGCCCTCGGCGTTTGGACGGTAATCCATCGTTCCTGTAAAGACCAGGCTCGCAGGACCCAGGTTAGTCGGCTCGACGGCATCGGGTCGAAAAAAATCCACGTCCACACCGTTGGCGACGGCAATTACCTTATTGCCGCCAAACCCCATCGCCGCCGACTCGGCATCGCTTACGAGCAAAACGGCGTCGCACCGCTCAACAGCCCGCCGCTCCAGGCGACAGACAGCGGCGGCTTCCCGATGATACAGCCAACTCTTCGGCCAATTCGCAGAGTTCGCATAACTTGACCATTTGGCGCTGTCAACATCCACCAGGTCAATGACGCGAACCGGTGCGGACACAGCCAGACCATAAGGAAGCATGCTGGAGGAATAACACATAACCAAATCGAAAGGTTCACGGCGGGCCTCGGAAATAATCATCTCTCGCAGGCGTCGGCTATAGAAGTATCCCTCCGTGACGCTCCCGCCGGTCAACAAGGAAGCCCCGCCCCGAATCAATCCCATCGCTCCGGCTACCGGTGCGACAAGAACCTTCCGACAGCACTCCCGCAACCCCGCCACAGCAGCAATATCCCCACGGTTGTGCGATAAGGCCGCCACGGTAACATGAAAATGCCGCGAGAGGGCCCGGATTTCGTGAAACGCGCGCACTCGCTCTCCCTTATCCGGCGGATACGGCACGCGATGTGATATAAAAAGTAATCGTTTCACGAGGCGCCCTAATATTGCTCTGCTTACTCTACTAGGCGGGGCGGGGTTCGAACCACGCGACCTTCCGGGTGTATTTCCGGACGCTCTTCCAACTGAGCTACCCGCCTGTGTCATTTCATCAATTTTACGGAATCCACTTTGTAATTCGCCCGCCGGCGCTGCGGGTCAGCCACAGCGGGAGTTTCCGCCACACCGACCCGGCCAGGGCAAATTTGCGATTGCTCGGACTGAGATTGGGCAGTTGTCCCGCCTTGTTCAGGAATATCTGATAGTGTAAAGGAGAAGGTTCAAAGCCGTGGTATCGTTTGAAGGCGTGCGGGCCACGATTGTCTCTTCGGGTACGATTGAAATCAAACCACCGCAGGCCACGTTCGACGGCGTATTCCATAAGTTTCAAATACATCACATTATTAGCGTACTTGTGCATGCCCTCCGGCAGGCTTCCTGAAAAATACGGCACAATCTCATCACGAAAAATATAACTGATCACGCCGGCTACGGACTTGCCGCCGTCTTTGACGACCAGGCACACACAGTCGCCGCCGTAGCCGTTTTGGAGTTCACGAAAAAGCCGCCTCTTGAAGTTGGGAGACCCAAGCCTCCTCATCGTATAGGAGTACAGGTCGTACACCGGATCGAGCAGATCGGGTCTTATCTCCACCGTCAGCACCTTCAGGCCTTTACGGGCTGCGGCACGGGTCTTCTTGGGTAAAGACGGCAGGACATCCTCATGATTCTCCGGCAGACGTTTACGGAAGGTGTCGTATCGTTCAATCTCGGGCAAACCCAGTTTATTGGCGTCCCGGTGACGTAACTCAAGATACTCGACCTTTGATTCGGCGGCAAGTTCTTCAGCGGCGTCAAGGATCGCCTTAGCAACTTCATCCGAGTCGGCCAGAATACCGCCGTATGTCGCGTAGGGCACGGAGACCAGCACGCGCCCGACGAAGATGCTCTTGACCAGGAAAAGAGGGAGCACGCCGACGAGGTGATCGCCGGACCAGGCCGTCAGGTG
>DAOWOP010000116.1 GCA_030642005.1 Planctomycetales bacterium
CGAATCGACGGGAAAGTTCCATGGAAAGTCTTCAACGTTCAGACGGTCCCGGAGAGTTTCCTGATGAAAATAGTCGCAACCAAACCGGACACCGTCCTGATCGTCGATGCGCTGAACTTTGACGCAGAACCGGGCGCGGTGGAGTTGTTTTCGTCGGATTCGCTGACGGGCCAGGGTCCGAGCACTCATGGGCCTGCGCCGATCGCGTTTTTGGACGTGCTGAATATGTTCCATCCCTGCCGGCGGGTCGTGCTGGGCATCCAGCCGATCTGTGTGGATTTCGGTTCGGAGATGTCCGACAAGATCGCCGCAGCGGTGGATTTCGTCTGTGAAGCGTTTCTAAAAGCCGGCAGATGAGCGCAGCGAATCTGCCGGAATCGGCGATAAAATCTTCTACCCAAGCACCTCTTCGGCGATTTTTCGCACCTCTTCGGCGATTTTCCCGGCGGATTCGGCGTCGTCGGCCTCGGCTACGATACGCATTATCGGCTCGGTGTTCGATGCCCGGATGTGCATCCAGCCAGCGGGCAAATCCACTCGCAGGCCGTCTTCATCATTGACTTTTGCCCCAGGCCGGGAGGCGAACGCCTCGCGCACCGCCGAAAGTATTTCCGCCGCCGCGCCCTGCGGACAGGGGAACCTGTCTTTCAGCATATGATACCTCGGCAGTTCCGCGACCAGTTCGCTGACGGCATTACCCGTCTCATCCAGGAAATTCAGCATCAGCGCGATGCCGACGAAACTATCGCGCACGAGCACCATTCGCGGGTCTATCACGCCGCCGCCGCCTTCTCCGCCGAAGACGCAGCCTTCGCGCACCATCACGGCTGCGACATTGGCCTCGCCGACCGGCGTGCGATGCAGTTTCACCCCGGCAGACGCTGCTATGTCGTCCATCATCCGCGAGGTGGACAGGTTCGTCGCCAGAGGCCCTTTTCGCTGCTTGAGCACAAAGGCCGACGCCAGCGCCAGCGTGTATTCCTCGCCGATGAACTTGCCGGTCTCATCGACGATGACCAGCCGGTCGGCGTCGGGGTCCTGGGCGAAGCCGATGTCGGCCCCGTGCTGCCGGACGGCTTCGCACAGGCCGGTGAGGTTGGCGGCAATCGGTTCCGGCTCGTGGGCAAATTCGCCCGTCGGCTCGCCGTTGATGTGGACAAGTTCACAGCCAAGTTTATTAAGCAGCAGGGCGGTTCCTTCGCAGCCCGCCCCGTTGATGCTGTCGAGAACCACCTTGAATTTCCGCCCGGCGATGGCTTCGGCGTCCACGATGTCGCAGACGGCTTTGACGTGCAAGTTGTGGGTCTGGTCATTTTGCGTAATCGTTCCGGGCGTCTCGGCTGTTGGAAATTTCCCGCTTTGCCAAATCTCTTTCAACCGCTCGGCCTGCTCTGCCGGCAGGTTCAAGCCTTCGGGTGTCATGAACTTTATGCCGTTGTATGGTGCGGGGTTGTGGCTGGCGGTGATGACGATCCCACCGCCCGCGGAGAGGTGTTTTATCATCAGCGCCACGCCCGGCGTGCTGACGATGCCGAGGTCGATTACATTCACGCCGCCAGCGTTTAGGCCGACGATAACGGCGTCGCGGATCATCGGACCTGACGGACGGCTGTCCCGCCCCAGGGCGATTGTCGCCCCCGCCGGCAGCATCGTCGCAAACGCCCGTCCGAACTGCTCTGCCACCTCGCCCGTCAACGCCTCGCCGACAATACCACGCACACCGCTGACGCTCACCATCAATCGACTCATCTTTATTTGTCCCTATACCCTACGACCTATGACCTACGACCTATCCGTAATCTACATCTGTTCAACGGTTTCTATTCCCAGCAGTCCCAGGCCGGTGCGGATCGTCCGCCCCGTCGCTTCACACAGCCCAAGCCGGCTTGAGCGTGTCGGCTCGTCGGATTTCAGAACCGGGCAGGACTCGTAAAATGTCGTGAATGCCCCAGCCAGGTCGAAAAGATACCCGCAAAGCAGATGTGGCAGCGATTCGTCGGCAACGGCCTGAACGGCTTCGGAAAATTGCAGCAGTTTCACCGCCAATGCCCGCTCGGCAGGGTCTGTTATTAAAATATTCGTAAAATTCGTGTAATTCGTGGACTTTATCTTCCGAAAGATGCTTCGTATGCGGGCATAGGCGTATTGCATGTACGGGGCGGTGTTGCCGTCGAGCGCCAGCATCTTATCCCATGAAAAAACGTAATCACTGGCGCGGTTGTGTGCCAGGTCGAAGTATTTGACCGCGCCGATACCGACTTTTTTAGCGATATCGAGTTTCTGCTCTTCAGGAAGGTTGGGACTTTTTGTATTAACGAGGCCGAGGGCTTGCCGTTCGGCGCTATCCAGTAAATCCATCAACTTTACCGTTCCGCCCTCGCGAGTCTTGAAGGGGCGGTTGTTCTTGTCCATCATCGTGCCGAATGGGACATGCTCCAGCGAAACGCCTTCCGGCGCGAATCCCGCCTCTTTCGCCACGGCGAATATCTGGCGGAAGTGCAGCGCTTGGCGCGAGTCGGTTACATAGAGGATGCGATCCGCGTGAAGTTGCTTCTCGCCTTCGGGAAGCGTTCCGACGCGATAGCGTATCGCCGCCAGGTCCGTCGTTGCGTAGAGATACCCGCCGTCGGACTTCTGCACAATCACCGGCAGCCGCTCACCATCTTTATTCTTGAACTCATCAGGAAAGACGCACTGCGCGCCGTCGGATTTTTCCAGAAGCCTTTTTGCCTCAAGGTCTTCAATCACTTTGCTGAGTTGCTTGCGGTATTTTGATTCCCCACGTGTGCGTCTGTATTTGTGTTCGAGAGGAACGCCTAACCTGTAGTAAATTTCATCGCATTTATGGCGAGTAAGTAATTTTGCATAACACCAACCCTTGAATTCCTGTCGGTTCTTCGGCTTATCGGTCTCCTGGAGCATCTTTGTTACATAGCTGGAAACTTTTGCTAATTCCACCCGTTTATGTTTGGGGGGAGAGTCTATTATCAAACCAGTGCCTTTAGCGAGAGACTCAACAAGATTCACGAATTGATAGGCGGGCAGCAAATCTATCAGGGTAAGACTTTTATTCCTGACGACTTCCTTCAAATAGGGATGGAAGGCATTTTCTCCATCCCAGTCGTTATTCAGGTCTTCCTGTTGCTGGTTGTGAATGAGCAACAGCGCTTCTTTTCGCTTTGCGACGTCATCTTCGGCTGAAACGGCTTTCAGGCTCTCATAATTTCGCTCGATATACTCGGGATCGTTACGCACCTTTTCCATACAAAGATGCCACATTCCGAGGATGACTTTCCCGAATTGTGTTCCCCAGTCACCGACGTGGTTTTGGCGGATGACGGTGTGGCCCAGGAAATCGAGCACGCGGGCGAGTGCGTCGCCGATGATGGTGGATCGCAGGTGGCCTACGTGCATTTCTTTGGCGAGGTTGGGGGCGGAATAGTCCACTACGATGGTTTGCTGCGAAGCCGCAAGCGGTACGGAGAGATGCTCCTCGTCCGTGAGACTTTCGGCGATTTGTTGTTGGAGTAAGTCGTTTTTGAGCGTGATATTGATGAATCCCGGCCCGGCGACTTCGAGATTTTCGGCGATGTCGGATAAATCCACAGCGGCGACGATTTTATCGGCCAGTTCGCGCGGGTTGATTTTCAGGCGTTTGGCGACGGACATTACGCCGTTGACCTGGTAATCGCCGAACTGCGGCCTGGCCGACGGCGCGACGATGGCCGGTGCGTCTTGTCCGCCGGCCTCGCTCATCGCAGCCGACAGACGCTGCTCAAGTTCTCGACGAATATTCATTAGTCCACGGATTACCCGCCTTCGCCAGGCTACGGCGTGGCAAGCACAGATTACACGGATTATAAAAAAGATATTTTAATCTGTTCTCTGCGTCCTTTGCGCCTCTGCGGCCCTCTTTTCCCATCGAACTCGCGGGGCGTCGCCCCAGATGAGTTCGAGGTCGTAGTATCGGCGGTGTTCTTCGTCGAAGATGTGCACGACGACGTCGAAGAAATCCAGCAGGACCCATTGGTCTGATTTCAGCCCGGCGACATGGAATGCCCTGTGTCCGGCCTTGGCTCCGGCGTCGGCGATTTCGTCGGCGACAGATGCCATTTGCCGGCCTGAGGTTCCGGTGAAAATCGCGAAATAATCCGCCACCGGGCTTATACCGCGAAGGTCCAGCACGACGATGTCTTCGCAATGGCGGTCGTTGGCGATGCGAGCGGCTTCAATCGCCAACTGGCGAGTAGTTATCTTTCTGACCTTCGTCTTTACCATCAAATCAAATTGAATCCGGTCTTTTTACTAGTCCCTAGAACCTAGTCCCTGTCTTTACTGTATATGTAACCACTCCGCGATCTGCGGGGCGAATTTGACGATAAGCCCGGCGAATACGACTGATACCATGCTCATCAGTTTTATCAGTATGTTCAGGCTAGGCCCGGATGTATCCTTGAACGGGTCGCCGACGGTATCGCCGGTAACGGTGGCTTTGTGGTTATCGGAACCTTTTCCGCCGAGTTTGCCGCTTTCGATATATTTTTTGGCGTTATCCCACGCTCCGCCGGCGTTTGCCATGAATATCGCCATTGCGAATCCGCAGGTAAGCCCGCCTGCCAGCAGGCCCAGCACGCCGGAGACATCCAGCACCAACCCGACACCGACGGGAACCACCAAAGCCAGCAGTGACGGGATAATCATCGCCTTCTGCGCCCCGGCTGTCGATATATCCACGCATCTGGCGTAGTCGGGCTTGCCCGTGCCTTCCATAATGCCGGGAATCTCGCGGAACTGCCTGCGAACTTCCTTGACCATATCGGCAGCAGCCCTGCCTACCGCCTTCATCGTCATAGCGCTGAACAGGAACACCAGAAGCACGCCGGCGAACATCCCGCACAGCACCTTCGGGTTCATCAGCGTTACGTCATAGAAGGCCATGTACTGACGAAGATCGGCCTTGCGAGCGGAAACGAGTTGGAGGCCCGTTGCCTCTATCGACTGTACACGTTGCATATATTCGCTAAGTCCTTTTGGTGGGGATATCATTATTTTAATGCGACTAATGTTATCTTCGTCGGCGTCAGAAAGGACCGCACCGGAGACCAAGCCGGTTTTCAAGTCGCCAGGTACTTTCGACATCGCCATATACGCGCTGAAGCACTCGTCGGAGGTTCCTTCTTTGGTCTTCATGGCGAATTTGCGATGGCCCGTGTAGTAGAGTTTGCCGACGCCGGCTTTGGCGTCTTCTTTGGCTTCGGATATCTTGGCGACGATGGCAGTCATTGCTTCGCGGTTTTGTCCGACGCGGACTTCTTCGACGTATGCCGCCAGCAGCGCAAGCGCCGTCAGAGCGGCTGATCCTATGGCGAAGCCCTTGCCGGTCGCGGCGGTTGTGTTGCCGAGCGTATCGAGCGCGTCTGTACGTTTGCGGACTTCCGGGGGCTGGCCTGTCATTTCGGCGTTTCCGCCGGCGTTGTCGGCGATGGGGCCATAGGCGTCGGTCGCCAGTGTGATGCCGAGAGTCGCCAGCATACCAACGGCGGCGATTCCCACACCGTAGAGTCCCAGCGACATATTCTCGAACCCGCCGGCGAACGAGTAAGCGGCCATGATGGCGACGATAATCGTCGCCAGCGACGCCCAGGTGCTCTTCATTCCTTCAGCCACGCCGGAGATAATGACGGTGGCGGGTCCAGTCTCGGCGCTTTCGGCGATCTCGCGGGTGGGGCGGTAGTCGTAACTGGTGTAGTATTCGGTGGCCTTGCCGATGATGATACCGGCCACCAGCCCGGAAACGATAGAACCCCACACGCCAAGCCAGGATACGCCGTCGATGCCGCTCAACAGGACGTAGCAGACACCCAGTGCGGCTGCGACGATGAGGAAACTCGATCCGTTGACACCGCGACCAAGAGCGCCCATAAGTTGCTTCATGGATGCGCCTTCCTTGGTGCGGACGATGTAGATTCCGATGATGGACAGAAGGATGCCGACACCGGCCAGTACCATCGGCAGCGCCAGCAGTCGAACCTGCTCGGCAAGGACGAGGTCGAGTCTGGAGGCCGCTGCCACACCCAGTGCGGCGGTCGCCAGGATTGAGCCGCAGTAACTCTCATAGAGGTCGGCACCCATTCCGGCTACGTCGCCGACGTTGTCTCCGACGTTATCGGCGATTGTGGCGGGGTTACGCGGATCGTCTTCGGGGATACCGGCTTCGACCTTGCCGACCAGGTCGGCTCCGACGTCGGCGGCCTTGGTGAAGATGCCTCCGCCGACGCGGGCGAACAGCGCCTGCGAACTGGCGCCCATTCCGAACGTCAGCATGACGACGGTTACTTCGACCAGGCTCATGTCAAAGTGTCCCCAGCCCATCGCACCGTACAGCCAGGGCGCGAATTTGGTGAGCAGCAGGAACCACATCGCAATGTCCAGAAGCCCGAAACCGACGACGACCAGTCCCATAACAGCCCCTGCCCGGAAGGCGATGGTTAGTCCTCGATTGAGGCTTTCCTTTGCGCCTTGTGTTGTGCGGTTGGACGCCATCGTGGCGGTCTTCATACCGAGGAAGCCGCACAGGCCGCTGAAGAACCCGCCGGTCAGGAATGCAACGAATACGATCTGATGCTGTGCGCCGATGCGTCCCATGATGTACAACAGTATCGAGACCACGACAAAAAAGATGGCTACGACCTTGTACTGCCGGCGCAGGTAGGCGTAAGCGCCCTGTGTAACATGGGCGGCGATTTCCTTCATCTTCTCGTCGCCCTCGTTGGCGGCCTTGACCTGGCGGTAGAATATCCAGGCGAACAACAGGGCGATGACCGAACCTACCGGCGCGATCCACCAGAGCAGAATCGGATGGAAGTGTGAGAAATCCAGCAGGCCACCGGTCGCATCTGTATTCCCGCCGTCAGTTCCCGCCATTGCGGGTCCAGCCAGAACCAGGAGAACCATTCCGGCAGCCAGTACCGGCAACAAAACACGCCAGTTAGTCGATTTTGTTTTCTCAATCACTGCATCACTCCTTGAGTTGTTGTACGGTTTTTATTTTCAGGAAATGAACGTACGGCTGGCGCTCGGTTGAACCGAACGAGGCCCACGGTGTGAAAAAGCGGACTAAATCCCCTGCTACCTCTGGGATTGTGTAATCGCAGAAGAGGCGAAACCGCAAGCGGCAAGCGTCCCCTGGGGACGTCCGGGGCGGGGCGGTTTGGCGAATGGGGCAATGCTACCTCTCCATCGCTGGCCGCTTGGCGTTCCTGCGGATGCGCCGGCGACGCTGCTCTGATGGCTTCTCGTAGTAACTGTTGCGCTTGATGTCCCTGATGAGACCTTCCTTTTCACACATCTTCTTGAATCGGCGAAGCATCTGCTGGACCGATTCGTTACCTCTGGCCCTGACCTTAATCATACCGTTATCACAGTTCCTTTCTCTTATTTGAATTCCCGGTGGGAATTATATCGGCGCCAATTTGCCTCTGCAAGCGAAAACTCGACGAATTGAGTTGCTGTCAGCATTCAGCAATCAGCAGTCAGCGATCAGCGATCAGCAGAAGAAAAAACTGAACACTGACCGCTGACTGCTGACGGCTGACTGCTGATTGCTTTTTATGTCTGAAATAGTTTTCAGACAAAGTTTAGTCATAACTTGCTCCAAATCCATTGAGATAAATTGGCGAGACTTCGTTCTTGGCCTGCGCCTGCTATTCCTCTCGTTTTACCTGCTTGTTCAGTTCTTTCAGGGCGGCTGCGCCGGCTTCTTTAAGGTAGTCCCGGCGGGGCTTTTTTCCGGGTTTGGGCTTGGGGATTTTACGCCCGGCGAAAAGTCCTGCTACCGCTTTGGCCTCGTCGATGTACACGCGGCATCGGCCGAGATTGCGAACGGCGGCAACGCGATTCGACCACAAGACCTCTGTCGCTCTTTTCCTGCGGCTATCGAAATCGGCGTTGGCAAGTTCGCCGAGAAGCACAACTTCATCGTCGGCGCTGAGCGGCATCAGCCGGCCGACCTGTCGCCGGCCGATGCGGGGAATTTCAATGCCCTTCCTCCGGCCAACGCGGGCAAGCACGGCGCATGGCTGGCCGCAGCGGAGGCCGCGACGGGGCCCCCGCAGCAGCACGTGCATCATCACGGGCTGCGAAATTTCACCACACCTCAAC
>DAOWOP010000095.1 GCA_030642005.1 Planctomycetales bacterium
GACCAATTTCTAATGCCTGAAAGCATATAACAAAAAGAACTTCACCGCAGAGACCGCAAAGAAAAATATTGTTGTTCTTTTTTACTTCTCTGCGGTTCATTTTGTTATGGTCTCAAAATCGTCGCTGCATTTTTTATAGTCATTGGGCATTAGACATTCATTAGACATTGGTCATTGGGCATTTATGCTCCCGACGCATAATAATATCAAATCCTGCAATCTTGTCCCGTTTTCAAGAACGGTCAGTTTGAGTAAATTATTGTCTTTTTTTATCCCCTGCATCTCCTGCATCCCTGCTATTGTTTTTCCTGCTCATTCAGCAGTTTGTATTCTATCGCGTCGGTCAGTGCTCTCCAGGATGCCTGGATGATATTTTCATCCACGCCGACGGTACCGAAGTATCCGCAGGTGGCGTCGTGGAACTCGATGACGACGCGGACCTTTGCGGCGGTTCCGGCTCGCGGGTTGACCACGCGGACCTTGTAATCGATTAATTGCAGTTTGTCGATCGACGGAAAACACGGCAGCAGGGCCTTTCGCATCGCCCGGTCGAGCGCATTGACCGGGCCGTCGCCTTCGGAGACCGTGTGGGCCGGCTTGTCGTTAATCCGGATTTTGACAATGGCCTCAGTGCTGGTCGGATTCCGGCCCGTCTGGAGAATAACGCAGCGGTAGTGGTCGAGTTCCCAGAACCGGCGGTACCATTCCCCGCCAAGCGTCTTTCTGACCAGCAGGTCGAAACTCGCCTCTGCCGCCTCGAACTGGTAGCCCTGGTTTTCCATCTCCTGGACGGCGAGGATAACTTTTTTCTGGAGGGCTTTATCCCGGTCGATGTTGAATTTTTTATCGGCCTTGATTGCGACGCTTGCCGTTCCCGCCAGTTCACTTATGAGTATCCGTCTGGAGTTTCCGACCTCGTCCGGGGCGATGTGTTCATATGTGGCGGTGCTTCGCCGGACGGCGTGGACGTGCATACCGCCCTTGTGTGCGAAGGCAGCCAAGCCGACGAAAGGCTGATTCTCCCGGAGCGGGAGGTTGGCGATCTCGCAGACATATCGGCTGACTTCCGTCAGGTGGCGGAGCGACCCTTCAGCCAGGCATTCGTAGCCACACTTGATGATGAGGTTGGGGATTACGCTCGTCAGGTCGGCGTTTCCGCATCTTTCGCCGATGCCGTTGATCGTTCCCTGTACGTGTGAGGCCCCGGCGGCCACCGCCGCCAGCGTGTTGGCCACTGCCACCCCGCTGTCGTTGTGGCAGTGGATGCCGATTACCACATCGGGCAATCGCCGGGCGACGTCTTCGACGACCCGGCGGATAAACTCCGGCAGCGACCCGCCGTTCGTATCGCACAGCACCAGCCGGGACGCACCACCGGCAACGGCCGCTGCAAGCGTCCTGACGGCGTAATCGGCGTCGGCGCGGTATCCGTCGAAGAAATGCTCGGCATCGAAGATTACCTCGCGTCCGGCTTCGGTGAGCACCGCCAGCGACTCGGAAATCATGTCCAGATTCTCTTCCGGTGATACGCGAAGGACATCCTTGACGTGCAGGTCCCAACTCTTGCCGACGATCGTAACGGCCGGCGCTTCGCTGTCCAGCAGCGCCTTGACGCCCTTGTCCTCATCGGCCTTGACGCCCTTCCGGCGGGTCATACCAAAGGCCGCTATCTTCGCGTGGGCAAGCGGCCGCTTGCGAACCTCGGCAAAGAAGGCCTTGTCCTTCGGATTGGACAGCGGATAGCCGCCCTCGATGTAATCGACGCCAAGGGCGTCGAGTTTCTCGACAATCAGGAGTTTATCCTCCAGCGACAGCCAGACCCCTTCAGCCTGTGTGCCGTCCCGAAGCGTCGTGTCGTAGATTTCTATTCTTGTTTTTTTGTCGTTCATCTTTTTATACCGAATTACGACACAGAGGCGCAGAGAGACAGAGTTTTATTTTTTACTCTTTTTTCTCTGTTCCTCTGTATCTCTGTGCCTCTGTGGCGAAAAAATGGCCCTGAAGCCTTTTAGCCTCAGGGCCAGGAGACGATAGAAAAGTCCGCCGCACCTGCCCTAAGGCACGCAGGGTACTATTACGACGGCGATAATGCCTGCGCGGACGCAGCCTGTGTCTTCGGCGGGAAAGACCAGAAACGGTATATCGTCCCAAAGCGTCCGCATCGTATCCTCGTATAACCTGCATGCCCGGTCAGGACAACTGTTCGACAAATTATATCGCTCCAGCCGGGTGAGTCAATAAATATCTCGCATACGATAGCGTCAAATATCGCGCGCTCGTCGCGGCGGCGTTTTGATTTGACCTTCGTTACCGCCGGGAACGATAATGAGCGGGTGCCGTGGCCGCCTGTATGTCCAGGATTAAATCGATCGCGACTCATGAACTTTTACAAGTCCGGGAGATGCTGACGTGGCTGATTGGGAAATTATAGACATCGTTCGGCGTTATCTGGCTGCGCTGCCGGGTGTGGGCATTCATGCACAGCAGGCGGTGCTGTTCGGCTCGCACGCGCGGGAGGATTCCGACGAATGGAGCGATATAGATATTGTCGTTATCGCGCCGGAGTTTGACGATCTACGGACTCTTGAACAGGTCCAGCAACTTTGGATGGCGACCGCATCGGCCGACAACCGCATCGAGCCGATTCCCTGCGGCCTGCGTGAGTGGCAGACCGAACAAGGCCGACCCATCCTCGACATCGCCCGCCGAGAAGGCGTAGTCGTAACAGCGGCATGAGATGCGAACGTGGTCGTAATCACACAGCCGTCGCCAGTTCCGCCCATTGTGTTGTCGGTTCGGGCACGGATTCGCCGTCGGCGATCATGTCCTGAACGTACATATCGATCGCCTCTTTGATGAGATGTTTCAACTCTTCGACGGTATCGGCTGAAGATACACACCCGGGGAGATCAGGAACGTAGGCGCTGTAACCGCCGTCCTGAGCCTTCTCTATCACGACCAGATACTTACGTTCCATAATGCACCTCACTTCAGACCGGCCTGTTTCAGCCTGTAGGACGGTCCAACTGGCCCGCGGAACTTTTCACCATCGAATCCTTCGGCGGTGGGCCGGTTGGCCCACCCTACGACTGATACATCACGGGTTGCTCATGGGTATTGTTGAGAGGACTTCCAGATCGACTGAATCTGGAATAGCCCCGAAGCCTCGCCGAACCGGCTGTTTTCCTTCCCCATCATCGAGATAAAGATGTCCACTCATCAGTAGTTCAATTCGATACTTTCCTTTACGGCCAAACGGTGGTGGAAACCATTCTCTTCGGCATCCTACCTTGAAGCGTGCGTCGGGCTTGCCAGCGGTAAATCGCAGCCTCATGAGCCTGTATATCGAGCCGGGCTCGAGTTTATCAGGCAAGGATATATCAGTCAGTTGCATCGAATCGCTACCTGACCGCGCTCGTAATATAATCACAGGCGCATCGTCCTTGTCGAATCGAATTGTTCTACCGATGAGATTTTCGATGAAGCCGGTCAGAACTATCGTGTCGCCGGCGTGGTAGGCGGGTTTATCACTCGTCAGCCTCATGCGGCACTCCCGCTTGCGGACAGTCACCTTTTGCACCCAGTGTCCCCGAATTGTCTTCCCCGACGGCAGCACAGCCGCCGCCGATACGTGATATTTGCCCGCCGGGAATCGTTGGGGTGCGGCAGGCAGGCTCTTAATAGCCCCAGTCCACCCTCCGCCGAAAGACATAGGCTGACGGATCACGACGGGCTTGCCTTTCTCTGGTGTAACTGTGTAAACGAAGACATAGTTTCCCTTGGGGCGGACCATCCGCTTGTTGTGTTTGACGGACCAACAGTTGTAGCCTATCTGCACCCACGGGCCCTGGTCTTCGTAGCAGAGCGGTGAGGCCGTCATGCACAGAGCATGCCGTGCATCAGTCGGATCGTAGGGGTAAGCGGACCGATGACAGCCTGTCAAACTGGTAAATGACGCCACGAAAATGCTGAAAAGAACACGAGTTTTCATTTCCGGTTTCTCTTTTGCCCGCTCTTCATCGCTTATACACATCCATCGTATTAGACGCTACCTGAGCGAAAAAGTTCCGAGCAAAAAAAGAAACGCGGCGGGTCGGGAGACCCGCCGCGCAAGATTCAATTAATTCTCTTCGCTCTCTGCGCCTCTGCGGCCTGTTTTAATTCGCTTTTCTTCCGGCGACGCCTTTGGTGGATTTGGTGATTTTTTTGGCCTTTTCCTTTGGCCGCAGGGCGCGGGTGGCTGCGCCTGCTCGCCACATCTCGGAATTGCCGATGGCTGACAGTTCCTTATCCAGGCGTTTGCGGTAATCGGCCTTGCCGCAGACGGTCAGGACACGCTTGGTCTCGACGCCGGAGGCGACACGCTTATACAGTTCCTTGAAGACAGGCATGACTGCCTTCTTGAATTTACCCTTCCAGTCGAGCGCGCCGCGCTGGGCGGTGGCTGAACAGTTGGCGTACATCCAGTCCATCCCGTTCTCATCGACCAGGCGGATGAGGCTTTGGGTCAGTTCCTCGACGGTCTCGTTGAAGGCCTCCGACGGGCTGTGGCCGTGGGAGCGGAGCGTGTCGTACTGGGCCTCCATGATGCCGGCAAGCGCGCCCATCAGCACGCCTCGCTCGCCCGTCAGGTCGCTGAAGACCTCGTTCTGGAAGGTCGTGGGGAACAGGTAGCCGCTGCCCACTGCGATGCCAAGTGCGATGCAGCGCTGGCGGGCCTTGCCGGTGGCGTCCTGTTCGATAGCGAAACTGGAGTTTATCCCCGCGCCGGACAGGAAGTTCCGCCGGACGGACGTGCCCGAGCCTTTCGGCGCGACCATAATCACATCGACGTCCTTCGGCGGGATAATCTTCGTCTGGTCCCTATAGACAATCGAGAACCCGTGCGAGAAGTACAGCGCATCGCCGGGATTCAGGCATTTCTTGATCATCGGCCAGATCGCCTTCTGTGCGGCATCGGAGACCAGCATCTGGATAACCGTCCCGCGCTTCGCAGCCTCTTCGATATCGAAGAGTGTTTTCCCCGGCTTCCATCCGTCTTTGACGGCGCGGTCCCAGTCGGCTTTGAACCGCTTGGCCTGGCCGACGATGACGTTGAAGCCGTTGTCCCTCATATTGAGCGACTGCGCCGGGCCTTGCACGCCGTAGCCGATGACCGCGATAGTCTCGTTTTTCAGAATCCTGCGGGCCTTGGCCAGCGGGAACTCTTTGCGGATAATGACTTCTTCCTTAACTCCGCCGAAATTGATAATCGCCATAGTACATTCTCCTTGCGTGGTGTTTGCCTTGTTGTAGGGTTGCGTAATCTTATGTCGTTTTGGTGGGATTTCAAGAAGTTTCCCGCGGTTCCGACATGCCGTTTAGCCGTCGCCGGTACGGCGATGGTGTTATTGTTTCTCCGCCGCGCGGCGTATAGCCCAGGTCAGTTGGTGGGTTTTGACCGCATCGGCGTAGGTGCAGCGGATGCCGGAAGCATCGCCGGTGCGGACGGCTTGGATGAACACCTCGGCCTCGGTCATGTACGGATCGTCGCCGGCGAAGTCGAGCGTTTCGATCTCTTCGCTGTGCGGGCGGCGGACGAGGAGCCGGCATTTGTCGTAAGGCTCGGCCAGTACGATTCGCAGCCCGTCGCTCCAGACCTCCAGTTCAGCCAGGTATTTCTTGTGATGCAGCAGCGCGCCGTGTGTCAGCGAACCGACCGCCCCGTTGGCGAACCGCCAGACAGCGGCGGTTGCGCACGGGATGCGAAACTCGTCGGGGACGTCGGCGTCGATAACCTTTCCGTCAGGGCCGGCGGGTATATCGGAAAGTTGCCCCGCCGGTTCGCCGCCGGCAATGGCTACAGCGGCGACCGTGGATAAGTCCGCTTCGCCGGCGAGGTATCGCGCCAAGTCGCAGACATGCGTCGCCTGTTCGACGACAGGACCGCCGGTGCGGCGGATGTCCCACCAGACCGCCGAATTGATCTCGCTGTAGGCGCAGTTGTAGCGGGCGACAATCGCGCGGACCCCGCCGGGCGTTTCGGCGACGATTTCCTTCATCTTCTCGACCGCCCGGCTGTAGCGGAACATGTACCCGACCGAGACGATAAGCCCATTTTCGGCGGCTTTGGCCAGCGCGTCGGCGACGTCGGCGACCTCTTCCGGCGGTGCGGCGGAGAGGGGTTTTTCGATAAACATATGCACGCCGGCGTCGGCGCAGACAAGTTCGACGTCCTTCGGCGGCTTGGCGACGCCGTGGGCCTCCGGCGGCAGACCGATAAAGACCGCGTCGGGCTTGGCCTTATCCAGCATCTGGCGGTAATCGGCGAAGATTTCGGTTTCGGCGTATATTCCGCCGGCCGGGCCGCTGCGGCGAACAGCCAGACGCTGCTCGGCCAGGGACGTGTTCAAATCGACGATGGCGGCGATGGCAAGGCCTTCGATTTTCTCAAGCCGGGAGGCATGGTCCCAAGGCCCCTCAGCGCCGCCGAAGTTCACATACCCCGCTCCGATAAAGGCGATTCTCAATTGTTTCGACATGCGTATCTCCCTTTGTCCGCTTGTACAGATCGACATTTTCACCGGTTGGTCATTGTACATAGTTGATCACTCGGGCCGGGAGAAAAAAACAACTGCGTTTTTCTTTTTGCTCCGGCCGGGACGCCGGTAAAATGCTCCATGTCGTATTAATTGAGTCAGCAGTTACAGAGAAGCAGTAATGCCACAAACCCTACAGTGAGCAAAGGGGAGAAAATGATGACGGAAGAGGATACGGAAAGTCGGGGCCATGCCGCCCACGTGAAAGTGGCCAAAAACCTCGGCATTTTCGACAGTGTGCAGCGGCCTGTAAAGGTCGTCTTTCTCGGCGCGGGCAGCATGTTCCTTGAGCCTCTGACCAAGGACGTGCTGAATATCCCCGGCGCAGACGAAGGTGAGTTCGCCCTGGTCGATATTGACGGCGACCGGCTGGAAATGGCCGAGGCCTTGACCAAAATCATCATCGAGCGAATGGGCAAGGCCGGCGGCTGGAGCGTAAAAGCCACTACCGAACGGCGGGAAGTCCTGGCCGGCGCCGACTACGTCATCAACTGCATTGAGGTCAGCGGCAAAGACTGCATCCACTTAGACAACGGCATCCCGCTGCGGTACGGCGTGGACCAGTGCATCGGCGACACGATCGGGCCTGGCGGGCTGTTCAAGGCCCTGCGAACCGTGCCGGTATTCCTGGAGGTGCTCAAGGACGTCGAGCAACAATGTCCGAAAGCATGGGTGCTCAACTATACCAATCCGATGAGCATCATGTGCCTGTCCGCCGCACGCACAAGCTCGGCCAAGGTCGTCGGCCTCTGCCACAGCGTCCAGAATACCACCCATGAACTGGCCCGGTACATGGACATTCCCTACGCCGAGATGACCTGGACCTGCGCGGGCATCAATCACCTGGCATGGTTCACGGAACTGTCGCGCAATGGGGAGGATTTGTACCCGCTGCTGTTCGAGCGCGCCAACGACCCGAAAATCTGGGAAGCCGACCCTGTCCGCTTCGACGTGATGCACTACTTCGGACGGTTCGTAACCGAATCCAGCGGGCACTTCAGCGAGTACGTGCCGTATTATCGCAAGAGGCCTGAACTGATTAAGAAATACTGCCGAAGCGGATTTCGAGGCCAGGGCGGTTTTTACGCCGACAGTTGGCCGCAGTGGCGCAAGGATTGCGACCAGCGCCGCCGGGACGTTATCGCCGGCAAGGACGAGCCGGAACTTCAGCGGTCATGGGAGTACGCCAGTTTCATCATCGAGGCGATGGAGACCAACCGCCCGTTCATCATTCACGGCACCGTCCCGAACGAAGGCCTGATTACGAACCTTCCCGCCGACGGCGTGGTCGAGGTCGCCTGCGTGTGCGACAGGCGCGGGATAACGCCGACGCATTTCGGCAAACTCGCCCCGCAACTGGCTGGGCTGTGCGACGCAAATATGCGGATGTTCGACCTGGCCGCCGATGCCTGCATCAACCACTCGCGCGAACTGGCAACACAGGCGCTGATGCTCGACCCGCTCACCGCCGCGGTCTGCTGCCCCGCCGAAATAAAACAAATGACCGAGGAACTCTTCGAAGCGGAAAAAGACTTCCTGCCGGGATTCTGACGCCGATGTAAGGGAAGGACCAATGCAAATCAGAAAGATGAAACCGGAAGACATGCCCAGGATCGTCGCTGTTACCGAGACGGCCTGGGGCGACGCTACACTCTACAAAATCCTGGAAGACCGCTACGGCCCCATCGGGAAGACCGGCTGGAAAGAAAAAAAAGTCGTGGAGGTGCAGTCCTCTTTTAGCGGAAATCCGGATAACGTTATTGTGGCTGTCGAGGACGGCAAGGTCGTCGGATACGCCTCGTTCATAATACACGGCGAAGACAAAATAGGCGATGTGGACAACAACGCCGTGGACCCCGAGTATCAGGGACGTGGCATAGGGTCAGCCATGAATAAGTGGGTGCTCGATCATTTTGGCGACGAGGGCGTCAGGATTGCCCGCGTCAGCACGCTTGTTCGCGATAAAGCCGCCCAACGAGTGTACGAAAAAAACGGCTTCGAGGAACTGGCAAGGACAATCCACTACTCAATGCGGCTTCAGAAGTAGAAACTTTTTTGTTCACACGATTCGGACAAGGTCGATTTTGCGAAGCGGCATAAGAACTCCGCAACAAAAAACATTCATTTCCCTATTGCTGTTCGTCCGATGTTAGGGTAGGCTTCAAACACCTGAATGGACACGTAGCGGAAACTTGAATTCCTTGCTGACGACTCGCGGTATGACCTTTCGTGCGCGTGCGGCACGACCGACGGCGACCATCGCCGTCGCGGGCCTGGCGGGACGTGGCTTTACCCAGCCTCGCTTCCCGGCGGGGGAACGTCCGTTATGCTCAAAACGCTGCTGTCGAACTCCTGCGTCAACGACTGCCGGTACTGTCCCCTGCGGAACGATCAGGACTGCCGCCGATGTACGCTCGGCCCCGAAGAAGTAGCCGGCGTATTCATGGACTACGCCCGGCGGCGGAAGGCCTTTGGATTGTTCCTTACCTCGGCGGTAATTCGCAGCCCGGACTACACAATGGACCGCATGACGGCGGCGGCTGAAATCCTCCGCGGCAAGTTCGGTTATCGCGGGTACATTCACCTGAAGATAATCCCCGGCGCTTCGGACGCCGCCGTCGCCAAGGCGCTTTCGCTGGCGAGCGCCGTCTCGCTCAACGTCGAAGCGCCGAGGCGGTCGGCCTTTGCGCCGCTGTCGCAGATGAAGGATTTCGACCGCGACATCGTCGCCCCTATGAAACTCATCAGCCGACTCACCGCGCGAGGCAATCGCTACGAGGGCGTCAAACAGACCACGCAATTCATCGTCGGGGCGTCGGATGAGAGCGACTCGGACATTGTCCGGGCGACCTTCGGCCTCTACCGCCGCCTGCGGCTGAACCGCGTGTACTTCAGCGCCTACCAGCGCGGCCTGGGCGACCCGTCGCTGCCCGGCGAACGAAAGGCCCCGGCCAATCCCGGCGACCTGCTCACCCGTGAGCACCGCCTGTACCAGGCCGATTTTCTTATCCGAAAATACAGGTGGGACCTCGAAGACATCCTCTTCGATCCCGACGGGAGTCTGTCGCTTGCCGTTGATCCCAAGCAGCGCTGGGCCGAGAGGCATCCGGAGTTTTTCC
>DAOWOP010000262.1 GCA_030642005.1 Planctomycetales bacterium
ATTGAGGTCCCGCCGGTCCCCTGGCGACAACTCCGCGGCGGCAGCGACGGATTATCCAGCGCGGACATGCGCCAACAAGTCCTCGCCGCCCGGTCTGTCCAACGAGATCGCTTCGCAACTGCTCGCGGTTCAACCGCCGCCGACACGCCGCCGAAAAATAAATCCATTTCTTCTTCTTCCTCCCAAGTCCCAAGTCCCACCTGCCTACCTGCCGGAGGCAGGCAGGAGTCCCTAAACTCTTCATCAACAACTACCAACGCCACAATGTCCAGCCGTCAGATTCGCCAGTTCTGCAAACTCGATTCCGCCGGCGAGATGTTGCTGAAGCAGGCAATGACCGAACTGGGCCTGTCGGCCCGGGCGCACGACAAAGTCCTCCGCATCGCCCGCACCATCGCCGACATCGAAGGTGTTGAGAATATCGAGTCCCACCACCTGGCCGAGGCGATACAATATCGAAAATTGGACAGGAGATTGTAAGCCGCGAACAACGCGAACAAAACAGATTGTAGTAGCCAGTGGTCAGGCGGCGGGTCGGAATGCGTTAGCCCCTGTAAGGGCGACAGAATGCTTGTTCTTATACGGGACGAGAGAATTTGCCGCATGGTGTCGATAGTAAAACAGAGCCGAACGGCAAGCCGACTCTCGGCATCGGCTTGCCGTTCGGCTCTGTTTTAAACATGAAGCCTTGTGCCGCCCCTACGATGCTGAATTTGGTTGGGGGGACTTCAAAAACGGTCAATTTGGGTTAATCGCTTGGCGAAAAAGATTTCGACACCGTACAATAAGCATGCGACCTGGCACGAAGCCCAGCCATTCGAATGACTGGGACTAGAGAGATAAATTATTATTAGCGAAACGAATACAAGGAGCAAAGACTATGAAATGTCCGGCGTGTGGTAGAGAGTTGGTGGAAATGACGGCTGGGGGTGTTACGGTTGATGTCTGTAAGGGCGGGTGCGGGGGTGTTTGGTTCGATAACTTCGAGTTGAAGAAGGTCGATAACCAGAGCGAATCGGCCGGCGAGGCGCTGCTGGATGTCGAACGGGCTGAAGGCGTGGCTGTGGATCACGAGGCCCGCAAGAATTGCCCGAAGTGCGACGAGCAGGTGATGATGCGGCATTTCTCCGGCGTCAACAAGGAGGTCGAGGTTGATGAATGTCCCGGCTGTGGGGGATTCTGGCTCGACTTCGGCGAGTTGGCGAAGATTCGCAGTCAGTTCGCCACCGAGGCCGAAAAAGACTCGGCCACCAGTGCGTACTTTAACGAGGCCTTCGGCGAGGAGTTGGACAAAATGGCGGCAGAAAGTCAGGCGATGCTCGACAAGGCCACGAAATTCGCACTTATGTTCCGCCACATATGCCCGAGTTACTACATCTCCGGCGACCAGAAATGGGGAGCTTTCTGAATTTCCAATTTTCAATTGTCGATTTCCAATTGGAAGAACGTGAAGGGGCTTTTCTTTTCAATTGGAAATTGGAAATTGGAAATTGGAAATTGGAAATTGTTAAAAAGTACTGGTTAGTGTCAGATGGGGTGTATTGCGCCGGCGGTTTCCAGTGTCTTTTCAAGTGTCCGCTCGCCTTCGCGGTTGATGATTTTCTGGAGCGCGACCACGATCGCCGGATCGAAGTGCGTTCCGGCTGACACGCAGATGCTGTCCATGGCCCTGAAGACACTGACACCCTTTCGGTAAGGCCGGTCCGACAGCAATGCGTCAAAGGCGTCCGCAACGGCAATAACCCGCGCGACGAACGGAATTTGTTCCGCTTTCAGTCCCTTGTGTCCGCTGCCGTCATATTTTTCATGGTGGGTTTCGACGGCATCGGCGATATCGGAGAGCATCCCTCCGACGGGCTTTAGCATAGCCGCTCCGTTGGCGGCGTGCCTGCCGACACGCTGCCGTTCTTCACCGGACAGCGCGGCGGCCTTGCGGAGAAGTTCCACGCTGACCTCCACCTTGCCCACGTCGTGCAGCAATCCGGCGATGCGGATTTCCTCGATTGTTCCGGCGTTCAGGCCCAGTTCGTTCCCGATGCGGATCGCCCACGCCGAGACCCGCACGCTGTGCGCCTCGGTGTCGGCGTCAACGGTCTGGATGAACTTCGACAGGATTGAAAGGACCCCGTTGTATGCACGTTGCAGGTTCTGCATCGCCTCCTGGGTCCGGAGTCTCAGCATGGAGACAAGGTAGGCCGTTACTATAAGAATCCCGCCCCAGATCGCCAGTTCAATCCAGAGATGAAGCCCGCCGCTGGAATATTGCAATTTGTCGGGTATGAAAAAAACGTAGGCTACGACCAGCACGGCGCCCAGGGTCGCGACGCCCACAGCCTCTCGCTTCGAAAGCATCCAGGCGGCGAAAACGACGGGGATGTAGAACAGGTAAAGCACAACCTTCTGATTGACTACCAGAAAATTAATAAACCCCAACAGAACGGTGAAGACCAGCAGCGGAAGGAATCCCGACCTGATATTAAGTGTATGCTGAAAAGCAGACTGTCGCAGTTTCGCGTTCACTCCAAACCCCATTATAAGCATGTATGTAAGTTGTCAAAGCACCGCCCTCCGCTCTTTGGCGGCAGGTCGAAAATCATGACTCTTTATTACCTTCGGTATTTTTGGGCTGGACTTTAGTTGAAATGACCGGGATAAAAGATAGAGTATGTGGCTAATTTTTCTGGCCCCTGTGCAACGGCGAATTCCGGATCGCTCCGGTTGCCTGAAGCAATCGGCTTTCAGCTTTCAGCATTCAGCATTCAGCATTCAGCATTCAGTCAAAACCAAATAAACAAAGGACCTGCAAAGCTGACCGCCCTGGCACGGCAAGCAAGCCGTGCTAGGGCGGTCAGTGTTCAGTTTTTTTCTTTAGCTGCATGCTGAATGCTGAATGACGAATGCTGATTGCTGAATGCTGATTGTTGTTTGCTGTACGCTG
>DAOWOP010000121.1 GCA_030642005.1 Planctomycetales bacterium
CATTTATGCGTTCGGCGCATAATAATATCAAATCCTGTAATTTTGTTCTGTTTTCAAGAACGGTCAGTTTGAGTATTGAGGTAACCGTTCAGGCCTTTGAAAAACCAGAGACATCCAACCTATTTTAGGAAGTAGAGCGAATCTTGTGAATGCACTATAACCTTGTTTCTCCAGCACCCACAACCTCCGATCCCAAGGGGTTTCCGCGATGCTCCAACTTCGCTTCGGTTGAAGCCACCCCGACGATCATGTCTGCTTGAGCATTTCTTCAAGTCGGTCGATGCCTTTGTCTATCTGCTCCAGGCTTGCGGCGAATGACAGGCGGACGCAACGGTCCTCGCCGAAGGCGATTCCCGGAACCATCGCCACCTTGGCCTGCTCCAGGCAGACGCCGGCGAAATCCATTGAACCGTTGACTTTCGTTTCTCCAAACGTCCTGCCGAAGTGGGCGGATACGTCAGGAAAGCAATAGAATGCTCCGGTCGGCTCGGTGCAGGAGACGCCTTCGATGGCGTTCAGCCTCCGGTGCATATGCCGGCCTCGCTTCTCGAACTCCTTCCGCATTGTTTTGATGGATTCCGCCGCGGCCGGGTCGGTGTAGGCTGCCAATGCCCCGGCCTGGATGAAACCGGCCGGGCTGCTGGTCTGGTGCGACCCCAGCGCCGCCATCGCCTTGATGACCTCTGCCGGACCTGCGATCCATCCTATCCGCCATCCGGTCATGCTGAAGGTTTTCGCCAGGCCGTTGAACGTCAGCGTCCGCTCGATAAGCCGTTCGTCCAGCGAAGCGAAACTGACGAAGCGGGTGTCGCCGTAGAGGAATTTCTCGTAAATCTCGTCGGTAAAGACGACCAGGTCTGTTTTCAGTACAGCCTCGGCGATGTCCTTGAGTTCTTCAGGCGTATAGGTTGCGCCGGTCGGGTTGCACGGGCTGTTGATGAGGATGATTTTCGCCTGGCCTGCATTGGCGGCGATGTCTTCGGCCGTAATCTTGAAATTCCTTTCCGGGCCTGTGGGGATGAAAATGCACTCTCCTCCGGCGAGCTTTACCTGTTCGGGATAACTGACCCAGTATGGAACCGGCATCAACACCTTGTCGCCCGGATTCAGTAAGACCTGAAAGGCATTGAACAGCGCCTGTTTTCCGCCGAAGGTTACGAGGACGTTTTCCGGCTTGAGGTCCAGTCCGTTTTCGCGTCGGAGTTTTTCGACGATAGCGACCTTGAGTTCGGCTCCGCATTTGGGCGTGTATTTTGTATCGCCGGCGTCGAGAGCGGCTTTTGCGGCGGCCTTGATGAATTCGGGCGTGTCGAAGTCCGGCTCGCCGGCGCCGAAGGATACCACGTCGATACCTTCGGCTTTCATCTGCCTGGCGCGGGCGGTAACGGCCAGCGTCGCGCTGGGTGTTACACTCTTTATCCGGCTGGATAGTTGCATAGTTTCTTCCTTCTCCAATTGTTGGTTTTTACCTTGCGGAACGCTATAAAGTAATCATTTCAGCGGATTTGTCAAACCCGGAGAAAAAGCATTTTATTTCCTTGTAATATTTTTCGTTAGTTGATAAATGGTACACCTTGCTGATACGGCGTATGGCCATATTCACGAATCGGGAGAGCCGCTATGAAACGAGTCGTCATATTTCTTTTCGCAAGCATTATTTTATTACAGGCTTATCCGGCGATGGGGGAAGAAAAGACGATCCTGCTGGATGATTGCCGGTACGCATCAGCCGAGGCCGCTCGCGCACAGTGGAAGCCTCTCGAGAAGGACTTTCCGCCGGTTGGTGTTGGGACCGTTGGTGGCCTGCCCGTGCTGAAACTTCCGTGCAACTTCAGCACCAACGAGCATTGGCGTCTCGGCTGGCAGCGTAGCGGCGAGTGGGACCTGTCGGGCTGTCAGGAGATCGCGCTGGACGTTACCGCCGACCGAGGCCGGCCTGCGTTCATGGTGCTGTACTTGCGGAGCGGACCGGGCTGGCATCGGTGCTGGTTAAGCGCGCGAGCCGGGACGAACACCCTCACGCTGCCGTGTAAAAATTTTGAAACCGAGGGCAAGCCCGCCGGGTGGGACAAAATCACCGCCATCCGCCTGTTTGTGCTGCACGACGAGGTGAACCGGACGATTCTGGTCTCCAATCTTCGCGGTCTGGCGCGCAAGGGCGATGCCCTCGCTGTCGTGTTGAAACTGTTGGCCGAGGCTGAGACCGTCGCCGACCAGGCCAAGTCCACCATGAAGCCCGACGATGCGGCCAAGGCGGCCGAGGCGCTCGCCAAGGCCCGACAGGCCTACCAGCGAGCTTACGCCGCCGGCGTGCCGTCGAAACCGGGCGAGTTTCGCGCGGTCTGGTGCCACGACCCCAAGGGCATCCGTGGGATGAGTTGGGACCAGGCGTTGAAGACGCTCTCGGAGGTCGGTTTCAACGCCATTATTGTGAACATGTCCTGGGGTGACGCGGCGGCTCACAAGAGCAAGGTGCTGCCGTTGGCGAACAGGGCTGAAGGGCGGGATCAACTGGCCGAGTGCGCTGCGGCGGGAAAGAAACACGGCATCGCCGTCCACGCCTGGAAGTGTAATCTGCGCTGCCACAACAGGTCCAGCCAGTTCTATAAGGACCTCTGCCGCCAGGGACGCTTGATGCAGGATTTCAGCGGCAAGACGGTCGAATTCGCGCTCTGCCCATCCGACCCGGCCAATATAAAACTGGAAGTGGATTCCATGGTGGAGATGGCCCGCGATTACGACATCGCCGGCATTCACTTCGATTACATCCGTTTCCCCGGCGACGAGACGTGCTACTGCCCGCGGTGTCGGGAGCAATTTGAGACCGAGTATAAAGTTAAGGTGAGGAACTGGCCGGCCGATGTTCGCAGCGGCGAACTGAAGGGCAAGTATCTCCAGTTCCGCCGCGATCGGATCACGAACCTGGTCGCAGCCGTCAGCCGGGCCGCACACAAGGCCAAACCGGACACACTGATTTCGGCGGCGGTGTTCTGGCACTGGCCCAGCGCCCGCGTGATGGTCGGACAGGACTGGAAACTCTGGGTCGAGAAGGGCTACCTGGATTTCGTCTGCCCCATGCAGTACATCCAGAAGACAGCCGACTTTGAAACCCAGATGCGGGCCGTCAGTCGCTGGGTTGATGGGCGTATCCCGCTGATGCCGGGGATCGGCTTGGTGCGGCTCATGACGCCGGACCAGACGCTTCACCACATTCTCATTACCCGAAAATATAAAACTGCCGGGTTCGTCCTCTTTCAGTACCGTCCGCCACCGGACAAAGAGCATCTGCCCATTCTGCACCTCGGCGCGACGGCGAAAAAGTCCACCTGGACCCCGCCGAAGCCCAAAGCCGGCCAAAAATGATCGCTCCATGAAAATCTTTATTATCTTGAATCCTTTGCCCGCCGTTTGCGTCTAATGTTGTAAAAGGTGTCGGTATATTCACAGATAAGGAGCGCAGCGATGAGACGGATCACGGGATTGCTTTTGGCGTGCGTTATTGTATTCGGGATTAGTCCTCTGCGGGCCGAAGACCAACTCGTCGGTTCGGCGAAGAAACTCCCCGGCTGCGACGACCTGCCGGCGCGAATGGCGCAGTATTACAAGCCGGTCAAGGTCGATGTCAAACCCTCTGCCCCGCAGTACAAACTGCCGCTGGACATATCGAAACTTTCCAATGCGGATTTCACCGGGAAGATGTACGAACTTCGTAAGGAGGCAGTGAAGAGTAAGTTCGACGCCGCACTGACCGCTGGCGGTTTCGCGGCCATTGCCGGCGGGCGGAGCGACGACGTAGCCGGGTTCTACAAATCCCTCAAGACGCGCGGGCTGCCGATATTCATCACGTCCGATTCGCTGCTGCACCTCTACCACATCCAGTTCGACGAGACGCTCAAGGCCATCGAGGAGCGGGAATTCTTCGGCGATGCGACGCTGATAAGCAAGGCCATCCAGGCTGAAGCGTTGAGGTTGTACAAATCGACCGACGGCGAATTGAAAGAATCCGCCCGATTGCTTGTCGGCTACGCGACCGTGCCGGTCGTGGTGCTTTCACAGACGGACTTCGGCACCGAGGCGGTAGCGGCGCTGAAAGAGGTCAACTCCTGGCCGGCGCGACCGACTTGGCGACAGCGCACCGAGTTCCATCAGAAATACAAGGAATTGATCGGTGCACTGGTCGTTCATAGAGGCCGCGTGCACATGCGTATCCCCAGTGCGTGGCCTCCCGAGGAAATGAAGGGCACGCTGAAGAAATATATCAAGGCCCACCCGCCCGGCAAGGATCCCGGCGACCTTATTCCGAAGATTGTGGATAAGGAGGTCCGGGCGGAACTGGACCTTATCGCCGCGCACAGGGGTTTCGACGCCAGTCCGCTGTTCATCTATAAGGAAGACTATTCCCAGTACGTCCCTCGCGGGCACTACACGCGCAGCAAGAAACTCAAGCAGTATTTCAAGGCCCTGATGTGGTACGGGCGGATGACGTTCATTATCCGAGGAAAGACGAAAGACACCGAAGGCCGATTCCTCAAGGCAGTGGTCTCGGCCGAAGAGGCGCGCAGGCAGACGCTGGCAGCGGCAATGCTGGCGGGGATGATGGAGAAGAAACTCACAGACGGCAGGACGCTGGCGGCGGTGTGGGACCGGTTGTATTCGGTAACGGCCTACTACGTCGGCTTCGCCGACGACCTGACGCCGTATGAATATCGCGGTGTGATACGCAAGGCCATCGGTCAGGCGGTAACGGCATCGTCGCTGACGAATGCGAAAAAGTTCTTCGAGTTTCGCAAGGCCTTGGCCAAGTTGCGCAAGCCGGAGATTTACAGCGGCCTGGGCGATCTCGAAGGTCCGCCGGCGGGTATCGCCGACGAAGCGACACTCGCCAAGGCGCTGGGGCTGACACAGGGGCTGCGCCTGATGGGGCAGCGGTACATTCCCGATTCATTTATGATGGGCAAGATGGTCTATCCGGCCGTCGGGCTGTACCGGGGCGGCGAGAAAAAGCCATTTACTTATGTTATGAGCGACGGCGGGCCGATTCGTGGTTTCCCGCGAGGGCTGGATGTAATGGCCGTCCTCGGCTCAGACCGGGCGCGGATGTGGCTTAAGAAACTCGGCGACGACCAGTATGTCCGCTACGACGAGACGCTTGCGAAGTTGCAGAAGCAATTCGGCGAGATAGACCGTGCCGGTTGGAACCGCAATATGTACTGGTCCTGGCTGTACGCGCTCAAAGCCCTGCTCAAGGAGTATCCTGCCGGCTATCCGACGTTCATGCAGACCGAGTCCTGGCGGGACAAGCAACTGTCGGCGGCCCTGGCGAGTTGGTCGCAACTGCGACACGATACGATCCTCTACGCCAAGCAGTCGTACACGATGCGGGCGGGTTCGGCTATGCCGCGTCCGCCTAAGATGGTCGAAGGCTACGTCGAGCCGGTGCCGGAGTTCTACGCCCGGTTGCTGGCGCTGACGCGGATGACGATCAAGGGCCTGGACGATTTCAAGGTGCTGGACAAGCAATCCCGCAGCCGGCTCGTTTCTCTTGAGAAAATCGTCGCTCGTCTGCTGGCCATCTCTCAGGCGGAACTGGCGAATAAGAAACTCACTGCCGAAGATTACGCCTTTATTCGCGGTTTTGGTTCGCAGTTGAAATCGGTCGTAGCCGGCGTGAAATCCGACGGTTTGGAGACGACCATTGTCGCCGACGTTCATACCGACGGCAACACCCGGCAGGTTCTCGAGGAGGGCACGGGTTATCTGCACACGATGGTGGTGGTATATCCGATGCCTGACGGTGGGCTGGTCGCCGGTGTCGGGCCTGTGCTGAGCCATTACGAGTTCAAGCATCCGATGTCCGACCGCCTGACTGATGAAGCATGGAAAAAGATGCTTCGCACCAGAGCGCCGAAACTACCTGAATGGGCGGGGACGTTCACCGTAACACCGGGTAAGTAACGGGAAAACAGGGACTAGGGACTAGGGATTTGGGTTTAGGCAAAAACAGAAAAAACGGAACCTGAAACTGATGAACTGATTTACCAATCAACCAGTCAACCAGTCAACCAATTAACCAATCTGTTGGCGTGCTTGCTTCAGCGAGGCATGGTATTTAATTTGCGTCGAACAGGCGTGTGGGACTTGTCGCGGGGGTGAACGATGCGTAGAATAAGAGTGGTAACAGGTTGGTTAAGCGGGGTCTCATAGGTCTGCGGTTACAGCGGGTGGCGCACATATATGAATGATTGGGCTGAAGCAGAACGACGTGCCGAACATGCCGGACAGTTATACCTCTCAGGTCGGTTCGGCAAGGCGGCCGATGAGTTCCGCTGCGCCATCGCCATCAATCCCTACAACGCCTCCTGGCATTTCGACCTTGGTCTGACCTTCGACGTAATGGCTGATTTCGACGAGGCCGTCGCCGCCTATCGCCGGGCCCTGGCCCTGGAGCCGGACGACGTCGAAGCGCTTAACGCCCTTGGCGTGGACCTGACTCGGCTGGAGCGTTACGCCGAGGCGCTGGAATGTTTCGAGCGGATCGAGCAGATCGATCCGGCATTTGAACCGTCTTATTGTAATCGCATCATTACCTACACCGAGATGGGCGAGCACGAGCAGGCTGAGATTATGTTCTACCTCGCCCGTCAGGTCGAGCCGGCCTGCCCGTTGTGCCTGTATAACATCTCCGCCAGTTTATACGAGCGTGGTGAGTACCGCCGGGCGATTGGATGCCTGGAGCGGGCGCTGGAACTCGACCCCGACCACCCGCATGTCCACGCACGCATAGCCGAGACCTGCTGGGCTTTGGGCAACCTCGATTGGGCCAGGGACCACTACCTCGCCGAACTTGCTGTCGATCCCGGTGGTATGGAAGTGCTGCTTGACTTCGGCGACCTGCTGACGGAGATGCGCCGGTTCGACGAGGCCGACGAAAAGTTTCGCCGCGTCCTTGAGCAGGTTCCCGACCATCCCGGCGCACATTTCGGCCTGGGGATGGTGGCGCTGAAGCGGTACCGGCTGTATGCAGCCGAGGAGCAGTTCAGGCTGGTAATAAGGATTGACCGGCGCTATGCCGGGGCGCATCAGGCCCTCGGCGAGACGCTGCTGCGAATGGGACGCACGAAGCAGGCCGGCGCGCACCTGCTGGCTGAATTGAGACATGCGGATGATGACCCGGTAACACTGCTGGGGTTGGCTCAACTGCTCATCGAAGTACAGAAGACCAAACAGGCCAACGCCATACTGCGAAAACTGGTTTCCCTCCAACCGGAAAATCCTCATGCCGAGCACAGCCTGGCCGTCAGTTACCTGATAATGGGCGAGTTGGACGACGGCATCTGCCACTGCCGAAGGGCGCTGAAATTGCAGCCTGAATATCCTCTCGCCCTTTATAACCTCGCCCAGGCGCACCTTCAGAAAGGTCAAATCCCCCGCGCCCGGCGTTACGTCGCCAAGGCCATGATTCTTTCGCCTTCCGATCAGCAGATACGCGCCTTGGCGGGCCGGCTTGGCATGGTCGGCTTCTGGGACAACATCAGGACGCGCATCTTCGGCCGAAAACCACGACGTAAATAGTTGATCGCAAAGCCGTCAAACCCGGAATGCGGCGGGCGAAAAAAAATTGTGAAACTGTGGGAACTTTTTCGGGTTTGATATGACTAAAGAACAGAAAGCGTTTTATTTATGGCTCTGTCTGAAAACTATTTCAGACAGGCAATTAGTAAAAAGCGGTCAGCGGTCAGCAAAAGAAGAAACTGAATACTGATTGCCCTGGCCGTGCCAGGGCGGTCAGCATTGCAGGTCCTTTGTTTATTTTGGTTTTGGCTGATTGCTGAC
>DAOWOP010000168.1 GCA_030642005.1 Planctomycetales bacterium
GCCGCCGCCGCCGGTGGCACACTCCGTCGGCGCCGCGCCACAGTGGGGCCTGGGCAGACCGAAGCCAGGGATGTCTTTCAGACCGGCGAAGTCGAAATCGCCGAACCGATTACCGTCAAAAGCCTCTCATACGCCACCGGAATCAAGATAAACGGCATTATCCGGAGACTGCTTGGCGAAGGTATTGCCGCGACAATCAACCAGACTCTGGATAGCGAGATGGCGCAGTCGATAGCGGCCGACAGCGGCATCGAACTGAGAATCAAAATCGCCAAAACGGCTGAAGACCTGCTGGAAGAAGAATTTACTCAGCGCAAACCGGGTCGGCAGGAACACAGATCGCCGGTTGTTACGTTCCTTGGCCACGTCGATCACGGTAAGACGTCGCTGCTGGACCATATCCGCAGCGCCGCGGTAGCCGACAAGGAAGAAGGCGGAATTACCCAGCACATCGGCTCGTACCGCTATGACGTAGGCGGTAAAAGCGTGGTTTTCCTGGACACACCCGGGCACGAGGCCTTTACGGCCATGCGCGCCAGAGGCGCCGACATGACCGACATCGTTGTGTTGGTCGTCGCCGCCGATGACGGCGTGATGCCCCAGACCGTTGAGGCGATCAACCACGCCAAGGCGGCAAACGTGCCCATTGTTGTGGCGCTGAACAAGATCGACCTGCCCAATGCGAACGTGCAGCGTGCTCTGGGCCAACTGGCCGAGCACGACCTCCAGCCGAGAGAATGGGGCGGGCAGACCGAGGTGATACATACCTCCGCCGCTACAGGTGAAGGTATCGACAAACTTGTTGAGATACTTACGCTTGAGGCGGAACTGCTCGAACTGACCGCGGACCCCGACGCACCTGCCGCCGGGTGGGTTGTAGAGGCGTCTCTCGATCCGGCCAGGGGCGTTCTGACCGGCCTGCTGGTCAAAGACGGAACGCTTGAAGTCGGTGATATAGTCCTCTGCGGGGCCGCTTACGGGCGAGTGCGAAACATCCTGGACGATCGAGGTAAACCGATTAAACGAGCCGGTCCGGCCAGGCCGGTTGAAATCATCGGCCTGAACGAAGTTCCCGATGCCGGAGACCGCTTCTACGTGGTCGGCGAGTTGGCCCGCGCCAGGGAAATAGCCGCCGAACGCCGACAGAGGCAACGGGCCCAAAGCCTCGCAGCAGCGCCGCAAACGACGCTGGAGAATCTCTTCGACCATATCGAAGCCGGAATCTCCGCAGAGGTTCGCCTGATTGTCAAGGCCGACGTGCAAGGATCAAGCGAGGCGCTGCTGGGGAGCCTTCGCAAACTGGAGTTGGAAGAGGTAAAGATCGCAATCCTTCACTCCGGCGTCGGCGGAGTAAATGAGGGCGACGTGCTCCTGGCCGAGGCGTCCGGCGCCATTATCCTCGGTTTCAGGGTAACTGCCGATAACAGGGCGCGGGTTCTGGCCGAGCAAAAAGGCGTTGAAATCCGCACCTATCGCGTGATTTATCAACTTATAGAGGAAATTGAGCAGGCAGTCCGCGGCATGTTGACGCCGGAGACCGTCGAGCAAGTTACAGGCCGGGTCGAGGTAAGGGAAGTCTTCAAAATATCCCGCATCGGAACCATCGCAGGTTGCTACGTTACTGACGGGCTGATTAATCGCAACGCCACCGTCCGGCTCACCAGGGACAACGTCGTTGTCGTGGACGAGCGCAGGCTGGAAAGCCTCAAGCGGTTCAAGGACGATGTCCGTGAGGTCAGGAACGGAATGGAATGCGGTTTGAGGATCGCCGATTTCAACGACATCAAGGTCGGGGACGTAATCGAGGCCTACCAGACGGTGGAACTGGCCCCGGCGACTTCAGCAGGTCGGACATCCGCCGGTACCGAGTGATGCGCCATGGCGACTAAGGTGGCTTTGCTGCACCTGGAACTGATGATTCCCGACGCGATGAGCCTTAAGGACAAGCGCCGGATCGTCAAGAGTTTCAAGGACCGCATCGCTCATGGCCGGAACGTCTCGATCTCCGAGGTCGATCACGTCGGCAGCATCAGGCAAGCCGTACTGGCCGTGGCAATGGTCGGGTCGGATGGAAGGTACATCAGGGGCGCGATGGACAAAATAGTCGATGCCGCCAGGACAAACCGCTTCATGGTGCTGCTTGATTATGAGGTCGAGATTTTATGAAAAAAAACAGACAGAATAGCGGGATTACAGGGATTTTAGGATTACAGGATAAAAAAGAAAAAACAAATCCCTATAATCCCGTAATCCCTGTAATCCCGCTATCTTTCTTCTTTTTCTTCGTCAGCAGGATATTGTCGGTATGAATCGCAGAACAGAACGTATCGGGAAACTCATCCAGCATGAGATTGGTCGGGTCCTGCTGGGAAAACTGGCTGACCCGCGGATCGACACCGCGCGGACCTCGATTACGCGGGTAGAGGTCGCCGAAGACTTGATTCTCGCAAAGGTCTATGTTTCGATTATCGGTACAGAAGCCGACCAGCAGCGTTGTATCAAGGCCTTGGCCCGGGCGTCGGGACGCATACGGGCGATCGTGCGAGACAATATAACCCTGCGACATACGCCTGTGCTGGAGTTCGTAATTGACCATCAGTTCAAAAAAACACTGGAAACACTGGATGTCATCCGCCAGGCCATGGATGAAATCCACGAAAAAGAGTCCACGAATGACACGAATTAGGTAATTGGTAAATAGTAATTGGTAACGTGTCCGATGCCGGATTACCAATTACCAAATTCGTGTAATTCGTGGACTTGGGATGCTTACCTATGAAGAACAGTGCACAGTACGAAAAAAAGATAAGGCGTCTCATAGCCCAAAGGGCCAAGGCCGCACCGGCTGGGCGGACTGACCGCATCGCCCTGATGGTGGAGGGCGTCCTGACCGAAGACACAACGTTTGCGAAGGCGTCTTCAGCCATGTCGGCCCTGACCGAAGAATTCGTCGATTTCAACGAACTTCGCGTCAGCCCGCTCCGGGACATTGCCGAGGTGCTTGGCGAAGACTTTCCCGATGTTCGCGCCAAGGCAATCGCCATGACCAGGGCGTTACAGGTCATATTCGACCACACCAACGCGCTGTCCCTGGATTTCCTCGCCAAGATGACCAAGCGGGAGGTCCGCAGCATTCTGCGCGAAAAGGTTGGTTTGAGTCCCTACGCCGAGAGCGTCGTAACGCTCTTCGGCTTCAGCGGGCATGCCATACCCGTCGATGATCTGCTGCTGGAGGCGCTGAAACTGGACGGGTTTATCCACCCCGACAGCGACTTAGCGGACCTCCAGGGTTTCCTGGAGCGTATAACCCCCGGCAAGGATGCGATGTCCTGGCACGAGGCGTTTCGGGACTATGCCGCCGGCGCAGCCGCCAAGGTCGCAAGGGAAAGGGCTCGCCGCCGAAGGCAGGCTGAAGCCAAAGCAAAAGCAAAGGCCGAAGCCAAAGCAAAAGCCGAAGCCAAAGCCAAAGCGAAAGCCAAGGCCAAAGCAGAAGCAGAAGCGAAAGCCAAGAAAAAAGCGAAAGCCAAAAAGAAGGCAAAACCTGTAACGAAGAAAAAAGTCAAATCATCCACGAAGACCGCTGCGCGTAAAAAGGTCAAAAAGAAGACCACCAAGACCGCCAGGAAGAAAACGGCGTCGCGCCGCAAAGGAAAATAAAAGACCCGCCGGATTCGCTGGAACGGAGATGTGATCGTGATTAATAAGACTTCGGAAAGAAAACTTGCCCTGGGAATCCCTAAAGGTTCGTTGCAGGACAACACGGTGGAGTTGCTCCGGCGGGCCGGATTCAAGGTGTCGATCTCCTCGCGGAGTTATTTCCCCTCGATAGACGATCCGGACATCACTGCCGTAATGTTCCGCGCGCAGGAGATGAGCCGATACGTCGCCGACGGCGTCATCGACGTCGGGATAACCGGAAACGACTGGATCGAAGAGAACGAATCGGACGTTGTCGAAGTGGCTGAACTTGTCTATGCCAAACGCAACCTCCAGCCTGTCCGGTGGGTACTGGCCGTACCGGATGAATCGGGCGTAACGGAAGCCGAGAACCTCAAAGGCGGTATCGTTGCGACGGAACTGGTCAATATCACCAGCAGGTACTTTGCCGACAAGGGCATCGACGTGAAGGTCGAGTTCAGTTGGGGCGCTACGGAGGTCAAGGCCAGACTGGTCGATGCAATCGTCGATGTTACCGAGACCGGTTCCAGCCTCATCGCCAACCGTCTGCGTATCATTGATACGATCATGCTCGCAACTCCCCGGCTGATTGCCAACACCGCCGCCTGGGCCGACACGTGGAAGCGTGAGAAGATCGAGAACATCGCCCTTCTGCTGCAAGGCGCCATTTCCGCATGGGAAAAGGTAGGCCTGAAAATGAACGTCCGTCGCGCGGACCTCCAGGGTGTCCTGGCTTTGCTGCCCGCCGAAAAAAGCCCGACCATTTCCGACCTGGCCGATAAGGACTGGGTCGCTCTTGAAGTGATAGTGTCTGAACGCCTCGAACGCGAGATGATCCCTCAACTGAAGCGCGCCGGTGCGACGGGAATAATAACTTATCCGCTCAACAAGGTGATAAGTTGATTACGAAAGAAGAAGAAGAAAGATAGCGGGATTACAGGGATTACAGGATTATAAGGATTTTCTCTTTTTTTATCCTGATAATCTCAAAATCCCTGCCTGCCACGCCGTAGCCGTGACGAAGGCGGGTAATCTTGCTATCTTCTCTTCGATATTGGCTTGGCCTTGTTGTTCAGGGAGGACTGTTTAAACATTATTTCAGGTTACTTATCATGAAGCCTGTAGCGTGGTTATTGATTTGCGTTATCGTCGTCTGCTTTTCTGGCTTGGCGTGCCAGGAGCCGACCGGGACTGTCGCCGACAAGGCGACGCCGGCGAGCAGCCCCGCGCTGTTGCCGGAGACGGCGAAACTGCCCCTGGCGAAATTGCCTCCCGCCGTCAAACGTCCCTCCGACGCCCCCGATGCCGAAAAACTCCCCAAACGCGCCGCCGGGATAGTTGACCGGGCTGAAAGACTGATTGTCAGGGGCGACTATATCCAGGCCATTACTCTGCTCGAACGCGCCACGGGATTTGCTCCGCACTCGCCCCGCGTGCGCAGAGGCCTTGGCCTTGCTTATGCGGCTTTGGGTGACCGCGCCAAGGCCGAGCCTCACCTGCTCGCTTCGGCCAAGATCGCCCCGAACCACGTGCGGGTTCAACTTGTTCTTGGCCAGTATGCAGTCATGCAGCGGCAGTATGATAAGGCGGTAATCCGCTTCCGCCGGGCCTTACTATGTAGCGACGCCGCCGACGATAACCCCGACACCGCCGAGACCCTGCTGCGCCTTGGGGACCTGCTTGAGCGTCGGGCCTGCTGGACCGCGTCGCTGGAATGTTACGAGCGATTGGCCAAACTCATCGCTTCGCACGGGCGGGCGTTTTCCAGTCGCAGCCTGTTGAAACCTCTGGTCGCCAGGCCTGAGCGATGTATGGTCGCCCGTGGCCGGCTGCTGCTGAAACTGCGCCAGGCCGACGAGGCGGCCGTCCTGCTGGAACGTGCATACCGGCGCGACAAGACCGACCCTCATGCCGGCCGACTGGCCGTAATCGCACTGCTGAAGACGGGCGATTTCGAACGGCCGCGAGCCATCGTTATGGAAATGCTCACCGAACCGGCCCGACGCCGCGAAGCGATAGCGTCAGCCGTTCTGTGGTGCAGGGCGAAGAAGACCCCGTCGGCGCCGAAGTCGCTGCTGGCCCAGCACCTAGCCAGCGGCGGGCTTAATTCGGACTTTGTAATCGCAATGGCCGAAGTCGCCGCCGAACTCGGCGACGCCGACGAAGCAGCCGATATGCTGGCGAAATACCTCGCCAAAGCCTCGGA
>DAOWOP010000132.1 GCA_030642005.1 Planctomycetales bacterium
ATCAGCAATCAGCAATCAGCAAAAGAAAAAACTGAACACTGACTGCTGAACGCTGAACACTGACTGCTGAACGCTGAACGCTGAACGCTGACTGCTGATTGCTGATTGCTGAACGCTGATTTACCCCCAAGGGGACTCGAACCCCTGTCGCCAGGATGAGAACCTGGTATCCTAGGCCACTAGACGATGGGGGCGTCTATTGGGACAGTGATGATACCAGATAAAATTTGTCGGTTCAAGCCTCGACATCCATTGCTACGCAATAGTGTGTGACTGATTTTTAAGCGGTCAGCGGTCAGTAAAAAGCAGTCAGCAGTCAGCAGTCAGCAGTCAGCAATCAGCAGTCAGCAATCAGCAATCAGCAATCAGCGGTCAGCGGTCAGCAAAAGAAAAAAACTGAACACTGACCACCTTGGCACAGTAAGCGTGTAGTGCCAGGGCGGTCAGTGTTCAGTTCCTTTGTTTATTGTGTTTTGGCTGAATGCTGATTGCTGACCGCTGAAAGCCGATTGCTTCAGACAACCGGAACGCCCCGGAATTCGCCGTTGCACAGTGGCCAGGAAAATTAGCCCCACACGCGCAATGACAGCCTATTGCATAACCACCCCGCCGTGCGTAAAGTAATGCCGCACTGTGAGCATCAGGGTAATTGAAAAAGGAGACCCGGTGAGCATCAAAGACAAAGCAACGTTAAACATCGGTATTCTGGACTCTTCACAGGTTGAAAGGATCCACGAGGCATCTCTTGAAATCCTTGCCCGGACAGGGGTGGTGGTTCATAACGAAGAGGCAATCGGCCTGTTGAGAAAGGCCGGCGCGTCTGTCGATGGCGAACGGGTCAGTATCCCGGGGGCTTTGGTCGATAGCGCCTTGGCAACGACCCCCGGGAAAATCGAGATTTTCGACCGGGACGGGAATCCTGCGATGCTGCTGGAGGGCAAGTCTGTGAATTTCGGTACAGGCTCCGACCTGCCCAGTACGATCGACCAGGTAACAAACGAACACCGGATGAGCGCCAAGGCGGACGTGGAGCGTATTGCCGGACTCTGCGACGGACTGGAGAACATAGATTTCTGCATGTCGATGGGCATCGCTTCGGACGCAAGCCGCGTTACCAGTTACGTTCACCAGTTCGACGCTTTGGTTCGCAATACGTCCAAGCCGGTAGTTTTCACCGCCAACGACGCCGCGGATATGCGCGACATCCTCGATATGGCGATGGTTGTTATTGGTTGCGACGCCGAAGAACTAAAAACCCGGCCGCGGTACGTACTGTACAACGAACCGATCAGTCCCCTGCACCATACGCCGGAAGGGATGGGCAAGATGCTCTTTGCCGCCGAATACGGGATTCCGATGATCTACATCGCCAGCCCGATGATGGGCGCGTCCGCCCCGGTAACGATGGCCGGCTGCATCGCGCAAGCCAGTGCTGAGTCTCTTTCCGGGCTGGTCATTCATCAATTAAAAAATCCCGGCGCACCCTTTATCTACGGCGCTGACGCGACCATTATGGATATGAGCACGATGGTCTTTTCTTACGGCTGCCCGGAACTGCAAATGATGAACACCGCCTTTGCCGACCTTGCCCACTGGTACGGTTTGCCGTTATTCTGCATTGCCGGCGCTACCGATTCGAAGGTTGTCGATGCTCAGGCCGGAGTGGAAATGGCGGCGTCTCTGCTTGTCAGCGCACTGAACGGATGCAACCTGATTCATGACGTGGGCTATCTTGAGGGCGGCTTGTGCTGCTCGATTGAAAGCGTTGTCCTGGCGGACGAACTGATAGGCATGGTCAAACGTTATCTGGCTGCATTTGAAATCACCGATGATACGTTGGCAATCGACGTGATTGACCGTGTCGGTCCCATGGGAGATTTCCTGAGCGACAGTCACACTCTGGAGAATTTCCGACAGGACATGTGGTTCCCCGGGTGTTTTGACCGGCGGACGTTCGAGGCATGGTCCGGTGACGGCGCTGAGCCGATTACTGCTCCTATGCAACGAAAGGCGCTGGAGATTCTGGATAATCATCAAGGGCCGACGTTGTCGGCGAAGCAAATAGGCGCGATGGATGAAATTCTGGCAAGGCGGAGTTAGTTTCCGCTGAATGCAAGGCGGCGCCATTATGGCCGTGCGAATAATCAGAACGGACGAACCCCCGCGTGCCCCGGCTGTAGCGGCCCTGCGGGACAAACTGCGCACCGGGATCGTTGCCGGCGGGACGGAGCAGGTCGATGTCGGCGATGCCGTGCGGGAGATCATCGCCGACGTTGAGGCCCGCGGCGATAAGGCCGTTATCGAATGGACCAGGAAACTCGATAAGGCCGAACTGACGAGCGAAACGCTGCGGGTCCCGCGTGAGCAGATTCAACGGGCCTATGCCGCCGCCGACGAAGAGTTTCTCGCCCTGGTACGCCGTGCGGCGGCGAATATCCGCCGGTATCAGGAGCACATCCTGGCCCGAGCACCGGAATCGCTCAAACGAGCAGGCCGGGAACTTGGTATGAGATACGTCCCCGTTGACCGCGTTGCCGTTTATGTTCCCGGCGCGCGTGCGGTGCTGGCTTCGACGGTGTTGATGACGGTCGTGCCGGCTCATGTGGCCGGCGTGAGCGAAATCGCACTGGTTTCCCCGCCGTTGACCGACGGCGACATCAGCCCGATGGTACTGACTCTGGCGGGCGAACTGGGCGTATGGGAAGTTTATCGCGCCGCAGCCGTGCCGGCGCTTGCCGCACTGGCTATCGGCACGGAGGCAATTCCCGCCGTCGATAAAATCTTTGGACCCGGAAACGCCTTCGTGGCCGAAGCCAAGAGGCAGTTATTCGGGCGGGTGGGAATCGACTCCATCGCCGGGCCTTCGGAAGTTTTGATAATCGCCGATGAGACCGCACCGCCCGACTGGGTGGCGGCCGACATGCTCGCCCAGGCCGAGCACGACCCAGGCTCGGCAGTGCTGGTAACGACATCGGAAGAACTTGCCGACGCCGTTGCCGCGGCAATTGAAAAACAATTGCCCCAACTGGAGCGAAAAAAAGCGATAGAAGCGGCGATCAAGGACTACTCGGCCGTCATAGTCGTGCCGGACATCGACGCCGCCTGCGAGGTTGCCAACGATTTCGCGCCGGAGCACTTGCAGATAATCACCGCCGACGATGAATCCGCCCTTGCGAAAATCCGCAACGCCGGTGCGATTTTCCTCGGCGCCTTTGCGCCCGTGCCGCTGGGCGATTACTATGCCGGTCCGTCGCACGTCCTGCCGACCGGCGGGACGGCGAGATTCTTCGGGCCGCTCAGTTGCAATGATTTCCTCAAGGCCTCGAGCGTCGTCCGCTACGACGCATCGGCCCTGGCCGAAGACGCCGACGACGTAATCGCCTTCGCCACGCGCGAAGGCCTCACCGCACACGCAAAGGCAATAGAGATTCGGAGAAAATGAATGACAGTTGTTTCCCTACGACCTATGACCTATGACCTATTTTAGAAAGAACATCGAGCAGATGGTCGGCTATGTTCCCGGCGAGCAGCCGGCGGCGGGCGAGCGGGTTATCAAACTCAACACCAATGAGAACCCATATCCGCCATCGCCAGCGGCGTTGGAAGTTCTGCGCAACCTCGACGGCGAGACGCTGCGGCGGTATCCGGACCCGACGGCGGGGCGGTTCCGACAGGCCGTCTCGGAGGTCCTTGGCGTTCCGCTCGATTGGATAATCGCGGGCAACGGCAGCGACGACGTGCTGACGATGATCCTCCGCGCCTGCGTAGGCCCGGCAGACGCCGTCGCCTATGCCGTCCCGACCTATGTGCTCTACCGAACACTGACGCAGATTCAGGCGGGCCGGTGCGTCGAGGTTCCCTACGACGAGGATTTCGCCTTACCCGCCGACGCCCTGGCCGAAGCCGCTGCGGCCGTTACCTTCGTCGCCAGCCCCAACAGCCCGTCGGGAACCGTCTATTCCGTCGAGCAACTCGACGACCTGGCAGGGAAACTTCGCGGCGTGCTCGTGGTGGATGAGGCATACGTCGATTTCGCCGACGGCGACTGCCTGGAAATCGTCCGCCGGCGGGAAAACGTCATCATCCTGCGGACGCTCTCGAAGGGTTATTCGCTTGCGGGCCTGCGCCTGGGCTTCGGCGTCGGTTCCCCGGCCCTGCTGGAGGGGCTTTGGAAGGTCAAGGACAGTTACAACGTCGATGCCGCCGCCGCCGCTGTGGGATCAGCCGCCTTTGCCGACCAGGCACACAAGAACGCAAATGCCGAGAAGGTCAAGGCCTCACGGGTGAAAATGACGGCGGAGTTAAAGACGATGGATTTCCGCGTCTGGCCTTCGCAGGCGAATTTTCTGCTGACCCGCCCGCCGGACGGTAACGCCGAAGCAATCTACCAAGGCCTCAAGGCCGGCGGAATACTCGTCCGATATTTCAATCAGCCGGGACTTGATGATAAACTGCGAATCACCGTGGGTACGGATGAACAAAACGCCGCGCTGACCGGAGCGATAAAGGAAATCAGATAACAGAGGTGGGCTTCGCCCCACCCACCGCAGTGGGTGGGCTTGGCCAAGCCCACGGACTGTGTTCCGTGGGTAGTTGGAGAATAATCGTATGAGCAATCGAAAAGCCACAATCAAACGCAAGACCAAAGAGACCGACATTGAACTGACGCTGGACCTTGACGGGACGGGGAAGGTTCAAGCCGACACCGGCGTGGGGTTTCTCGACCACATGCTGGACCATCTCGGCAAGCACAGCATCTCGGACATCACCGTCTCGGCCAGCGGCGACCTGAAGGTGGACGACCACCACACCACCGAGGACGTGGCTATCTGTCTGGGCGAGGCCCTGGCCAAGGCGCTGTCCGACAAGGCCGGCATCCGCCGCTACGGATGGGCGTCGGTTCCGATGGAAGACGCCCTTGCCAACGTCGCGCTGGACCTGTCGGGCAGGCCTGCGGTGGTCTTCAACGTCGCCTTCGTAGGCCCGAAGATCGGCACGTTCGACGTGCAATTAATCGAAGAGTTCCTCCGCCGCTTCGCAGCGACAGCCGGGATGAACCTCCACGTCAACGTCCCTTACGGCGCAAACGACCACCACATCGCCGAAGCCATCTTCAAATCCGTCGCCCAGGCACTCCGCGCCGCCAAGGCCGACGACCCGGCCCGCGCCGGCGAAGTGCCCTCGACCAAAGGAACGCTGTAACGGGAGGCCTGCTATGCAGATGCCGTTTTTTCTGATTGGGTTTCTGATTGTCGTCGCCATGGTTGTTGTCGGTATCGCCGGATTGGTGCTCCTGATTGTCGGCCTGGCGACGAAGCGAAAGGCGCTGTGGGGCAGCGGTCTTGCTATGGTGCTTCTGGCATTTATCGCCGGCGGAGTAACAATTGGCTTGGGCGTTCGATACATGGTCCTAAGCGTATCTGATCCCGTGTTTTCCTCGGTTGCCGTAAGCAGCCCTTCTTGCTTTGTATCTGTCAGCGATGAAGAGATGCGCGACTGGTTCCGTGAAAACGCTAACCTGGAACTTCCGGAAAAGGTTGTGTTGTTGAATGGAATCTCCACCACTGTGCCACCCACAACAACCTGTTACCTGGAAATTTCCACGCCGGAAGATTTCGGGGCATTTCTCGAAAAACATTTTGCCACGGATACATGGGCCGGCGTTGAAGAACAGTTCAATCTTCCGGGGCTGGATGAGGAAGAAAAGCGGAATTTGTTGTTTTTGTCATTCTGGAGCCTTTCTGATATCAAGCAGTGCAGTTTCTTTTCCAAAGGCCACCCGGAAGAACCGGGCGTAACATACGTAGCCTATGACAAGAAAAAAGGCATCGCGTATGTCGTTGGTCAGCAAGGGTGGAACTAGGCTCTGTCTGAAAAGTCATCTTTTAGTCCCATAGGGACGTTTTTCTTAGCCACGGGCGGAAGCCCGTGGAAAATGTCAGGCCCGAATCCAGCCCCGCAGGGGCGTCTTAATTTGATCACAACCTACTGTGGCTACTGCGACAACAGCATCAAGACGCCCCGCTGGGGCTTGAAAAAACACGCATCTCCAGCCCCCGGGCTTCCGCCCGGGGCTAAGAAAGGCGCCGCTCTGCGGCTAAAAACTACTTTTCAGACAAAGCCTGGTTATTACACATGATTTGCGATGGGACGGAGCACTAACCGCTCTAGTACCCGATCCACGGGAAGCGCAGCGAGTCTATCTCGGCCTTCATTTCAGGCGTCTTGTTCTGCTCGTTCTGATACCGCGGATACCCGGATATAACAAAATTTTTTGGGAGCAGTGGCAGGCTGGGACGAAACGACTCGTGCTACGTAGCGAATTACTTCGCAGAGTAGCAAGCGCAGTCTCACCTTTTTCTATTCTTTAATTCTTCGTTCGGATCAGGAAAAGGTGGGACTCCGTCCCAGCCTGCACCTTACAGCCGGACATCAATGCCCTTGCTGTCAAGGTGCTCTTTCATCTGGCGAATCGTGAACTTTCCGAAGTGGGCGATTGAGGCGACCAGTACGGCGGCGGCGTGGCCTTCGAGGATGGCTTCGCTGAGGTGCTCCAGTTCGCCGGCTCCGCCGGAGGCTATGACCGGCACGGAAACCGCATCGGCGATCGCACGGGTCATCGGGATGTCGTAGCCGGCCTGCGTGCCGTCGGCGTCCATACTGGTCGGCAGAATGGCGCCCGCCCCAAGCGCGACGACCTTCTCGGCCCATTCAACGGCGTCAATCCCCGTCGGCTCCCGCCCGCCGCGAACCATCACTTCAAAACCCGAAGGCAGCGAATCGTTCTTGCGCGTGTCGATGGCGACGGTGATTCGATCGCTGCCGAATTTCCCGGCTGATTCTTGAACGAGGTCGGGGTTGCGGACGGCAGCGGTGTTGACCGAGACCCTGGCGGCTCCGATGTCGAAGAGTTTCTGCATGTCGTCGGTGCTTGCGATTCCGCCGCCGACGGTCAGCGGGACGGAGATTCCCTCTGCTGTGCGTTTGACGGCGTCGGCCATGGTCTTTCGCCCTTCGACCGTGGCGGTGATGTCGAGGAAGACCAGTTCATCCGCCCCGGCGGCGCTGTAGGCTGCGGCGGCCTCGGCAGGGTCGCCGACTTCCTTGAGTTCCACAAAATGCACGCCCTTGACAAGCCGGCCGTCCTTGACGTCCAGGCACGGTATGACCTTCTTGTAATCCATAACCTCTCCCTTCAATTGAAATCGCCCGCAAGAACCTATCGGCGACCGGCTGAAATGTCCATGAAAGCAGCACATCTGCGCGCGCACACGTGCACGGAAAAAACGCACATTGGGATTTTTTTGAAAAAAATTAAGTCCCGGCTGGGCCGGGAGTTGCGGTTTTCACATCCGTTTTTCGTTCACGTTTGCGCGCGC